>CALVWX010000005.1 GCA_944368215.1 uncultured Clostridia bacterium | reverse complement strand
ATGACGAGCTGACCCGAATAATTTTCCTCCACCTTGCCGTTGAGCACGGCCAGTTCGTCCTGTTGCTTTCTGAACTGGGGCTGGGAGAATTTCATTATGACGAAGAGCAATATTGCCATTAAAGGCACTATTATGAGCACAGAAAGGGCGAGCTGCCAGCAGGTTACGAACATGGCGATAAGCACGCCGATGAGCATACACACCGACTGCACAACCATGGAAACGGCCTGCTGCATTGAGTTGCCTATGGTATCCACGTCGTTGGTCACCCTTGAAAGAGTGTCGCCGTAGGGGTGGGAATCAAAGTATTTTAAAGGTACTTTATTGATTTTGTTGGAAATTTCCGAGCGCAACCCCCTGCACATATTCTGCGATATGGTAGTCATTATAAAACTTGAAACATATGTGCAGAGCGCGTTGCAGACGTAGAAAACGATGAGGATTACGGCAAAGCGCGCGAGCTCGGTCATGTTTATGTTTACGCCGGCCACGGTGATGCCGCCCGTTATGACGTCCACGAGGTCGGAAAGCACCTGCGGGGCGTAGATGGAAATTACAGTCGCTGCGACGGTGAATATGAGCGATACCGCTACGGGAATGAGATAGCGGCGCATATATGCCGCGAGCCTGACTATATTTTTGCTGAACTCGCCCTTTTCAAGCTTTGTTACGTTGTATCTTGTTGGTCCGTGATTCATAAGCCGAGTTCCTCCTCGGATAGCTGCGAAAGGGCTATCTCTTTATAGACGTCGCACGTCTTTAAAAGTTCGGCGTGCGTTCCTTCGCCGACGGCCTTGCCCTTGTCGAGCACGATTATCTTGTCGGCGTCCATTATCGTTCCTATGCGCTGGGCGACGATGAGATTGGTGGTCTCGCCCAGACGCTCCTTCAGATTTTCGCGCACCTTTTTATCCGTCTTATAGTCGAGCGCGGAAAAGCTGTCGTCGAAAATCATGATTTCCGGCTTTGCAGCAACGGCGCGGGCGATAGAAATTCTTTGTTTCTGTCCGCCCGAAACGTTTTTGCCGCCCTGGGCTATGAGGCTATCATACCCCTCTTCCATATTGTTTATGAACCCGTCGGCTTCTGCGATTTTTGCCGCTTCTATAATTTCTTCGCGGTTTGCCTTGCCGCCGAAATTTATATTGTCGGCCACAGTGCCCGTGAAGAGCACGCTCTTTTGGGGGACATAGCCTATTTTGTTATGAAGGGTGCTCTGCTTTAATTTTTTGACATTCACGCCGTCGACGAGCACCTCGCCCTCGGTTGCGTCGTAAAAACGGGGAACGAGGTTTATGAGCGTGGACTTGCCGCTGCCCGTGCTGCCTATAAAGGCGACTGTCTGACCCTTTTCCGCCCTGAACGAAATATGTTCGAAAACGGCGGCCTCGGCATCGGGATAGCGGAAACTTACGTCCCTGAATTCAACCGTACCCTTTTCGGTGACGGGCTGTTCGGTTTCGGGGTCGGCAATCGAAAGGGGAGTTTCGAGCACTTCGTTTATTCTGTTGGCCGCAACCTGCGCGCGGGGCAGCAGAATGAACATCATCAAAAGCATTAAAAAGGCCATTACCACCTGCGATGCAAGCGTCATGAAGGAGACGACGGTCTGATATTGAATTTCGCCCGCATTCATGAGCGACGCGCCTATCCAATAGATGGCGAGCGTGAGACCGTTCATGACGAGCATCATTACCGGGCTCATAAGCGCGATTACGCGGCCGGTGAACAGCTGGGTTTTGGTGAAATCACCGTTGACCTTGTCGAATTTTTCTTCCTGATAATCTTCGGCATTGTATGCGCGGACGACGCGTATGCCGGTGAGATTTTCGCGCGTGACGCCGTTGAGTCTGTCGGTAAGCTTTTGCATGAGCTTGAATTTGGGGAGAACCGTCAGCATTATGGTGATAATGAGAACGACGAGGACAACGACCGCGACGGCGGTTGCCGTAGTCAGCTCTGCGCTGGAGGCGTTGATTTTGCATATGGCCCATATGGCCATGACGGGCGCGTACACGAGCATTCTCAGCACGAGGATGTTGGCCATGTGTATCTGCTGAATATCGTTTGTGGTGCGCGTTATGAGCGAAGCCGTGGAGAATTTATTTATTTCCGCAATGGAAAAGCTTTCTACCTTTGCATACACCTTGCTCCTGAGCGCGGCCGAAAGTCTGCTGGCGACAAAGGACGCCGCCATTCCCGAAATTACCTGACACAGCGAACTGCATACCGCAAACGCCAGCATGAGCCCGCCTTCGCGCCAGATATCGGCCGTGGTGCCGAGGCCGAGGCTGACCGCCTGAATGGCGCCGATTATTGCGGAAATCTGGTCGATGAGTTCCATGGTGAAGTAGACCTGCGCCACGGTGATGCCTACGATTAGAGCAACGAGTAGCCAGTCGAGCGGTTTCAAGTTTTTGTAAAGTTTAAACATTTACCGTCTCCCTTAAATGAATTTTTTGCGATAAATTATCATTTAACAATGCTTATAGTATGAATATAACCACATTATATCATATTGACGCTTATTTTTTGTTAATTAATAATGAAAAAACGGTCACAAAAAATTTACACAAATTTTTTATTTTGACCTGCGCCGCAAAACATATGCAGAACTCTACGGGCACAAGGGCTTATAATATCGGTAAATTGAGCGCCGCGCGGCAAAATTTGCCGCGCGGCGCTTGTATTTTATGGAAATCTGCGCAAAATAAGGACATGAACAAAAAGATAGGCGCGTTTACCGCGTTTATGATTATTTTTTCGGCCATACTTTTGCATTACTTTGCCATGTATAACCGGCCGCCGATTAATATAAGCTATGCCGACTGCGCGGAGAGCAGAATATATCTTACCTTTGACGACGGGCCGAGCGACAGGGTAACGCCGCTCATTTTAGACACTCTGAAGCAAGAAAAGGTTAAAGCGACTTTTTTTATCGTGGGCAGGAGCGTTAATGGCCGCGAGAAAATTTTAAAGCGCATGCACGACGAAGGGCACGCGATAGGCGTGCACAGCTATTCGCACGACTATAAGAGCATCTACGCCTCCCCAGCCGCCCTGCTTGAAGACATTGAAAAATGCAACGACGTTATAGAGAGCGTTACGGGAGAGCGGAGCACGATTTACAGATTTCCCGGGGGGAGTTATAACATAGCCGGAAATCTTGTGTCCGCAGTTTTAAAGGCCGGGTATACTTACGTTGACTGGAACGCATCTTTGCGCGACGCCGAGATTGCGGGGGCAACGCCCGAACAACTTTTGGAAGAAGCAAAAAAGTCTTCTGCGGGCAAGACAAAAGTTGTGCTTTTATGCCACGACGGAACGAGCAAGACCCCCACGGCAAAGGCGCTTAAAAGCGTGATTGAATACTTCCGCAATGAAGGGTATGCGTTCTGCGCTCTGTAAAACTTAAAATTTCATGCAAAAAAGCAACCGCGTCATATCCGCGGTTGCTTTTTTGCATTTGATATTTAATTTCAGTTGACGCCGTACTGCGCGCGGTATTCCTTCATTGCAGTAAGGTATTCCTTACCTTCAATAATTCCCTGCTCGATGGCGTCGATTATGTCCTGCATGGTAACTATGGAATACACCTTTATGCCGAAATCGCGGTATACTTCCTGCACGGCTGAGAGGTCGGAATTTAAGCCTTTTTCCATGCGGTCGACGGAGATGACCATGCCGACAACGTTTACCTTTGCCTGCTGTTCGAGCTTGGGCAGAATTTCGCGCAGGGCCTTGCCGGACGTCATTACGTCCTCGATTATGAGCACCTTTTCGCCGTCTTCTATCTGTTTGCCCACGAACAGGCCGCCTTCGCCGTGGTCCTTAACTTCCTTACGGTCGAAACAGTAGTTTACGTCGATATTGTGGTTATTCCAGAGCGACACAGCCGCAGACACCGCGAGGGGAATACCCTTATATGCGGGGCCGACGAGCGTCTGGGCGTCGATTTTGTGTTCGGCTATGCATGCGGCGTAATATTCGCCGAGTTTGGAAAGCTGGGAACCCGTTTTGTAGTTGCCCGTGTTGATGAAATAGGGCGCGAGACGGCCGCTTTTTAAAGTGAATTGGCCGAACTTAAGCACGCCGCTTTGCACCATGAATTTAATGAATTGCTGTTTATAGGTGAGTGACATTGTATTTTCTCCTTGGGTTGGTCTTACAAATATTCAAAGTTTTAAGGCCGTTTTATTATAAGCCCCCATTGTCATACTGAGCGCAGTCGAACGTATCTGGCCGCGTTTGCGGCCGACAATGGGGCGAGCGCACTACGCAAAAATCCTGCTTTGCATTTTACCGAACAAGATCTTTCGACTTCGCTGTGCGGGCATTGCCCGCACAGCTCCGCTCAAGATGACAATGAGGGTAAAAACATAATTTATTTAGCTTTAATTTAATTTTAATGTATCGACTATTTCTTTGACGTCGGAAATGTTGTGGCAATCGAGCCAGTCGTTCATTTCGCTTATTATGCGGGGCATGGCCAAAGCGTCCGTAAAGTTTGCCGTGCCAACCTGCACCGCCTTTGCGCCGGCACACATGAATTCGAGCGCGTCGCGCCCCGAGGCTATGCCGCCCATGCCTATGACGGGAATTTTTACGGCGTGAGCCGCCTCGTACACCATTCGGAGGGCTATGGGCTTTATGCCCGCGCCCGAAACGCCGCCCGTGTTATTGGCGATTATAGGCCTGCGCTTTTCAAGGTCGATTACCATGCCAGTGAAAGTGTTGACGAGCGAAATGCAGTCGGCGCCGCCCTCCTCCGCCGCCCTTGCGTTGACGGGGATGCTCTCTACATTGGGCGAAAGCTTGACGATTAAGGGAGTTTTTGTAAGCTCTGCCTTTGTGAGAGATGTTACTTCCTTAATGTTCTGAGGCTTTATGCCGAGGGCCATGCCGCCCGCGTGAACGTTGGGGCAGGAGATATTGAGCTCCACCATGTCCACAAGTCCGTTGAGTCTGCGGCAGATGAGCTGATAATCTTCAAGCGTGTTGCCCGCCACGTTGGCGATGACAACGACGCCTTTATCCTTTAAAAACTGCAAATCGTCCTTTATGAAATGTTCGACGCCGGGGTTCTGGAGGCCGACGGCGTTTAAAATGACCGAGGAGCCCTCCGCTATTCTCGGCACGGGATTGCCTAGGCGGGGCTCTATCGTGGTGCCCTTGGTGGACACGCCGCCTATGCAGGAGATATCGTAGATTTCGTTAAATTCCCTGCCGAAGCCGAAAGTGCCGCTGGCGGCTATTACGGGGTTTTTGAATTCAACCCCGCAGATATTGACCTTTAAATTTGCCATTACAGTTGCACCTCGTTGATGTCGAATACGGGGCCGTCCTTGCAGACGCGCGCGTTTTGGCCGTCCGCCTTTTTGCAGACGCAGACGAGGCAGGCGCCTATGCCGCATCCCATGCGCTCTTCGAGCGACACGAGGCAGGGCGTTGAAATGCCCTTTTCCTTAAGCTGCGCCTTGAGCGCGCGGAGCATTACGGGCGGGCCGCAGGAGATTATAAGGTCGGGCTTTATATCTTGATATTCCGAAAGGAAGGCCGCGACGGCGTTGGTTTTTTGGCCTATGCTGCCGTCATCGGTGACCACCGTCAGCCGCTCGGACGCCGCCTTGAAATCATCGGTAAGGCAGGCGTACTCTGCGCCGCGGAAACCTATGTAGGAGTAATATTTTTTGCCCTTTACACTTTCCTCGACGGACAGAAGGGGGAAAATTCCCACACCGCCGCCGACGACGGCGATTTTTTGAGCGCTTTCGGGGATGTCAAACCCGTTGCCGAGGGGGAGCGTTACGGCGAGTTCGTTGCCCGCCTGCGCCTTGGAAAGGCATATCGTCCCTTCGCCCTTGAGCTGGTAGCAAAAGGTTATATCCTTCCCCTCCTTCCTCATTATGCCGAAGGGGCGCTTTAAAAGGTTGGCGGGGTTGCCCGTGGCGATATTTAAAAACTGGCCGCCTTTGACTGGCACCTCTTCGGGGAGGGTGATAGTCATCAGGTATATGCCGCGGGCTATCTGCCCGTTTTGTTTTACTTTTGCGATAAGTTCCTTCATCTGCCCATTTTACCTATAGCCGACTCTAAATCCTGCTGCATGTCGATGCAGGCCGCGCGGGCGGCTTCGGCATACGTCATGCCGCTGTACTGGGGCTTTTTATAGGCGCAGATTATGCCGCGCGAGTTGTTGACTATGCCGCCGAGGCCGCGTTCGTCGAAGCAGCATTTGAGCATCTGCGCGTTGCCGCCCTGAGCGCCGTAGCCGGGAATGAGGAAGAATGTGTTTTTAAGTTGGGCGCGTAAATTTGCCGCTTCCTCGGGATGGGTTGCGCCGACGACGGCGCCGACATCGGAATAGCCGTACTTGCCTATCGTGTCCTTGCCCCACTCCTGAACGAGCTTACCCATATGCTCGTAGATGCATTTGCCGTCTTCGAGCTTTAAGTTCTGAAGTTCGCCCGACGAAGGGTTGGAAGTTTTTACGAGGACGAAGATGCCCTTGTCGTTCTTTTTGCAATCTTCGATAAAGGGCGCGATGCCGTCCGTGCCGAGGTAGCCGTTGACCGTAAGCATGTCGGCGGGGAAGGCCTTTATTTTTTTGCCGTTGATATCCGTCACGCCGAGGTAGGCCTTGGAATAGCAGGAAGCCGTGGAGCCTATGTCGTTGCGCTTGCAATCGGCAATGACGAACATGCCGCGGCCTGCGGCGTAGTTGACGGTGTAGTCGAAGGCGCGCAGGCCTTCATAGCCGTACTGTTCATAGTAGGCAACCTGAACTTTGACTGCGGGGACAATGTCGCACACCTTGTCGATGATGTTCATGTTGAATTCTATCAGCCCTTCGGCTACGCCTTCGAAGGTGGCTATGCCTTCGCGGAGCTCTTCGGGGAGATAGGAAAAATCTGTGTCGAGGCCGACGCAGGTGGGATTTTGAAGTTCAATGATTCTGTCAATTAATCTGTCTATCATAATAATACCTTAGATTGATTTTGATTTCAGGGATTAGGGGTGCACTCTTTGTCATCTTGAGCGCAACGAACGCAGTGAGTGAAGTCGAAAGATCTTGCCTGATTTTTCTCAATGCAAGATACATTCGACTGCGTACCCTGCGGATACTCCGCTCAGTATGACACAGGGAAATAGATAATACAGTGGCTTTTGAGCTAATAGGCCAATGGCCGGCATCGCCCGCAAAAAAATTTTTTATTGCATTTTGCTCAAATCAAACTTGATTTTGCCGTCGACAATAGTGTAGCACACTTTGCCGTAAACTTTGTAGCCGTTGAAGGGGGTATTTTTGCCCTTGGAATAGAATTTTTCGCCGTCGATTTCGTAGCTTGCGTCTATGTCGACGATTGCAAGGTCCGCAACGCCGCCCACCTTTATCTCTCCTCCCTCGAGGCCGAGAACCTTGGCGGGGTTATAGCTCATCTTGCACATAAGCTGGGGCAGGGTGAGTATTCCGCTCTTTACGAGGTAAGTGTAGCTCAATGCAAAGCTCGTTTCGAGTCCGCTCATGCCGAAGGCGGCAAGGTTGTACTCAACCTCCTTATCCTTCTTTGAATGGGGCGCGTGGTCGGTGACTATGCAGTCGAGCGTGCCATCCTTGAGGCCTTCGATTATGGCCTGGCGATCGCGCTCTTCCCTGACGGGAGGGCTGACTTTGGTGTAAGTATCGAAGTTTGTTATTATATCGTCGGTTAAAATGAAGTAGTGCGGGCAGGTTTCCGCAGTGACCTGAACGCCGTTCTTTTTTGCCGCGCGGATAATTTCAACGCCCGAATAAGTGGATACGTGGCAGATGTGCACGGGGACGCTGAGGCTCTGCGCGAGGCAGATGTCGCGGGAGATCATTATATCCTCCACCGCCCTCAGCTGACCCTTGAGGCCGCAGAGCGTGGAGTTGTAGCCTTCGTTGACGACGCCGCCGTCGACGAGGGACAAATCCTCGCAATGGCAGAGGCATTTAAGGTTGAAGTCGGAGGCGTATTCCATGGCAAGGCGCATGATGAGCGAATTCATGACCGATTTTCCGTCGTCCGAGAGAGCGACTGCGCCCGCCTTGGCCATTTTGCCGATATCTGAAAGGCTTTCGCCCGCCTCACCGCGGGTGATTGCGCCGATGGGGCGCACTTTGCAGAGGTCTGCTTCCTTTGCCCTGTTTATTATATAGTTGACCACGACGGCGTTGTCGCACACGGGGTTGGTGTTGGGCATGCAGCAGACCTGAGTGACTCCGCCCGCGACTGCGGCGAGCGAGCCGGAGGCTATGTCCTCCTTGCCCTCGAAGCCGGGTTCGCGGAGATGGACGTGCATGTCGATTATTCCGGGAATGACCGTTTTGCCCGCGGCGTCTATTACTTCGTCCGCGCCGGATATTTCTTCGCCGAGGGCGATTATTTTGCCGTTTTCTATGAGTATGTCGTTTTTCTTTACGCAGTCTTTGAATACCACGCTGCCGTTTTTGATGAGAGTTTTCATAAGCCGTTCTTCTCCCTGTATTCGCAAAGCAATTTAAGCGCGGCCATGCGCACGCTGAGACCCGAAGTTACCTGGTCTTCTATTCTGCTCTGTTCGCCGTCGATGAGCGAAGGCGTGAGCTCTATGCCGCGGTTGACGGGGCCGGGGTGCATGATTATTGCATTGGGCGCGGCAAGTTTTAACATATTATCCTTTACGCCGTAGAACTGCGAGTATTCGGACAGCGAAGGGAACAGCCCGCCGGACTGGCGCTCGAGCTGAATTCTCAGGCCCATGACGACGTTTGCGCTGTCGATAGCTTCCTCGCGCGAGCGGGCGATATGCGCGCCGAGTTCGTCAAAGCCCGCGGGGATGAGCGTTCTGGGAGCGTACACCCATACTTCGGCGCCCATTTTGGAGAGACCGAAGAGGTTGGATTTTGCCACCCTGCTGTGCTTTATATCGCCCATAATGGCGACCTTGAGCCCCGTGAGCGAGCCGAAAGTTTCGCGCATGGTGAGCATGTCTAAAAGCGCCTGGGTGGGATGCTCGTTCATGCCGTCGCCGCCGTTGAGGACGGAGGCTCTGACCGTTTTGCCCAAAAGATGGGGCGCGCCCGCCATGGGATGGCGGATGGCGATGAAATCGGTTTGCAGCGCGTCGAGCGTCTTGCCCGTGTCTATGAGCGTTTCGCCCTTCTGAACGGAGCTGGACGACGCGGAAATGTTGACTTCGTGCGCGCCGAGGTATTTGCCCGCGAGCTCGAACGAGGTGCGCGTGCGCGTGCTGTTTTCATAAAACAGCGTGACGAGAGTTTTGCCCTTGAGGTCTGAAAACTTTTTGTCGCCCGCTTTTACCTGTCTTTTGTAAGACTCGGCGAGATCTAAAATTTCGGTGATCTCTTCGGCGGTGATGTCGCGCAGACCAAGCAGATCTTTTGATTTGAGCATTTTTGTATATCCTTAAAAATATATTTTGCAAATTTAAAGCGGAAAAACGGGTCAGCCGTTATTACTTGTCATTCCGGGCACAAGCTGAGGAAGCTGCATTATGCGATGCAAATTTTTGCCGAACATAAAAAAAGCGGAAATAATTATCCATAATACCTACAGATAACAATTCCGCCAACGGGTCACATAAAAGTTGATAGTATTTGTCTTTTGAGAGTAGCCAATTTACTTTCCGCCGATTACTTGATTTATTTTTAAAAGTATATCATTAAACGCGCAAAATGTAAAGGGAAAAATCAAAAATTTTTTTATAAAAAATGTACAGGGGCGCGGCGCCGCGCCCAATGCGGCGGCTACAGAATTTTCTGGAGGACGAAGCCGACCTTGTCGCAGGAAGTGAGAATATATTCTATGCCTCCCCTTACATGACGGAAGGGGAAAAAGACGTCGCCGTGAAGGTGGCCGAAGACGACTTTGTTTACACCCTGCTCTTCGAAGAGCTGGGTGAAGAGCGTGGGCTGGAGTTTGAGCCCCATGGGCGGGTAGTGAATGAGCGCAATTAAGATGTCGCCTTCCTGCCTGATTTTATCCACCTCCTTAAAGCACAGCCTGAAGCGCTCGACTTCGCGGAGGTATAATTTTTCGTCGTGTTCGGTGTAGTCGGGACTGCCCGGGCACGCCCATCCGCGCGAACCGCAGATGATTACGTTGCCGAATTTTACGCAGTCGTTCTGGAGAAAATAAAAGGTGCCGTCGGGCGCGGCGCGGCGAAGTTTGGTAATGCCGTTCCACCAGTAGTCGTGGTTACCGCGGATGAAAACTTTTTTGCCGGGGAGCTCCTTTAAAGAATAAACATCGTGCAGACCCTCTTCGAGCGTGGTGCCCCAGCTGATATCGCCGCAGACGAGGACGACGTCCTCCGCCGTCACTTTATTTTTCCAGTCGGTTTTTATCTTTTCAAAATGCCCTTCCCAGTTGCGGCCGAATACGTCCATGGGCTTGTCCGCAAGGCCGGAAAGGTGCAGATCGCTTATGGCGAAAATGTTCATGCATATATTGTAGCACAAATTTTTTGCGTTTTAAAGTATTTTTTGCCGCAACAAAAATAATAGACAAAAATTTGATTTATGTCCATTAAATAGGCAATTATGCGTGACATAGTACTATAAAAAGCGCAAAATATGCGGCGCAGCCGGGGGCTGCGCCGCTTTCAGCATACCTCTACTTGCACTTGTTGCACGATTTTGCCTGAGGGTACAAAGGCAGTTCGAAGAAGCCCGCGCATACCTCCTTTGAGAAGTCCTGGGCGGGAGGAATGGCGCAGTAGCCGTACGACGGAAGAAGAATCTGCACGTCGATGGAAACCTTTAATATGACCGTTATGCAGGCGTTTACGGTAAACGTTCCGCCGTCTGTGTTGAAGGTGCCTTCGGCGCATACGGCCGAAGTTTCCGCCGTGACACGGTAGGGCATTATAGACGGAGCGGGGACGGATAAAAGAACATCTTCCGTAACCGAGATTGTGGACTGGGCCACCCCCTCCACGCCGTTGGCGTCTGTATAGACGACTTCGACGGGAATGGAGATTGTGGCCTGCACGCGCGCACAGCCCGGCTTGTCGGCGAGGCGGTCGACCGAGAGGGAAGTTATGGTGCCTGACGACGACGCGGAGCGCGCGCTTATGAATGTGAGAGGGTATGTAGGATTGGCGGGCGTGAGGTCGGTTAAGGTGAGAGTGTAATTTTCTATCTGTATCTGTTTGATGCAGGCATCGAAAATTTTCTGCGCCTGAATGCAGACCTTTTCGCACAGTCCGTTCAACGCATTGCCCGTTATCGTACCCGGACACTGCGAGGATTGAAAGTTAGAAAAAAAGGACATTTTTTACCTCCGTAAAAATTGTGTGGGTTACTTTATTTTATGGCATTTGAGAAAATTTTGTTATATCCGCCGCGCCGAACGACGCGCTCCGCGCAAAAATTAATTTTACAGACACTTATTAAAAACGCTTCAATAAAGATAAATTTTTCGGCACGGCCAGACGACGCCGCCGTTGAACGCGGCAAGTCGCGCCGCCTCCCTTCCCGTCTTTGCGGCGATTGAAGGAAAATCGTCGAATGGCTTTGCAATGTACACGGCGCAGGGCTCGGGCGTTAAAGGACAGATTTGCCCCTCTTCGCGGGCGGTTACGGGACAGCTGAAAATTTTTTCGGCGGCGACGGCCGAAGAGCCTTTGGTTGCGCGGAAAAAGCGCGGCCTGTCGCATATGAGTGTAAACATTTATATATCATATGCGGCACAATGCGACATTTGTTAACATATTTTGCGGGCGCGGCGGGTAAAATAAAACGTAATGGCAAGCAATGTTTACAGATCGGCGGCGCAGGTGACGATTTTTTCGACGATAGAAAAGACGCTGTCGTTTGCGTACAGAATAATACTTTCGCGCCTCATCGGGGCCGAGGGCATAGGCATTTACCAGATTTGCCTTTCGGTGTTTTCGGTATTTCTGACGGCGGCTTCGAGCGGCATACCCGTTACCGTTTCGCGCATGATAGCCAAGCAGAGCGCGACGGGCACGGCGCGCGGCAAGCACGCGGTGGTGACGGCGGGCGTTTTAAGCACGCTTATGTTCACGGTGCCCGCGGCGATAATTATATTTTTCGGGCGCAACCTTTTATCCTTCCTCTTCCCCGACGAAGAGAGCCTGAACATATTCGTTCTGCTGCTGCCCGGGCTGATACTCACCTCCGTTTACGCCGTAATGCGCGGAACATTCTGGGGCAACAAACAGTTTTTGCCATATTCCCTGATAGAGCTGGCCGAGGACAGCGTTATGGTAATACTCGGAACCGTACTCGTTTTTTCGGCGACGACGCCGACGGACGGCGCGCTGCGTGCCACGGTCGCCGCTCTGATATCTTACATATTCTCTTTTATTGTTTCGGTAGGCTGGTATCTGACGCACGGCGGAAAATTTGTAAACCCCAAGGAGCAGTTAAAGCCCCTTCTGGCTTCGGCGATGCCCATTACGGCCATGCGCACTTCCACCTCCCTTTTAAATTCGGTGGTGGCGACTTTTCTGCCCGCGCTGTTGATAAGCGCGTGCGGATACGACAGTTCGGAGGCGCTGGCGCTGTACGGCGCGGTTACGGGCATGAGCCTGCCCGTGCTGTTTATACCAAACTCGCTGATAGGTTCGATAGCCGTAGTCGTCGCGCCCGAAATGAGCGAACATTACTATGCCGAGCGCAAAGAGACGCTTAAACGGGACGTGGAAAAGACCATTAAAGCGGCCGTGCTGATAGCCGCCCTGCTGATACCGCCGCTGTTCACGCTTGGCGGGGATTTGGGAGAACTGCTGTTCGGCAATGCCTTCAGCGGGGAAGTGATAAGAAATTTTGCGTTCATGCTCTTCCCCATGTGTATATCGATGATTACTACCACGGTGCTCAATTCCATGAACTGCGAAGTGCGCACGCTTATTTACTTTTTTGTAGGAGCGCTGTTCATGCTGGCGTGCATATTCATTCTGACGCCCGTCATAGGCATATATTCGTACATGGCGGGTCTGGCGGGAAGCTATGTGATAACGGCCATTTTAAACGTATGTCTGCTGAGAAAGAAATGCGCGGGGACAAAATGCGCAAAATACACGGCGGCGAGCGCGGCGGTGTGCGTGTTCTGCAGTTTGTTCGGGCTGCTCTTGCGCAGACTGACTTACTCACTGCCGACAATAGCAAACATAGCCATATGCGGCGGCGCGGTGACGGCGTTTACCATAATCGCCTTTTTTACACTGGGGCTTATAAGCTTTGAGCCCATAAAAAAATTACTCAAAATCAGGAAATGAATATGGCCCCGCGCGTTTAAAAAACGCGCGGGGTTTTTTGTGCGGCGGTGCGCCGCCGAAGATTTTATCAAACGAGGCACGCGAAGCTTTATACGAACGGCCTGAAGGTACAGCAAGTCACCCGCGCCCTTTTTTGAGCGAGGCGGCGGCTTCGATGGCGCCGTGTATGGCGAGTGCGACGAGAAAAGCGCCGAAGAGCCGGCCGAGGACTCTTGCGGGGAGGATGAGCGCGACGAGACCGCCGAGCACGGAAGTTATTACGGCAGGAATTATCAGTGAGGCAAGGCCCCGGGTTTTGATGAGCCCCTGTTTTTTGTGGACGGACAGCGAAAATACCGCCATGGGCAGAAAGGAAATTAAATTTGTGACCTGCGCGACGTGCTGGTTTACGCCGCAAAATAATGTGAGCGCGGGAATGAGTATTGTGCCACCGCCCATACCCATGCCGCCGAGCAGCCCCGAAAGAAATCCCGCCGCCGCATAGATGAGAAAGGCCATTTATATCATCATCCTTATGCCCGCGGCGAGCATTACGGCTATAAAGCATATCTGCACGGCGAGGGTGGGCAGCGCGCCGAGGAGCTTTGCGCCTATGACCCCGCCCGCAACATTGCCGAGCGCGGCGGGAATTATTACGTTTATGTGCGCATAGCCACTGATTATATATGAAATTGCGCTGACGGCGCATACGGGAGCGATGACAGCTATGGCCGTGGCGTGAGCCTGTTTTTTGGGATAGCCGAGAGAATCGGACAGCACGGGCACGGCCACCATTCCCCCTCCGCCGCCGAACAGTCCGTTTATTATGCCTATGAGCGCCCCGCCGAGAACGCGCTGTTTTTTTGTAGCTTTGTCTGCTTTGCCTTTCATACTATTTAATTTGCGCAAAACTGCAGCGATTATTTTTTAAAAGAGAGGTTATTATTTTTATTTTTTGCTGTATTTTCACGCAGAAATAGTTGCTTAAAAGGTTCATTTATATTAAAATGTAATGGTACGGTCGGACAGTAGGGGTATTGCGCCCTTATATCCGCAGACGGAAAATTTTGCAACTTATTTTAAGGATACAGATATGAGCAAAAAATTTAAAACGAGAAGCGCAAAGTACAAATCCGCCATATTCGGCATAGTTGCCGTGGCTGCCTCCTTTGCGATGTTTGCGAGCGCCTGCGCAGACACTACCACAAACGAAGAAGAGGACACAAATACCTCTACCAAAGTTGACGAGCAGGTACTTAAAAACGGCAACTTCGAATTTTTCAGCGACAACGACGGAACGTACATTATAGGTACGCCCGACAACTGGTCGAGCGCGACGGGCTCAAGCGCCACCGCCTCCGATTCGGCTTCGGGCGTAATAGGCACGACCGCAGAGGACTGGAGCAAGCTTACCGACCCCGAGCTGCCCCAGAAGCTTTGGGACAACGCCGCGCTGGAAACGGACGACGAAAATTATGTAAATTACAACGCAATGCCCGAAGATTTGCCCTTCAAAGACCCCGCTTCGGCCATTCTTGAAAACGAGGATGACGACGAGGACGACCAGACCGACGATTATTACATCGCAGCCGGCGCGGAATATATCGCAAACCCCAACACCCACAATTACCGCTGGGTCGAGGACGAGAGCGGCAATAAAGTGCTGTACGACGCCGAAGGCAATCAGGTGACCTATTACACCGACGAGGACGGCAATTATTACACCTCTTCCGACCTGAGCGCCGACAGCGCGATTGAGAGCAACGTGCTGATGATTCACAACTATGTGGACGACGACAAGCAGGGCACGGAGACTTACTATTCCTCCTCCACCACGCTGACGCTCGAAGCAAACACCGCCGCAAAGATAAGCGTGTGGGTGAAGACGAGCGATTTGTACTACGGCGGCAACAACGACG
Organism: uncultured Clostridia bacterium; assembly: GCA_944368215.1. GTDB lineage: Bacteria > Bacillota > Clostridia > Christensenellales > Borkfalkiaceae > Coproplasma. The sequence goes on along the minus strand of CALVWX010000005.1, from coordinate 84,082 downwards.
CGCGCACGGAAGTAAAGGACCAGCGCGGCGCCTACATTCAGCTTGCGCAGACCGTCGGCGGGACTTCGCTTGAAAACTTCAGAATAGAAAACATAAATACCGACGTTCTGAATCCCTACGACGAGGAGAGCGGCACGTGGGAAAAGGGCAATAACGGCTGGGTTCAGTACACCCTGTATGTGAGCGCCTGCGACTACGCCGAAACGACGATAACGCTTACGGTAGGGTTGGGACGCTCGAGCGTTTACACCCTTGAGGGTTATGCGTTCTTCGACGACATAACGTATGAAAAATACCTTAACATAGGCGAAATGGTAGACGCCGCAGGCGGCGAAGAGACATTCAACGGACAGGTTGCGGGAACGCCTTCCACCACCTGCACGCTGATGAGCGAAGCGGACGAAAAGATTTTCCCCGTGGACAAGGCCATCTACAACCAGCTGCCTTCGCCCGTCGAACAGTACAGCAACAATTATTACTACTATATAGACCTCGCGACATCGGCTTCGCAGACGGCAAGCGGTCAGCGCGACAACGTAATTTTAAGCGATGACAACCTTAAAGTTGACCTGACGGTCGACGACGACGGATATGTAAGCAGCAGAGGAAACGGTTCGGCGACATACAGCGGCCTGACCAAGCCGCAGAGCAATCAGACGACTTACCTCAACAAAGACCTCAACATAAACGTCGCCGACGACATAATTGCCAAATTAGAAATAGACAGTTCGTGGACGTGGAGCCTTGAAAGCAGATACGGCGCCGTGCTGGAGGATGAGCTTAAGACTGCGGCCGAACTTCCCGCGACAGACGGGACGGCGGACGTGCTTTTGATGCTCAGCGCGAGAGGCGCGGCTTACGAAGCGGTCATCTCCGACCCCTCCTTCACATTCTCCGAAGGCGACAGCGGATACAAGATTGTATCGTTCTGGATAAAGACCGACGAACTCACCGACGCAAACACCGTCACCGTTACGGCGAGACAGACGGGCGACTCCGAAAACGAAGCTTCGTTCCAGGTAGATTCGACGACGGTTGACCCCGTTACCATAAACGACACAGAGGACGTTTACAACGGCTGGGTACAGTGCTTTGCACTCGTTTCGTGCTCGGAAGACCTTATAGGCAGCGAGTCGTTCGAGCTTGTAATCAATTATGGCGCCACGACGATAAAGAGCACTACTTCTTCCGACTATTACGGCGGCTGGTATGCGATTGCAAATATTTCGGTGCTCAGCGTGGACGAAACGGCCTTCGGTTATGCCGACACAGAGACGAGAGCGGCTGCGCTTTCGATAACCGAAGAGGCATCCGATTCGACCAACATAGACGATCCCCTGTATTCGGGACAGATAGATTCGGAAATCGCCGTTCCTTCCTCCTATAAGGGCGTCAACGGCGGAAGCGCTTCAGTTCAGAACGTGCCCGTTGAAGTTTCCGACTACGACAGAGTCAACAACTACGACTTGGCGGGACTTATAAACAAAGACAACTTTGACGCTTACAAGACCGCTTATTCGCATCTTCTCGACCAAGTAGAAAACAGCACCATACTCGACGCTCTGTTCGGCGAAAATGCGACATGGGACACGGCCGTGGGCGCAACGGTGACACAGCCGCTGCTTATAGTAAACACGGCGAGGACGTTCGCGGAAAGGACGGCGGTATATAATTACGGTTATATAGGAAGCGATTCATCCGTAAGCGCAGACAGCTATCTTGCAATAAGCGTAAGGGTAAAAGTTTCCGAAGGCGCGAAGGCAACCGTTTACCTTGTAGACACTGCGACAAAACAGCCCCTTTCGTTCAACACACCCGCCTATACCTTCTGGTACGACAACGACGGCAACGTTTTAAAAGGCGAGCCCGACGAAGACTGGACGAGAGAACAGCAGCGCGCAAACATTGCGTACACCCTGCGCGACGACGGACTTTACGAGGACGAAAACGGCAACCTGTATGCAAACCTTTACAACCTTGCGCACGAGTACTTTGACGAGCGCGCAAACTACTTCGACGCACAGGGCAACGCTGTAGCGTTCGACAACCTCGTCGAGGGCGAAATTTATTACGCAGACGCACAAAAAACGGCCTACGCCCCCCACTATCTTGTGACGGACGACGGCGACAGAGTATATTCGTATGTATCCGGCGTGGACGGCGGCGTGGTTTACAACTATTTTGTAGACGGCGAAGTCGACACCGAAAGACAGATAAAAGCGTTTGACACCAACGTGGCGGTTCCCCGCTACACGGGCGGTGAGAGCAATCCTTACGCGCTTACGGTAGACGCCATTGCAAACCCCGAAATTGCGGGCAAGTGGGTGACCGTAAACTTCTTCGTTCACTCCGGCAGCGTCGAAAAGAGCTACAGACTGGAGCTCTGGAGCGGCAGCCGCGACGAGCAGACTTCGGAAGGCGTGCTCGACGGAAGCTATGTAATGTTTGATTACAGCGCAGTTTCGCTAGATGAAGACACCTATTCGTCGCTCATCTCCCACTACTCGGGCAACATAATCGAAGCTTACCGGAATGCGCTCAGGGCAGCCGACAGCTCCATTGTGTTCGATTCGAACGACGAGAACATCGCCTACTACGAAGCTCTGGCAGCAGAAAAGGGCGTTGACGTAAACCTTTACAATTATATTGCAGAGTATTACACCTACACCCTTTACGATTCGACGAGCTATATACCCTTCAATGCCGACACGGCAGAAGAGGGCGAAAGCGGATACAACTACGCTTACAGCGATTATTCGGAAGAGCTTGCCGTTTTAAAAGTTGAAGACATGCTGCGCTACGACGCTGAAGGCAATGCCACGGTCAGCGGTTCACCTCTAGTCAACATGTTCATCGACTATTCTACGACTGACAAGGATATTTCGATGACCAACTCTTCGGACGTGACCGACGACGAAGAAGACACGACGACCACCCCCGCCGACACGACCAACATATGGTTGTTGGTATCTTCGATAGTTATGGTCGTTGCCATACTCATTGCCATTGCCGTACTGCTTTTGAGAGACCTCAGAAAGAAGGTTAAGGCAAGGCCGCAGGCAGGCAAGAACACCTATAACTACAAGAAGAACAGGCGCTACGTGAGGACGTACGTAAAAGAGCACGGCGAGACGACCGTAAGGGATGAAAACGAGGGCGGCGAAACGACCGACGGACAGACCGACACCCCCGCGGAAGAACAGCCCCAAGCAAACGTTGAAGAAACGGACGGAAATGCCGGTGAGGCTGAAAGCGAAAGCTCCGAAGAAGGCAATGCGGACGGCCCCGCAGATGACGGCGACGGTTCCGACAACAACTGAACAAAGCCCCTTTAAGGGCTGAAAAACGGCGGCGCGGAATTTTTCCGCGCCGCCAATTTTTTATAAGCTGCGATAAAAGAGATATAAAAAGACGGCGCGCCCGCAACTTAGGTTGCGGGCGCGCCGTCTGTATGCATATGCCGTTTATCTGATTTTTATAATGCGCACAGTTACAATTTATGATATTTACGCGGAATTCAGCTTTTTAAGCTCAATGCCCTGTCCCATTGCGCTTATATGCGCAGGCCCTTGGGGAGGTGGTTTTTGGCGACGCCGCCCGTCACCTTGCACCAGCCGAGGGGAAAACCGAGGTAGGAGACGACAGCCCAACCCGAGATATCGCGGGCGCATTCAAAGGTGTTGCCGCCGAGGTATTTTAAGGCTGTGTCGCAATCGACCGGGATAAACCTTGCCTCGCCCTCCTTTAAGCACATTGCGAGCGAGTGGGAGGGTTCGAACCTGTCCTTTGCGAGCTGGCCGAGGCAGACGCCGGCGCGGACTATCTGCACGGGCAGACGGGCGTAGAATTCGGGCAGGCTGTAGAGCCTGTCGCCAACCGTGTGAAGGTGGGAAAATTCTACGTTGAGGCAACTTTTTGCAAACTGCGCAAAGGCTTGTTCGGCCTTTTTGTCTGCGCGGGGTTTTTCCTGCTTTGCCTCCGCCCGCTCGCCTTCGGTCTTTTGGAACAGAGCGGCGTAGTGCCCCTCCCCCCGCACTTTGTGGGGCAGGAGTTTGTGCTCTTCGATAAGTTCAAAATTATTATGCGCGGCGAGAAATGCGCGCGTCTGACCCTCGTCCTCTTCATGTGAAAAGGTGCAGGTTGAATAGACGAGGAGGCCGCCGGGCGCGAGCATGCGCGCGGCGCAACCGAGAATATCTGCCTGACGCGCGGCGCACATTGCGACGTTTTCCTCGCTCCACTCGCCTATGGCGAGAGGTTCCTTTTTGAACATGCCCTCGCCCGAGCAGGGTGCGTCGACGAGGATTTTATCGAAAAAGCCGACGAAATGTTTTGCCAGCTCTTCGGGCGAAGCGCATGTGACGACGGCGTTTTTTATGCCGAGGCGCTCGACGTTGGCCGAAAGAATTTTTGCGCGGGAAAAATTGATTTCGTTAAGATATATGGTGCCCTGTCCGCACATGGACTGGGCGAGCTGCGTGCCCTTGCCGCCAGGAGCGGAGCACAAGTCGAGCACGCGTTCGCCGGGCCTGACTTTAAGAAGAGGTGCGGCGCACATGGCCGAAGGTTCCTGAACGTAATAGACGCCCGCGGCGTGGAGGGGAGTTTTGCCGGGCTTTTCGTCGGTAACGTAAAAACCCGCGCTCTCCCACGGCACGGGCTGAAGGGCAAATGGCGAAATTTTTTTGAAATTTTCGACCGTAGTCTTTAGCGTGTTTACGCGTATGCCCTTTGCGGCGGGGAAATTATACGAGGCGAAGAATGCGGGCGCCTCGCCGCCGAGGTCGGCCGTCATTCTTTTTACAAAGGCTGCTGGGAGGTCAGTCACTTCAACATCTCCTTGAGCTGCTCAACGTTGATTATATGCATATCGCCGAGCTGGCGGGCGTTTTTGGTGCGGACGGTGCCGTCGTCTTCCTCGCAGACGTAGATTGTGCAGTCGTTAAGTTTTTGAGAATAGGCGCCGCCTCCCTCGTAAATGGCGCCGACGAGGGGGATTGAAAGGTCGACGTCGTCTTCGATATTGCGCGAAAAGGTGAATACCTGACCGTAAAGGGGGCCGTTCTTTTTGCGTTTGCGGCGGCTTAAGTAAATGTAAAATTTGGTGCGGTTTAAACTGCGCCTCTCCCTCGCCTCCTCGCGCTCCTTTACGTATTTGTCGAAGGCGGCCGAGGTGGGCTTAACCACGTTGTGTTCGCTTATTTTTCCGCGGGTAACGCCGAGGTCGGCCTCCAAATTCAGAGGAGAAACGCCGCGCAGGCGGCAGAGCTCTTCTACTATCTTCATGGTGGCGTAGGCGTCGTCTGCGGCGCGGTGGGGCGTAAATTCGACATTGAGGTTGGCCGTTATGTATTCGAGCCCGAACTGCCGCGAGAAATCGTTTACGTGGGTCATGTACATTATCTGACTGTCGGAAAAGCTGAAATTGAAGGACGGCAGGTGAAAACGGCGCGTTTCCAAATCAAGATATTTAACGTCGTTCAAAATGGCGTGGCCGAACACGAGGTTGTTTTTATCCTCCAAAAGCTCCTTTATAAAGGAGTATACCGCGGGGAAGGGCGGATGCTTTTTGAATTCGGCGTAGTCGTATGGCAGTTCAAGCCCCTTTTCGCCCCGCCTGTCGGTGAGGTGAAAGCCGCCCTTGGGGTTGATGAGGATGTCCTCTTTTTTTATGATATTGAATTTTTCGTCGCATACGACGTAACCGAACGCGCAGATTTTTGCCGTGGTTTTATGGACGCTTGCGCATTCAATATCGAAAAAGACTAAATTCATACCCTACTATTATAACAGACGCAAAAGTTTTTTGCAATGCTTTTATATGCCCGAAGAAAAAAGCGGCGGCGCAAAACGGAGCGAAATATACGCCGCCGAAGGCAAAATGCGCGGCTTTTTTGCGCTGAAAGCGCCAAGACAGACAATTAGCGGCGCGGGGAGCGACTTATGAAGTTGACAAAAGGGCGCGCGCGTGGTATTGTATGTAGGTACAGGAGAATTTGCTTATGAAAATTGCAGCTTTTGAAGTAAAAGAATACGAACTCAAAGATTTTGAAAGGGCCAAAGATTACGGCCTTGAAGTTGCGCTGTACGCCGACAACATGACGGCGGAAAACGTCGGCCTTGTAAAGGGTTGCGAGGGCGTGACGACGCTGGGGTTCAGCGACCTTTCCGAGCCCATGATTAAAAAGCTTGCCGAACTGGGCGTGAAGTACCTTGCGACGCGCACCGTGGGATTCAACCATATCGATTTGGAGGCGTGCAAAAAGTACGACGTGCGCGTGAGCAACGCATATTACGAGCCCTACAACGTGGCCGACTTTGCCGTTATGCTCATGCTTATGCTTTTGAGAAAGGCTAAAATTTCGGTCTGCCGCGCGCTTGTAAACGACTTTTCGTTGGACGGAATGTGCGGCAAGGAGATGCGCAACCTGACCATAGGCGTTATCGGCGCGGGAAAAATCGGGCGCGCGGTTATAGGCAACCTGCAGGGATTCGGCTGCAAAGTACTGGCTTATGACCCGTATGCAAAAGACCACGTTAGCGGCGCGACTTTTTGCGACCTTGACACCATTTACAGGGAGAGCGATATAATTTCGCTGCACGTACCCCTCACCCCCTCCAACCATCACATGATAGACGCCGAGGCTATTTCCAAAATGAAGGACGGCGTGCTCATTATAAACACCGCGCGCGGCGGACTTATAGACACCGACGCTTTAATCGCCGCGCTCGAGAGCGAAAAGATCGGCGGCGCGGGGCTGGACACCATAGAGCAGGAAGAAGGCATTGCACACATAGATTTGCGCGCGAGGATTGTAAACAAGCGCGACGTGTTCTATTTGAAGCAGTTCCCCAACGTAATATTCACATCGCACTATGCGTTCTTCACCGAAGAGGCGACCACCGCCATGGTGGAATGCGCGCTCAAGAGCCTTTCGGCCTTCGGCGAAGGCAGGGACAACCCCTTTGAAATACCGGTTTAAATTACATAGCAAAGATATATTAAGGCCGCCGCGCGAATCCTCGCGCGGCGGCCTTTTCCGATGTCATCTTGAGCATGGTCGAAAGATCTCGGAGCGAAGCGACGGACAGCGGAAAATTAATTATAAGGACAAACCCCTCCGGTTTTGCCTTTGGCAAAACCACCTCCCCTTGGCAGGGGAGGCTTGGGGGCGCAATTCCCATCTGGCAGGGGAGGCTTAAAAGAGAAAATGTCATTTGCCGTTAGGATTACCCGACAAATCAGTCGCCGCCCGGTTCGTCGGTGGGAACGGGGACGACTTCCTCCGGGGAAGCTTCACTCTTTTCAGCCTTGTCGTCATTTTCGTCCTCGTCATCCTTTTCAGCCTTCTTGAAGAGGCGGAATTTTTTGTCGTCGTCCTCTTCCTCTTCTTCGACCGCGGGTTTAGCCTTTTTGGTTATGCGCATTTTTTCGATGCGGTGCTCGTCGACGAGGAGCACATCGACCTTAACGTAATCGTTTTCGCATTCGCACGTGGTGCCGTCGTCGGGCACGGAGCCGAGCATTTCGCAGACGTAGCCTGCAAATGTTTCGAAGTCGTTGTCCTCGTCTTCGGAGAGCTTCAAGTCCATGGCCTCCTCCACTTCGTCGAAGGGCGCGAGGCCTGTTACCTCCCATGTATCTTCTGAAATCTGCCTGATTTCGTATTCAGGAGCTTCGCCTTTTTCGTTCAGGTCGCCGACGAGAAGCTCCAAAAGGTCGTGCAAGGTTACTATACCGTTGATTCCGCCGTATTCGTCGAGCACGATGGCGAAATATTCGCGCGTCGTCTTCATGCGGTAGAACAGATCGTCGGCCTGCATTGTTTCGGAGATGAAAACGGGGGGCATGACGGCCTGCCGGCGGACGTTTTCCTTTGATTTATCGTTTAAGCGGAAGTAAATTTTGGTATTCAGAACGCCTATTACGTCGTCTGTATCCTTGCCGCAGACAGGGTAATATGTATGGCTGGACTGCTTTATCGTCTCCTCCCAGACGGAGGGGTCGTCGCGTTCGAAGAGGAAGTCTACATCTTTTCTGTGCGTACAGACTTCGCCGACGTCGTTTTCCTTGAATTCGAAGATGTTCTGAATGAATTCGTTTTCGTTTTCGTCTATGGAGCCCTTTTCGCTGCCGGCTTCGGCCATGAGCTTGATATCCTCTTCGGAAACTTCCTCACCCGTGTCTTCAGGTTTGATGCCGAAGAGGCGAAGTATACCGTTGGCTGAGACTGTGAGGAGCCATACGAAAGGCGCGAAGGCGTAAGATACGAAGTTGAGTATGCCCGAGAGAATGAGCGAAAGTTTTTCGGCATTGCGCATGGCTATGCGCTTGGGCACGAGTTCGCCGAATACTATTGAAAAGTACGAAAGGATGAGCGTTATGACTATCATGCAGATAGTGCTGACGACGCTGTAGTACTGGCTGTTTGCCCCCACTATTGCCGTGGCGAGTGGTTCGGCGAAGCTGTCGGCCGCGAACGCGGAGCCGAGCAGGGACGCCAGCGTTATGGCAACCTGAATGGTAGATAGGAATTTGGAAGAGTTTTTGGTAAGACGGCATATGCGTTTTGCGCGCTTGTTGCCGTCTTCGGCAAGTTTTTCCATTTTGGTAGCGTTTGCAGAGATAACGGCTATTTCCGCGCTTGCGAAGATAGCGTTGAGAGCAATGAGCACTACCTGTAATACGAGTGCTAAGGCAATTTCGCCTGCAGTCATGATAAGTTTAGCATACAGCGCGCACGGTTGATTTTGCGCGCATTGTGGAAGTAAAAAATTTGTGGATTTTTTTATTTATCTTTTACTTTTTTACAACACAAAAACACAACCCCTCTGCCTTTGGCGCAGAAAAGTTATGTTCGGCAAAATCAAGTATTAAAATGTACGCACATCGGGGCACGCTACTTGGGCTGTCGTCCACTATGCTTAAATCCTCCTGTTGGATATATGATATCATAACGCGTTTTTATTGTCAAGCGAATTGTAAAAATATTTTACGGCGGGTTCGGCGGCGTGTCGCCGCTGACGTACGGTTTTGTATCATGCAAGACACTCTTTAACCGTCCCCCATTGTCCGCGCGGTTGCCGTGCGAGATACGTTCGACTGCGACATTTCGCACTTTCTCGCGCGTCGTAAGGACAGCGCCGCACTCGGTCACCACTCGGGCGGCCTGATGCCCTCGCTCATCTCACAACGCTCAAACAGTGGGTATACACTGTTTGAAGAACAGCGTTGCTCGACGCTCAGTATGACAACGGGGCAACGTACCGTTGCATCTGAACTCCGCAATCTCGCCGCCGCGCAATGGCCTGCCATTCTTGCGGCCAACAATGAGGGCAGGCAGCGCCTTTGTCATTCTGAACGGAGGCAAAATAATACTCCCGTTGTTTTCAACGGGAGTAAAACTATTTTGCGTTTAAGTTTATCAGATTCGTTTATCTTCCTTATAATTTGTATGAAGAACTTCATGTGCCTTGTGGCTGTTGGGGAAGATGAAGTAATCTTCGTACAGCATATCCATTACGGGCGAATTGGAAGAACGGCGAAGTTCGGCATGGCCGTCCGAAAGGTACAGCACCTTTGCGCGGGCTTCCTTTAAGTTTATATCCGTTGAGTTGCGGACGCTGTCTGAAAGGGTGGGCTGGCCGCCGCCGTTTACACAGCCGCCGGGGCAGGCCATGATTTCGATAAAGTCGTACTTCTTTTCGCCCGATTTGATTTGTTCGAGCAAATTTACGGCGTTTTCGAGACCGGAGGCAACCGCAACTTTTAATGTGTGGCCCGCCACGAGATAAGTGGCTTCTTTTATGGGGTTGGAGCCGCGTACGGCGAAGAAATCGAGCACTTCAAAATTGCCGTCGAGCATGTGCGCGGCCGTGCGCAGGGCCGCCTCCATTACGCCGCCCGTTGCGCCGAATATGGTGCCGCCGCCCGTTGCCGTGGAGAAAGGATTGTCGAATTCTTCGTCGGGAAGTTTGGTGAACTCAATGCCCGCCGTTTTAATCATGCGCGCGAGCTCGCGCGTGGTGATTGCGGCGTTGACTTCGCCCTCCATTTCGGTGCGGTGACATTCGTATTTTTTAGCCGTGCATGGAATGACGGAGACGGTGAACAAATCCTCGGGGCGGATGTGGTGTTTTTCGCACCAGTAGGTTTTTAAGAGTGCGCCGAACATCTGCTGGGGGGACTTGCACGTTGAGAGGTTGGGTATCATTTCGGGATACTTCTGCTCTACGAATTTTACCCACGCGGGACAGCAGGACGTGAACATGGGCATGGGTTTGCCCGTTTTAATGCGGTTGATGAGTTCGGACGCTTCCTCCATTATCGTCAGGTCTGCGGTGACGTCCATATTGAACACTTCGCAGGGGCCGAGGCGGCGGATTGCGGCGACCATTTTGCCTTCAACATTGGTGCCGATTGGCATATCGAAGGCTTCGCCGAGGGTCGCGCGCACGGAGGGTGCCGTGAAGAACACGACCTTTTTGGTGGGGTCGGCGAAGGCGTTCCAGACTTCGTCTATTGTGGAGCGCTCCGAAAGGGCGCCGACGGGGCAGGCGACTATGCACTGGCCGCATCCGACGCAGACCGATTCCATAAGCGGCATGTCGAACGCGCTGCCTATGTGAACGTTGAAGCCGCGGCCGATGGGACCGATGGCGTTTACGTGCTGTTTGCGGCAGGCGGCGACACAGCGCATGCAGTTTATGCACTTGTCGTTATCGCGCACGACGTAGGGCGCGGAATCGTCTATGGGGAGAACGAAGTCTTCGCCCTTGAACCTGTCTTCGTCCACGCCGTAGCCCAGAGAGAGCTTCTGCAGTTCGCAGTTGTGGTTCCTTTCGCAGGACAGGCACTTCTTTTTATGCTTGGAGAGGAGAAGTTCGAGCGTCATTTTGCGGCTTTCGCGGCATTTTTGCGTGTTGGTACGCACTTCCATTCCCTCTGCCACGGGATAGACGCAGGCGGCGACGAGACCGCGCGCACCCGTTGCCTCTACCACACACATTCGGCAGGAACCGACGCAGGAGACATCCTTTAAATAGCAGAGCGTGGGAATGACTATATGGGCCTTGCGCGCCGCTTCGAGTATGGTCGTTCCTTCGGGAACGGTGACTGAAATGTTATTTATTGTAAGTGTTACGTCTTTAGCCATTTTATTCACCTCAATTCCTTACCACCGCGCCGAACTTGCAGTTTGTAAGGCACAGGCCGCATTTTATGCAGATATCTTTGTCGATGACGTGTGCCTCGCGCACTTTGCCGGTGATGGCGTGCGTGGGACAGTTGCGCGCGCATAGCGTGCAGCCGCGACATTTTTCGGGGTCAATCGAGTAAGTAAGGAGCGCCTTACATACACCCGCATCACAACGCTTGCTTTCGATATGGTCCACGTATTCCTGACGGAAATAGCGCAATGTCGACAATATGGGATTGGGGGCCGACTGGCCGAGGGCGCAGAGCGACGACTGCTTCATGTGGGATGCGAGTTCTTCTATTTTTACGAGATCCTCGGGTTCGCCCTTGCCTTCGGTAATTTTTGTTAAAAGCTGCAAAAGCCTTTTGGTGCCTATGCGGCAGGGGGTGCATTTTCCGCAGCTTTCGTCGGCGGTGAATTCGAGGTAGAATTTGGAGATATCGACCATGCAGTCGTCTTCGTCCAGAATTATCATGCCGCCCGAGCCCATCATGGAGCCTATGGCGAGGAGAGAATCGTAGTCTATGGGAGTGTCGATGCACTCGGCTGGGATACAGCCTCCAGAAGGACCGCCCGTCTGAGCGGCTTTAAATTTTTTGCCGCCCGGGATTCCTCCGCCAATCTCTTCAACTATTTCGCGCAATGTCGTACCCATGGGGACTTCGACGAGACCGACGTTGGTTATTTTGCCGCCGAGGGCGAATACCTTTGTGCCGGCGGAAGTTCTTGTGCCTATGCGGGCGAACCACGCCGCGCCGTTGACTATGATGGGGTTGATATTTGCCCACGTTTCAACGTTATTAATTATAGTGGGCTTGTCGAAAAGGCCCTTTACCGCGGGGAAGGGCGGACGGGGGCGGGGCTCGCCGCGGTGACCTTCGATGGAAGTTAAAAGCGCGGTTTCCTCGCCGCAGACGAACGCGCCCGCGCCGAGGCGGATTTCGATATCGAAATCAAAGCCCTGACCTAAAATATTCTTGCCGAGCAGGCCGTAGTTGCGGGCCTGTTCTATTGCTATCTGCAAACGGTGTACGGCGACGGGATATTCCGCGCGCACGTATATGTAGCCCTGATGCGCGCCGATGGCATAGCCGGCTATCGACATGGCCTCAAGCACGCAATGGGGGTCGCCTTCGAGTACGGAGCGGTCCATGAACGCGCCGGGGTCGCCTTCGTCGGCGTTGCAGACGACGTATTTTATGTCGCCCTGCGAGGCCTTGGCAAACGACCATTTGCGGCCTGTGGGGAATCCCGCGCCGCCGCGGCCGCGCAGGCCCGAAGCGGAGACTTCGTTTATTACGTCGTCGGGGGTCATGGATGTAAGCACCTTTTCGAGAGCGGAATAGTCGCCCGCGGCGATGGCCTCTTCGATATCTTCGGGAGCGATGACGCCGCAGTTTCTTAAAGCTATGCGCATCTGCTTTTTATAGAAGGGCGTTTCGGCAAAGGGGATTATGGAGCCGTCCTTGGCAACCGTGCCCTGATAGAGCAGTTCTTTAACGATGGCGCCGCCCTTGACGAGGTGCGTTTCCGCGACGGTTTTAGCGTGCTCGGGCGTCATCTGGGCGTAGAAAGCGCCTTCGGGATAGACAATCATTATGGGGCCGAGCGAGCACAGACCGAAGCAGCCCGTTTTTACTATTAAAACGTCGTCGAGGCCGAGTTCTTTTATTGATTTTTCGAGCTGCTCGATGACCTTCATGGAGTGCGAAGACGTGCAGCCCGTGCCGCCGCAGACGAGAACCTGTTTTCTGTAGCCCGTCTGTTTTGCAAGCTTTTCGCCCTGTTCGCGGACGACGCGGCGGACGTCGATGAGCGCTTTCTTTTTGGCGCGGATGTTGTCGATTTCTTTTATCGTCATTTCTTCTCCCTCCTGTAGCCGTCGAGAATGCCTTTTACCATTTCGGGCTTTAATCTGCCGTGGACGTCCTCGTTAATCATCATTACGGGAGCGAGGCCGCACGCGCCGACGCAGCGGCAGCTGTCGATTGAGAACAGGCCGTCTTCGGTGCATTCGCCGCACTTGATGCCCAGCTCCTTTTCGACTTCCTGCAGAATTTTATCCGAGCCCTTTACATAGCACGCCGTGCCGAGGCAGACGGATATTTTATACTTGCCCTTGGGCTTCAAGGAAAACTGCGAATAAAAAGTGGCGACGCCGTAAACTTCCGAGAGGGAAATATTGAGACCTTCGGCGATGGTCTTCTGCACGGGCAGGGGCAGGTAACCGTAAATGGACTGCGCCTCCTGCAGAATGTGCATGAGACAGCCGGGGGTAGAGCGCGATTGCTCTATGACAGCCTTGAGCTTTGCGGCTTGTTCCGCCGTGCCCAAAGTGCCTTCACATTGCTTCATAACAACCTCCTATCATATGCTTTAAGTCAGCTTTGACAAAACTATATAACTTATGCCAACAACATATGATATTATATCATATAAATAATCAAATATCAATAAAAAATTATCGGATTATTGTGAAAAATTGGGCTTGATGTCGTTTGGCGAGGTTCTGCTTTGTATGACGGGCAAAGGCTTGCGCTTTGTATGTGCAGGATCCTTCGGCGACGCCCGCCCTTGGCGGGCTGCTCAGGATGACAGGGCGCGGCGGGCACAAAAAAAGAGCGCCTATGCGCTCTTTTTTATGCCGTATTTTTATTTGCATTTTTTATTTTTACAATTTTTCGGCGATTTTTTCGAGGAACCGGCGGGAGTTGAGTTTTACGGGCGTTATGCCCTCCTTTTTGAACATGGGAATGAGATCGCCCGTCATATAGCCCGATTCTATCGTGTCGATTGTGGCTTTTTCGAGCTTTTTGGCGAAGTCGACCAAGGGCTGATTGCCGTCGAGCTCGCCGCGCTTTGCAAGGGCACCCGTCCACGCCCATATTGTGGCCACGGAGTTGGTGGAAGTTTCCTCCCCCTTTAAGTGCTTATAATAGTGCCTCGTAACGGTGCCGTGGGCGGCTTCGAATTCATAGTTGCCGTCGGGCGAGACGAGCACCGAACTCATCATGCCAAGCGAGCCGTAGGCCGTGGCGACCATATCGCTCATTACGTCGCCGTCGTAATTTTTGCACGCCCAGAGCATTCCGCCCTCGCTGCGCATAACCCTTGCGACGACGTCGTCTATGAGGGTATAGAGGAAATAGATATTTGCCTCTTCGAACTTTGCGGCGTATTCGGTTTGGTAAATTTCGTTGAAAATGTCCTTGAAGCGGTGATCGTATGTTTTGGATATGGTATCCTTGGCGCCGAACCACACGGGAATTTTATAATCGAGCGCGTAGTTGAAACAGCTGCGCGCAAACGACGCGATGGACTTATCGAGATTGTGTGCGCCCTGCACTATGCCGTCGCCATCGAAGGAATGAATGGTCCGGCGGGAGACTTCGTTGCCGTCTTTATCGCACACGACAAGGTAAGCCGTGCCGCCCTCTTCCACCCTCGCTTCGACGGAGTTGTAAATGTCGCCGTAGGCGTGGCGGGCGAGAACGATGGGTTTCTTCCAGCCGGGGACGTAGGGCGTTATGCCGTCGACGAGAATGGGCGCGCGGAAAACGGTGCCGTCGAGTATGCGGCGGATGGTGCCGTTTGGCGACTTCCACATTTTTTTGAGGTGGTATTCTTCGACGCGCTGGGCGTTGGGAGTTATGGTTGCGCATTTTACGGCCACGCCCCACTTTTTCGTCGCCTGAGCCGAGGCTACGGTTACGGCGTCGTCGGTGGCGTCGCGCTCCCTTAAGCCGAGGTCGTAGTACTCGGTTTTAAGGTCTACGTACGGCTCGATTAACAGCTCCTTTATCCATTGCCAGAGGACGCGGGTCATTTCGTCGCCGTCCATTTCGACTATGGGGGTGGTCATGCGGATTTTTTCCATTTTTGTCTCCTGAAATTGTAGTTTGTAATTATTTTACTACAATATCACTTTATCTTGCAAGCGTTTGAGGCAAAATTGTTGATAATGCCCGTATTGATGAGCAGTTTTGAATTGTTCAAAGAGTGCTCTTTGCGCGCATCATCTATCAGGGCCATCAACAGCTTGTAAAAGGCGCTGTAATTTTGGGACAGCAGATATTGCGAAAGCGAGCCGGGGACGGTGTTTATTTCGCTTACGTAGATATCGTCGCCTTCGAGAATAAAATCAAAGCGCACGATGCCGCGCATGCCGAGGGCGGAATACACATTTTTTGTAATGCCGCGGATGCGTTCGGAAATATCTTTTTGGAGGTCTGCGGGGAAGGCGCGCCTGCCGCTTCCCGAATATTTGTCGTCGTAGCTTAAAAGACTTCCGCCGAAGACCTCCTCGCACGGAGAGGTTACCACCTCGCCGCCGACGGCGTATGCGGCGCAGTTTATTTCCCTGCGGTTTTGTATGTACCGCTCGACTATGGCGGCGCTGTCGAGTTCGAAGGCCGTTTTTAAAGCGGAAATGAGCTCTTCGCGGTTATCGGCTTTTTCCACTCCTATGCTCGAGCCGAGGCGGGCGGGCTTGACGATTACGGGGAAATTTTTTATGGCCGTTGCCCCGCTTATATCCCTTAAATAAACGTATTCGACGGCGGGGACGCCGAGGCCCTTTAAAATAATTTTTGTAAGGTATTTATCCATGAGCGCGGAACTTTCGAAGACGCCCGCCGAGGCAAGCGGAAGGGACATGCTAAGACACAGCCCGCTTATTCCCCCGCCTTCGCCCCAGCCGCCGTGACAGCAGTTTAAGGCGCAGTAAACGGGCGCGCGCTCCTTAATTTTGCCGCGCTTGGAGAGCACTAACAGGTTGCCCTTTTCAAAGGCGGCGCGCGGCGCTTCAGGAATGCGGCCGTCTGAATAGTTTTTGATATCGGCAAGGCAATCGGCGCAGAAAAATTCGCCCCCTTGCGTTATGTAGACGGGATATACTTTCTGCCCGCCATTTTTAAGCACGTTGCAGACCATTGCGCCCGTTATGATTGAAATTTCGTTTTCGCACGATGCGCCGCCGAAAAAGACGACTATATTTTTGCACATAAAAAACACCTCCGCAAGATAATGTCTGCTTAGGTGTTTCTTATGTATTAATTTTCGTTGCTTAAGCGTAGATATCGGGAAGGTCGTTTAAAAACAACACGGCGTCGCCCTTGCCGACGATGCCCCTTATTTCCTCTTCCGCCGCAAACAGCGTGGGCACGGTGCGGATATTGTTTTGGTCGCCGCCCGCCGCGAGGTAGCCCTCCTTTACATAGCCGACGAGCGTATCGCCCACTAAAATAATGTTGTCGAAGCCGACGAGTTTTGCGCCGAGGGCCAGATTTTCCTGACGGTCGAGTATGCCGAGCTCGACGAGGCCGGGCGTGACGACCGTCTTTTTGCCGCCGAAAGTTTTTAGCACCTCCAAAGCGGCTTCGGCCCCCTTGACGTTTGAGTTGTAACCATCGTCCAGAATGTAAACGCCGTTGCTTTTTATCAGCTGAAGGCGGTGCTCGACAAAGTCAAGCTGCCCGATTGCCGCGCATATATCATCGAACGAAACGCCCATTTCGTATGCGCAGCGCGCGCAGAGCGCGATATTGTGCGCGGCGTGCGCGCCGAGAAGTTTTGTGCGAACCTCCCTTGAGTTGCCGTCTATCGTAAGCGTGAAGGTTGTGCCTTCGCAGTCGGGCCTGATATCGCTTGCGCAGTCGCATTTTATGTTGTTGCCGGGGTATGAGGCAAAATTTTCGTAACAGTCTGCGGCGATAAAGGCCGCGGTTTTTGTGTTCTGCAGAATTTCGCCCTTGCCCTTTATTATGTTTTCGATTGAGCCGAAACTTTCGAGGTGCTGGGGGCAGATGCCCGTGATTATGGAATAGTCGGGCGGGCAGAGCTTGCAGAGCTCGGCTATGTCGCCGACATGGCGCGCGCCCATTTCGGCCACAAACACGTCGTACGAAGGGATATCGGCTTGGTTTATCGTCTTGGAAACGCCGAGCGGCGTGTTGTGGGAACGGGGAGTTGAAAGCACCCTGTACTTTGCCGAAAGCATGGCGGAGAGAATTTTTTTGGTGCTCGTTTTGCCGTAACTGCCCGTGATGCCCACCACCGTGAGATTTGCCGAAGCCAGCTTTACCTTTGCCTGTTTGACGTAACAGGCGTTGCGGGGAACTTCGTAAATTTTAATGAGAAGGTTTGCAAGGCAGACTATGGGCAACATGCACAGCGGCAGAATTGCCAGCGTTACATATTTTAAATCTGAAAATAGCGGATTGCCCCACAGGCTGTCTGCAAAGTTTAAAAGCGTTACGGCGAGATATGCGATTATTGCATTGACCAGCCACACTGAGGCCATGAGCCTGCCGAAGCGTGGCGTGAGCGTTGCCGGACTGCGGAGGGACAGGCGGGTATCGGCCAGAATGAAGAGCACGAAGAAAATGACGTATGCCGCGAGGCTGACAACCGAAGCCCATTCGCCAGCAAACGAAAAGGCGAGCGCGATCACGGCCGAGGCGAGCACACAGCACATGGCGAGAAGCAGGTGTCTGCCGAGCGTTAAATTACTCTTCTTCTTTGACCACGTGATGAGTTTTTTATTGGAGTACGTGCATGACTGAAGTATTCCTAAAAGCTTAGCCGAAGAAAGCAGCATTGCGAAGGCAAAGAACACGGCGATGACGACGCACTCGATAGTTTTCTGAACGGATATGAAAATTCCCATTTAATCCTCCGTAAGGAACGCCAGCGCGGCGGCGTTGAAAATTTGGGGGTAGCGGCAAAAGCAGAAATGGTCGCCGCGCATTGTGACGAGCGAACTTTCCGCAATGAGTTCATGAAAGGTTTGCCCCTCTTCATCAGGCGGCGTGACTCTATCGCCTGCGCCGTAAATGAGGAGCGTTTTGTTTTTTACGAGGGACGCGCACGCGCGCAGATCCTCGTTGACGATTTTTTTGTAACTGCCGCGCATGACGGGCGGAAGGGCGCGGTATTCGCTGCTGCCGAAGTGCTTTTCGGCAAACTTCGGGGCGAACTTTTTAACCGTGCGATAGGCCTTTACCTTGCGCATATATGCGGGCGAACGGGGTTTTACTATCCCTGCGCCGCCTGTTATTACAAGGCGGTCGGCAATGTTTTGCGCGCTTAAAAGTTTTAACGCGACGCGGCAGCCGAATGAATGCGCGATTATATGCGGACGCACGATATGCGCCGCCTGCGTAAAATCGTACAGCCATGCGGCATAGTCGCCGACCGACCACTCCTCTTTTATGGGCGCGGACGAACCGAAACCGGGGAAATCGGGCGCGATACATTCAAAGCCGTGCGCGGAGAAAAATTTTATCTGGTAGTAAAAGCTGTTTTTATCCGACATGTAGCCGTGCAGAAAGAGCAGCTGTTTTCCCTGCCCCTCCCTTTGCACGCCGACATAGCGGCCGTTGAGAATTATGCTTTTACACCTCCCGCAATTATTAAGGAACGGGCCGCGCGAAAGGTTTTTGCGGCGCCGCATGCATATTACGTAAAAGAAAGCTTCATGACGAGGCAGTCTTCGCCGTCGGAATAATATCTCGTGCGGGCGTAGACGCCGACGAAATTATTTTTTAAATACAGGCGCATGGCGGGCGCGTTGGAGACGCGCACTTCGAGAAAAATATCCCTTACGCCGCAGCCGCGCGCGTGTTCAATCAGGCTTCCGACAATTTTGTTGCCGACGCCGCCGCGGCGGTAACCTTCGGCGACGAGCACGTTTTCGATATCGGCGCTGTCGGCCGCGATTGTTATACCGCCGTAACCTATTATCTCTCCGCCCTCGGTGGCAACGACCCCGAAAAAGGCGGAATTTTCGTAACACGAAGCGAAGGTGCGGTAACTCCAGCGGTCGCTTTCAAAGCACTGTTCTTCGAGGGCGGTCAGGGCCAGAATATCTTCGAACTTCCACTCACGGATGAGCATCGCGGGCCGCCTCCGCCTGACTTTTGCGCACATAGAGCGCAGCGAGCGGCGAAAAACCTTTTTGTGCGGCGCGCATCACCGCGCCTTGCAGGCAATTCCCCGCGTTCAGACGTGTATAATTTTTAAGGGGAAGCTCTTCAAACCCGTACAGCGGCATGCCTGAATTCTGCACTTCATCGCCCGTAAGATATGCGGGGTTCGAGAGAGACTCGCCGCCGGGAGAAAAAGTCTGAAAATAGTAATGTCCGTGCATGGCGTCTATGGCTACGCCGAAGGGCGAAGAACTCTTTACATTGTATGCGATGAGCCCGAACGAGGTGACTGCGACGGACGGTTTGCCCGTTGCGACGCAAAAGCCCTTTATCGTTGAGAGGCCTATTCTTATGCCCGTGAATGACCCGGGGCCCGTGACCGCGGCGAAAAATGCGCATTCGTCGGGGGATAGTGCGGCCTCTTTGAGCGTTTTGTTTATTTCGTCCATGAGTATGACGGAATGGCGCATGGCGCATTCGGGCAGGTGATTGATCACCGTGCTCCCGCCCTTTCTTGCAACGACTGTGAGATATTTTGAAGACGTATCGACGGCGAGAAAATCAGTCATAGATTATCTCCCTTGCATTTTGCGAAACTTTGTTTATAATGACTTTTTTACAGTTTTCGGGGAGAACATCGGCGATGTTTTCCGCCCACTCTATGAGGCAGACGCCGTCCGCGTAAAAATAGTCGGTAAGTCCGAGGGCTTCGGCCTGCGCGCCCGAAGTCAAGCGGTAGCAATCGTAATGATAGAGCTTGCCGTAATAATCGTTCATGTACGCGTAGGTGGGCGAAGTTATGTCGTCTTCGATGCCCAGACCTTCGGCCACGCCTTTGGCGAATACAGTTTTGCCGGCGCCCATTTCGCCGTCCAGAATGACGACGTCGCCCGGCTTTAAGCTGCGCGCGTATTGCGCGGCGAAGCGCCGCGTTTTTTCTTCTCCCCTTGAAAGAAATACTGCCATACGCTTTAATTATACCGCCTTGCGGCTTTTTTTGCAATAATTTACATGTGATTTTATCAAAATGGGAAAATTTAGGGCGCGCGACCTTTCAGGTCGCGCGCCGCGCCGATTAAGTTTTGTTCGTACACCGTCTGAAGCAATCAAAGAGCGTCGTGCAGAAAGTATCTTAAAAGAATGGCCGCGATTACCGCGACGAGAACAACCGCGCCGATTATTATGAGGCGGACGTTGAGCTTTTTGGTCTGTTCTGCCGACCTCTCCTGCTTGGGGGTCAGGCGGGCGTTGAGCCTGTTTATTATGCGCGAGATGTGCTTATAGACGGGCAACACGACGAGTATCGCGATTAAACACCTCAACGCGTTGAAGGGCAGAACGGAGCACCAGAGATAATAGGTATAAAATGTTTCGCGCGTGACGTTGCCGAATATGGCGCTCATGATGCTGAGGAGAGGGTCCCAGCTGCCGCCGAAGAAAGCGAATATGTAGAAGGGAACGAGAATGAGCCAGTTGGCGAGTATGCCGAGGGCCGTGGAACAGACCGCGCCGACGACAAGGCCGATTAAAGCGCCCCTGAATGTGCGGTTGCGCTTATATATTAACCCTGCGGGGACGACGAAAGCACAACCTAAAATGAGGTCGGCAAAGTCACCGACAAACATGGTGGAAGTGCCCGTAAAGAGCAGTTCGAGCAGGATTTTAACCGCCACTATTATCGCGCCCGACACGGGACCGAGGGCGAATGTGCCGATGAGCGCGGGGATGTCAGAAAAATTGAGTTCGAGCCACGACGGGAAAATTGCCGCGATGGGGAACTTTAAGATGTACAAAATTGCGGCGATTGCAGAGAGAACTGCGATTACCGCGATTCGGGTTGAGCTGAAATACTTTGCTCCGCCCGCAGTCTGGGTGTTTTGCATAAAAAGAACTCCTTTTAAAAAATTTTTATTTTTAAAGCAATTCTTCGTTTACAAAAAGGCCGCCCCGAAAAAACAGTTTTTTCGGGGCGGCGGCGGTTTTTGATAAAAAGCGCCCCGCAATAGAATTGCGGGGCGCGGAATTTTAAATTGCCGCTTTGTAATTCTTTTACCATCCGGACTATACCGTCGGTTCGGGAATTACGCCCGATCAGGTAAAGAGGTTCTCATCCTCTTTACGTCGCAGACTATACTGCCGGTGGGGAATTGCACCCCGCCCCAAAGAATATACTTTAAATTTTGTTTCGCTCGTGTCGTGCAGCGGCGCGACACGCAACGAGATTGCTGTGGTCGTGCAGCGCCATACGGCAGAAATCAATTCCGCCTACGCTGCTCGGCATAAATTATTTAATAATTAATTTCTCACGAAAGTTGTGCGCTGGCGACGCGCAAAAACTTTCCGTGATTTGAGGAGCTCTGCTCCTCTTTGCGCGATGCCGGATAGCACTCATATTTTTTATCGCGCAAATTCACCTTGCTGAGGTTGCTTGCGCAACAAATGTTGTCCGCTTGCGGCGAAATAAATTCGCCTTGCGAGATAAGTTTTTCGCTCGTGTCGTGCAGCACTATATGAGCGTAGTTTTATTATATAGCGTAATCTTTGCTGTGTCAAGTGCAACGCAGTGACTTTTTTAGCGCTAAAATTTATTTGCGCGAATAAATTTTATTTAAGGTTTCTTCCCAGCTCGTAGGCGCGCCGGGGGTATATTGAATGCTCCGTCATGGAAGGCGTTCCGCAACCGCCGCCTAAAATAGTGCCCGCGTCATCAAAATCGAGATAGCGGACGAGCGTTTCATAGTGCGCTTTCAGCGCATCGAACGTCCAGCTGTCGTCGTTCCACGCCGCGGCGAGCAGGGCAGATTTCATATGCTTGCGCGTAAGGCTTGAATTGAACGCGCAGAAGCGGTCGATGAGCGCTTTTAGCTGCGCACTCATACCGTAATAATAGAGCGGCGTTGCAAACACCAGCATATCCGCGCTTAAAATTTTGCGGCGGATATCCTCCACTCCGTCTTTCTGCACGCACGGGCCTTCATACCCGCAATGCACACAGCCCGTGCAGGGATGAATGCCGGCATGCGCGACGTCGATAATTTCGACGGTATGCCCCGCGCTTTCCGCGCCCTGACGGAAGCTGTCCGCCAGCAGATATGTTGAACCGCGGCGGTTGGGGCTGTCCTGCAATATTATGATTTTCATACATTCCCCCCTTAAAATTATTTATCCTTTCTGAATGAGAGGCACTTGCCGAGCACTTCGCCCGTTTTAAGGTAGGAATATGTAGGCATTTCGAACAGTACGGGTTTTAAAGTGTTGTAATTGATTTTGCCCTGTTCGCTGAGGTGCTCTTCCTCTACATACGTGTTATCGATTGTGCAGATAAAATTTTCGAAACCGTCGGTATTGTAAATATCGGTTACCGTGCATTCCATTGCGAGGGGAGAATTTTTAATTACGGGCGCGCCGTTTTCGCCCGCTTCATATTCGAAGAGCTCCGACTTATCGGCTTTGACGCCGCTCCTGGCGCCCGACTCGTCCGCCGCGGGGAGCATAGCTTCGTCAACGAGGTTTATAGTCAGCCTGCCGTTCTTTTTTATGCAGCCGTTGATAAAGTGCGCCGATGCGAGGCTGACGAGCACATGGTCGTGCCCGAGAATGCCGACGTGCGCCACGAGCGTCCACGTGGGTTTTTCGCCGTTCATCGCGCCCACCACCGCCGCGGGAGTGGGATATAATGCCAATACGCTGCCTATGTTCTTTTTCATGATATACTCCTTATTTTAATCGGATCTATATTTCTGACATCGTGTCAGTAACTGTATTATAGCGGTATTCTGACACGGTGTCAACTATTTTCCGTAAAATTTATTGCAAAAGTTTTTTGAGCGGCGGCAACATATATATGCCGCTGACGACGGGCATTGCTGCACGGCAACTGGCCGGAAAGGTTCGGAACCACTGGAAGCGCGGCAACGACGGGCAGCGCAATAAATGGCAATGCGGCGCGGACAGAAGTCCGCACCGCGATTTTGCAGAGCTGTTTATTAAAGTAAAAAATTGCACGTTTATCTTTTGGAGGTACGGCAAAAGTCAGCGCCGCACATATCCGGCCGAGCCGATTGCATAAAAAGCGCGCCGCGAAAGCAGCTTTTCGCGGCGCGCTTATCAATCCAAATTTTTATTGTTGCCCGGCATGCGCAGGGGATTACTCCTCTTTGGCCTTGTTGCGGGGTTTTTCATCGCGGGTCTGGTATTCGGAGGGAAGATAGTCGATTAAATCCTTATAGCGCAGGAAATATTTGTAGGCTTCGCTGTCGTTGCCGCGCTCAAGGTAATATTCGTATCGGAGCTGTGTTAATATGATATAATTTATATCGTCTTCGGGCAGCTGGGGAACGTCGAAAAACATAGCTTCGGGGACGTCGGCGAGCTTTGTGCCCGTGCGGACCATGCCCTGAATGCGAAGTATCTGCAACATAACGGCGGCGGAATCGGCGTTGGTTATGAGTTCCCACACTATCATTCCGTCGTTTTTTGCGCCGTTCCTGTCGTCGGGGACGGCGTTGATTAAAAAGATATACGCCGAATAAGGCAGCAGTATGCAGAACACCGCCGACACACCCGGCACGCACACCGAGATTATGCCGAGGACGAGGCAGGCGAAGTTGACCACAATGCCCGCCGAGGCGGTGGCAATCATTCTGCCGCGCATGCCGCGCGCGCCCTTGGGATAAACGTTTACGGACGACGTGCGGAATATGCGGTATTTATCTGGCTTTATGCCCATATTGCAACATACGCCGACGAGAAGGTGCGCGCCTTCGTGCACGAGGTCGGAAAAAATTATGCTTAAAAAGAGCAGAATTATATAGGCCGGAACGAGACTTTCGAGCCCCGCGCCTTCAAATACGACGCGCGTGCAGAACACATATCCGCACAGCACGGCGAGGGCGAGCGAAATTATGAGTGACGACCAGAACAGTATTTTGCTTTTCATATTTTCCCCTTTGCGTATATGCGCGGCTAAGCGTTGAGGCGTGACAGCACGTAACCTTCAAGGTTGTCCTTTTCGGATACGGTTATGCTGTCTATACCGAGCATTTCCATTATGCGGCACATTAAAAGGCATCCGCCGCCTATGACGTCGGCGCGGCGCGGCTCCATGCCCTTTACCTTTTTTATATCTTCGACGGGCATTGAAAGGAAATCTTCGGCCATGCGCTCCGCCGCCTGCAAAGTTACCTTTGTGCCGTCGACTATGGCGGGGTCGTATTTTTCGAGGCCGAGCGCAACCGAGGCCATGGTTGTGGCCGTTCCGCCGATGGCATACAAGGTGAGCCCCGCGGCGGGTACGGCGCCGTATTCGACGATTGCCCCCGATATATACCGCGACAAAGCCTCTTTATCCCTGCCGCACGCGTCTGCGAGCCTTACCGTCCCTATGTTGGCGCTGTGGGAATATAAGCGAACGCCGCCGCGCTGGACGGTTATTTCGGTAGAGGCGCCGCCGACGTCGATTATGCCGCCGTCGTCGTTGCCGAGCGCGCCTAAAATTCCGATGCGCGCTTCCTCCCCGCCCGAAATGACGTCTACGTCTATGCCGGCAACCGACTTTACTTGCTTTAAAAAGTCGGCGTGGTTGGAAGCCGAACGGACGGCCGCCGTTGCAAAGGCGTAAACGCGCTGAGCGCCTTCATCTTTGGCTTGCACGGTAAAGTCGCGTATGGCGGTTGCCGTGCGGGAGATTGCCTGCACAGTCATCATGCCGGTGGAGACGAGGCCTTCGCCGAGACGGGTGGTGTTGAGGCGCTTATATAAAGTTTTTCCGTCCGCCCACATCATAAGGCGAACGGAATTTGAACCGATGTCTATTGCCGCGATTTTCATATGGTTAGTTGGGCCTGTAGCCGTGCTGAAGGGCGAGCTTATACAAAATTGCGTCCTCATTGAGTTCGTAATTTTCCAGCCAGTCCTCCCCTTCGCCTATCTGGGAGAGAGTGTATTCATACTCCTGCTGAAGGCGGTCTCTGCGGGCCTTGAGGACGCAGATGTCGACTATCTGATAGATGACGACGGCGAAGAGAATGACTATCAAGACGACGCCCGCGACTGTCACGGCGGCGATTATCCTTTTGCGTTTTTCTTCGTTCTGCACGCTCCTTACTCCTTTTGAGTACAATTCTACTTATCCTATTATACAATTTATTTATTAAAAATGCAACAAGAATGTGTAAACTTTTTAAATAAATAAGCAATCCGAGGGCCAAAGCGGCTATCATATACGCGCGGAGGCCGTAAAAATCGAATATATGCGACACAAAAAGAAAGAGCGCGGCGAGCACGATAAAGAAAAAAACGTCGCACAAAAAAGTAACTGTTTTTTGCAGTGCGCGGCGCGCGGGCGCGAAAGCGCGCGGCGCGCCGCGCAGCAAATAGAAAATATCGTAAATGACGCCGCCGGCTATTCCGCAGGCGGCGCTGACAAAAAATATTGCCGCCTGACTCATTTAAGCAGTTTTTTCCTAAGGCCTTCGCCTGCGGCGATATATTTAACCGAAGTGAACTGCCCCGAAGCGGCGAAAGACCCCGTCTGCTTGGAAAAAGCGGTGATTTTCATATCCGAACCGCCTACAGCTATTCTGCCGCCCGCGTATACGAGCGTGAACTGAGAGGGAGAAAAGTCGCGCACACCCTCTATGCCCGTAGCCGTGAGAAGTTTTTTGTTTTCTATATTTAAAGTGTGTTGGGTGTTTTTTGCCGGGTTCTGGCTGTTTTCCATGTCATCCCTCCGTGTGTATTACTCTATGCGGCGGAGGGGGAAATTATGAGAAGTTAGTGATTATTGGGAATCGGAATATTAATTGGGACAAATCCCCCCTTTGATCCCCCCTTTGATCCCCCCTTTGGCAAGGGGGGCATGGTTGGGCGGATGATTACACCTTTGGCAAGGGGCATGGTTGGGCGGAGCCGGGCAATCTTGCCAGATACAAACAGGCCTGTTGCTTTGAACGGGCTTTTGCGAAGTTACGGCAGGATCTTTCGACTTTGCGGCGCGGGCTTTGCCCGCGCCGCTTCGCTCAAGATGACACACGGGGATTGCCATCAGCCGAAGGTTACAGATAGATTGCTCGGCAAACTCGGAATGACAACAAAGCGGGGATAAAACAATCCTTCCGCCGCGCCATGCCTTGGCATTGCGCGGCACCTCCCTTTACACAAGGGAGGCAAAAAATAATGTTAATGCGGCGGCGCAATGTGCGCCGCCGCGGTTTTAACAGTGCTATACACCACAATTATTCATTTTTCACTTTCATTATTCATTCGCACACGACACACCGCCGACGCAACCTGATTTTTAAATCAATACGTCGCAAGGCGAATTCATTTCGTCGCCAGCTCGTCGGAGTAAGCTGCGTTCTATGCAAGTTATGTACCATACCTTGCAATTTTGCCCCGTTACTCCTCCTCTTCGCGCAAATACTACAGTTTCGCGCGAGTTCTAATTGAATAATGTTGCAAGGGGAATTCATTTCCCCGAAGCAGACACAATTTGTCGCGCAAGCGAGCTCACCTGAGGTGAAGGCGCGCAATTATATTATCGTGGGCCCTGAAAGATTGCGCGCCGAGGAGCGGAGCTCCTCAAAATCACGAAAAATTGTTGCGCGTCGCCAGCGCACAATTTTTGTGAGCTTCCTTATGCGAGACCCTTGCGGATTTTCGCGGCGGCCTTGGCGCGGAGCTCTGAATCGAGTATGCGCTTGCGGATACGGATATTTTTGGGCGTAACTTCCAGAAGTTCGTCGTCGCCGATAAATTCGAGGCACTCTTCCAGACTCATCTTTTTGGGAGTGATGAGGCGCAGAGCGTCGTCAGAGTTGGACGAACGAGTATTTGTGAGGTGCTTGGTCTTGCAGACGTTGACGTTGATATCCTCGTTTTTGGGGCTTTCGCCTATGACCATGCCCTCGTAGACGGGCGTGCCGGGGCCGATGAAGAGCGTGCCGCGGCCCTGCGCGTTGAAAAGGCCGTAGGTTACGGCTTCGCCCGTTTCGAATGCGACGAGCGAACCCGTGCTGCGGCGGTTTAAATCGCCCTTATAGGGCTGATATTCGAAGAAGACGCTGTTCATTACGCCTTCGCCCTTGGTTGAAGTCAAGAATTCAGACTTGTAGCCGAAGAGGCCGCGCGCGGGAATTAAAAATTCGAGGCGGGTCCGCGAACCGATTGCCGACATGTGCAGGAGTTCGCCCTTGCGGTTGCCCATGGACTGGAAGACGGCGCCCGAAGCTTCGTCGGGAATGTCTACGATGAGGCGCTCCACGGGTTCGTACTTCTGCCCGTCGATATACTTGTACATGACGCGGGGCGTGGAGACCTGAAATTCGTAGCCTTCGCGGCGCATGTTCTCTATAAGAATAGAGAGGTGCATTTCGCCCCTGCCGCAGACGCGGTAGCTGTCGGCGGAGTCGGTCTCCTCCACGCGGAGGGACACATCCCTTAAAAGTTCGCGGAAGAGCCTGTCGCGCAGGTGCCTTGTGGTTACCCACTTACCTTCCTTGCCTGCAAAGGGCGAATCGTTGACCGAGAAGGTCATCTCTACCGTAGGTTCGGTTATTTTTACAAACTTATGGGGTTCGACGTTTTCGGGCGAGCAGACGGTGTCGCCGATATTGATTTTATCGAGGCCGGAAAAGCAGACTATGTCGCCCGCCGCGGCGGTTTCGCAGTTGACGCGGTTGAGACCTTCTATCTGATAGAGGTTGACTATTTTTCCTGGCTGCTTAAGCGACTGGTTGTTGTAGTTGGTGACGACAACGGACTGGCCCGCGCGGACGGTGCCGCGCTCTATTCTGCCTATGCCTATTCTGCCGACGTAGTCGTTATAGTCGATGGACGAGCAGAGAATCTGTGCGGGGCCGTTTTCATCGACTTCCATGGGCTGAATGTGGTTTAAAATGGTTTCGAAGAGGGGCGTTAAATCCTTGCCGGGGGTATTTAAATCGAGCGTGGCCGTGCCGTCCCTGCCCGAGCACCAAACGACGGGCGACATCAGCTGGTCGTCCGAGGCGTTGAGTTCGAGGAGAAGTTCCAAAATTTCGTCCTGAACTTCGCTCAACCGTGCATCGGGACGGTCGATTTTGTTGACGACGATGATGAGGCGGTGACCCATCTCGAGCGCCTTCTGCACGACGAAGCGGGTCTGGGGCATGGGGCCTTCGGCCGCGTCGACGAGGACGAGAACGCCGTTGACCATCATCATTACCCTTTCCACCTCGCCGGAGAAATCGGCGTGGCCAGGCGTGTCGACTATGTTTATTTTAACGCCGTTATAATGCACGGACGTATTTTTTGCGAGTATGGTTATGCCCCTTTCGCGCTCGATGGCGTTGGAGTCCATTACCCTTTCGTCGACGGCCTGATTGTCGCGGAAGGTGTGGCTCTGCTTGAGCATTGCATCGACCAATGTTGTCTTGCCGTGGTCGACGTGGGCTATTATTGCAACATTTCGTAAATCGTTTCTAATCATAAAATATCTTCTTTTAATGGTTAAATAAATCGTGGTGGGTGGGCGGGTTTTTTCTGTCATCATGAGCACAGTGAGCAACGCGAACGGAGCCGAAGGATCTTGCCGGGTTACATATCGGGCAAGATACGTTCGACTGCGCATGGCCGCCGCCATGCTCCGCTCAGTATGACGCTAAGTGGAAAACGCGGCTTTATGCCGCATACTTTTCACATTTCATATTCCATTATTAAGCGAACGGTACTATTTTACACTTAAAACTGCCGTTTAGCAATAAAAAACAAAACTATTTATCATAAAACTGCGTTTTTGTTTGCCGTTCAAACAATTTTAGAATTATTTGCATGCATTGTTCCTTTCCGTCGCCGCCTTCGAAGGCGTGGGATAAAAAGCATGCCTCGTACACGGCGTTGGTTATGGGCAGGTCTATGCCGTATTTTTCGCCCAGTTCCTTCATGGCCTTGGCCGTCATTACGCCTTCGGCGAGCTTGTCGAAGCGCACGCCCTTTGCCATGAGTTCGCCGTAGCGGCGGTTGTTGGAATATTCGGAAAAGAGGGTCGTTTCGTAATCGCCGAGGTGGGCGAGGCCGTAGGCCGAACTGAAATCGCCGCCCATGGCCTTGATTAACGACGCGACTTCGAACGCGCCGCGCGCCATTAAAGGGCCCTTGAGCGCGGTATAGCCGCAGCCGTCCAGCACGCCCGCGACTATGCCGAGGACGTTTTTTGCCGCCGCGCCGACCTCGGTGCCGATTAAATCGTTGCCGTAGTAAAAGCGGATTAAATTGCTCTTGAAAGAATCGGCGAAGTAGCGCGTAAGTTCGCCGTTGCAGCTGTCGATGAGCATGCAGTTGGGAATGCCCTTTACAAAGGCCTGAATGTGGCCGGGCCCCACCCACACGGCGGTGTTTTGGGGAGGAATGCCGCACTCGGCGGCGACCTCGGTTAGGCGTTTGCCCGTGCCCTCCTCTATGCCCTTCATGCACAGCACGAAAATTTTGCCCGAAATGCCGCACTTTGTGACTTTGGGCAAAAACGAGCGCAGGGCCTGCGAGCTTATGGAAATTATTATGACCTCCGCCGAGGAGACGGCGAGGGACAAATCGTCGGTGAGGGTTATGGAAGGGTCGAGCGTGACATATTCGTTGGCGCCTTCCGCTCTTAACGTTTCGAAGGACTTGCGGCCGCGTTCGCCCCATAGTATTACCGAGTTATTGAGCACGGTGGCCTGATACCACGCGAGGAACGAACCCCACCTGCCGCAGCCGAGGACGGAAATTTTCATAGCGATTTCCTCTCTGAAAGGGCGCGGGAGAGCGTTACCTCGTCGGTGTATTCGAGCTCGCCGCCTATTGGTATGCCGTGGGCGAGGCGGGTGACGTTTACGCCGAGCGGCTTTAAAAGCTTGGCTATATACATGGCCGTGGCTTCGCCCTCCACGTCGGGATTGGTGGCCATTATAACTTCCTTGACGGACCCGTCTATGCGGGCGAGAAGTTCCTTTATATGAATGTCGTTGGGGCCGACACCCTCCATGGGATTGATTACGCCGTGCAGGACGTGGTAAACGCCCTTGTATTCGCGCAATTTTTCCATGGCGACGACGTCGCGCGGGTCGCGCACGACGCAGATTACAGATTTATCGCGCGTTTTGCAGATTTCGCACACCTCTTCTTCGGAGAAGTTGCCGCAGATTTTGCAATAGCGCACTTTGGCCTTGCAGTCGACTATGGCGCGGGCGAATTCTTCGGCTTCGCCTTTTGACATGTTGACTATTTTATATGCATAGCGCTGCGCCGTTTTTTTGCCGACGCCGGGGAGTTTGGAAAACTCGTTTATGAGTTTGCCGATAGGTTCGATAAAAATTTCCATTTATAGCAGTCCGCCGAGGCCGCCCATGTTGCCGAAGGGGCCCATTTTTTCTTCGTATACTTCGTCGGCCTTTTTGTAGCCGTCGTTGATGGCGGCCATGATGAGGTCTTCGAGCATTTCGACGTCGTCCTCGTCGGTGAGGTCGACCGTGCCCGGGAGGTTGGAGCCGAATTCTATGCCGTTTATCATCTTTTTGGCGTTCATATAGACGACAACCGTTTCGTCGCCTTCGGCGCCGCCGCCCGAGGTGCCGACTATTTCCCAGTCGTCGAGCTCTTTATCGACTTCCTGCATCTGCTCCTGCATTTTCTGAGCCTGCTTCATTAAGTTCTGCATGTTATTGCCCATGCCGCCGCCTTTATATGCCATAAAATCTGAATTCTCCTTATTTTTGGGATAATTTTTTGAATAAATGCGCGCTTTACGCCGCCGCTGCCGCCCGTTGTCCGCGCGGCAGACCGCACGGGATACATTCGGCTGCGCTAAGTATGACAACGGGCGGGCAAGCGCAACCATTAAAAATTGACAGGCAAACAAAGTTTGCACTTTACTTTATATCTATGTCGATTCCTTTGAAATTTTCCTTTAAACGCCGTTCGGCGCTTTCCCACTTGCTTTCGCCCTTGGGTTTGAACTTTACCTCGTGCGAGAACACGCCGAGTTCAGCCAATGCGTCGCGGATGAAGCGGGAATTTTCTTCGCGGTTGAGCGCCTTGAATACCGCCTCGGTATCGGTATACAAGATGAGCGTGTCGCCTTCAAACGCACTTTCGAGGTCCATGCAGAGCGTGAACAGCACAGCGTTGCGGCGGGTGGTGCGGAAGAGCTTTAAAAGATTGCCGAACACCTTGCCCTTCTGCTCGTCCGTGAGCGAGCCGGCATGCGCGGGGGGAGGCGCGTTGTCCCACAGGGCGGGCTGTTCGGCCTGAACTGCCGAAGGTTTTGAAGCCCCGCCGCTTGCGTCCGAGATTTCAGGCGCGCTATGTGCGGAAGCCGAAGGCTTTTTTGCCGCGCCGAAGGGGTCGTCCTCCTCAATCGCGCCGAGAGACATATGAGATGCGGCGGACCGCTCCGCCGAAGATTTTTCCGCCGCGGGTTGTTTTTGCGCCCTTTGAGCCGCAGGCTGCGCGAAAGGCTGCTGCACGCTTTGCACGGCTACTTTTACGCCCTCTTCCACCTTTTTTTCGAGAGCGGCGACGCGCGAGATGAGCGCGTCCATGTTATAGTCGCTTTCGGGCAGGGAGCATTTGAGTATTGCCGTCTCCAGCGTTATGGCGCCGTTTAAGGCGTAACGCATGTCGCTTTCGCAGACAGACAAAATTTCGGTTGTGCGCAGAATTTTGTGCCCGTCGGCGCGCTCCGCCGAGGAAAAGAGCAGGGCAAACCTGTCTTCGGGCAGATTTAAAATTTCGCGCGCGTTTTTGCACAATTTTGCAATGGCGACATTGTTAAGGAAAGTAAGTAAATCCTTACATAGCGTGCCCACGCCCTTGCCTGTGGACAAAACGGCTTCGACTTCGGAGAGGGCGCTAGATGCGTCGCCTTCGAACATGAAGTTGACTATTTTTGCAACCGAATTGAAATCCGCCGCGCCGAGGACGGCGGTTACGTCGGAATAGGTTAATTTTCCGACCGAGTACGAAGCGCACATGTCGGCTATGGAAAGCGTGTCGCGCGCGCTGCCGGCACCCGCACGGGCGATTGCGGAGATTGCCTCCTCCTCGTATTCCTTGCCGACTTTGTCGAAGACCTTTTTTAAAAGGGCCTCGAGGTCGGAACGGGGAATGAGTTTAAAATCGAAGCGCATGCAGCGCGAAAGTATTGTTGCGGGGATTTTTTGCGGTTCGGTGGTGGCGAGGATGAAAAGTGCGTGCGCGGGCGGCTCTTCGAGCGTCTTTAAGACGGCGTTAAAGGCCGAAGGCGAGAGCATGTGGACTTCGTCGATTATATACACTTTTTTTCTGCCCGCCACGGGGGGATACTGGACTTTTTCGCGGAGGTCGCGCATTTCGTCCACGCCGTTGTTGGAGGCCGCGTCTATTTCGACGATGTCCATATTGGCGCCCGAGGACAGGGCTTTGCACGTGGGGCAGACGCCGCAGGGCGAACAGTTTACGGGGTGTTCGCAGTTGACGGCGCGCGCGAAAATTTTGGCGAGAGTGGTTTTGCCCGTGCCGCGCGGGCCGCAGAACAGATAGGCGTGGCCGATTTTGTCGGCCGCGATCTGGTTTTTTAAAATTTTGACTATGTGCTCCTGCCTGACGACTTCGTCGAAGGTGGTCGGGCGGAAGGTGCGGTAAAACGCCAGATAAGCCATTTCAGCCTCCTAAAATTTTTTGCAGTTTATTTTTTGAACGCGTTATTGCGTTGTCTATGCTTTTATACGGTTTACCGAGAGCCGAACACATTTCAGACATAGACGCGCCGTCTACGTACATGGACATTACCTTATATTCGAGCGGAGATAAATGCTCGCGCATGAGGGACGAAAGTTCGGTGCGGCTTTCGGAATCTATCAGCTTGTCCTCGGGATTGTCGCCGCGGGAAGGAATGTCGGGCGAAAAATCTATGGGAAGCGAGCTGTTGAGGGCAAAATTTTTGCCGCTTGCCGAGTGCCTTACGGCGTCGGCTATGCGGTTTCTTATGCAGGCGTACGCATAGGAGGGAAAATCGCCCTCCTCAAAATTCTGCATGGCCGAATACAGTCCGCACATACCCTCCTGAACGAGGTCTTCGGTGTCGCCGCCGGAAAGAAAAAAGCGGCGGGCGACGCGCAGAACGACGGGTTTATATTTATTTAAAAGCTCGTCGCAGGCGGTTTTATCGCCGACGCGGAAACGGGATATGAGTTGGTTATCGGTCATAGGCGGGTTTTTACCACTTCGTACGCGGCAATTCCGAGGGCCACGGAGGCGTTGAGGGAATTGACTTTGCCGCGCAGGGGTATGGAGAGAGTGAAATCGCACTTTTCGCGCGTAAGCCGCCTGACCCCGCTGTCCTCGCCGCCGACGACGAGGGCGACGTTGCCCGAAAGGTCGGCCTTGTAGATATCGGTGCCGTCGGCTTCGAGCGCGTACAGCCAGAAGCCCGCCTTTTTGAGCTCTTCGATGGCGTTGCCCGGCGAATTGACCTTGGCCACCTTTATGTGGTTGGCCGCGCCCGCGGAAATGCGGATGACGGCTTCGGTTACGGCGGCGGAATTGTTTGAGGGGATGACGACGCCGTCGGCGCCCGCGCACTCCGCCACCCTTATTATCGAGCCGAGGTTGTGCACGTCCTCTATGCCGTCGCAGAGAATGACAAAGCCCTTGCCGCTTGAGGAAGAGGCGATTATGTCGTCGAGCGGGGCATATTTATAGTCGGTGGAAAAGGCAATGCAGCCCTGATGGCGCCTTGTTACGGAGTGTTTGTCCAACACCTTTTTATCGACGAACTGCACGCGCACGCCTGCCGAGCGGGCCTGGGCGAAGATGCGCGCCAGACTCCCCTGTGGGTCCTTTTCCATCATTATTTTTTCGATTGTGGCGCCGCTTTTCAAAAGTTCGGAGACGGCGTTTCTTCCTTCGGTCTGCATAATCAGTCACCCAGCAATTCAAAAATTCTCTGCCCGTTGCCCGTCAGATATAGATAGCCTAAAACGGCCTCGAACCCCGTGGAGCGGTTGTATTCGGCTACGTCGGCGTTCTTGCTCTTGGTGGCCTTTTTGGCGTTGCGGCCGCGGAGGAAAATTTCGTGCTCTTCCTCCGTAAGTCCGCCTTCGAGCTCGACCAGAAGCTGACTCTGCCCGTGGGCGGAGACGAGCTGCGAGCTGAGCCTTTGCAAATCTGCGGGTTTGCGGTCGGCAGAGAGCACCAAAGAAGCGCGCACGTACAGCGAATACACGGCGTCGCCGACGAATGCGAGCGTGACGGGCGAGAGCTGTTTTGCCTGCTGCGGCGTAAGTTTTTTCTGAAGGTCAATCATAAGCTTAAACATTATATGTTTAAATTATAGCACTTTTGCATAAAAATTGCAATCGTAAAGTAGTATATACCGTGAAAATGTTGGTCATAGGAAAGAAAGCCATAGCAATGATTGCTGGCATTGTAATATGCGGCGTAGCCGCAGGCATATGCGCGGGCATTTACGCGAGCGACGCGGACGCTTCAGACATGCCGACGATAGTAATAGACGCCGGCCACGGCGGCGTGGACGCGGGCGTTTACGGTGTCAACACAAAAATCAAAGAAAGCGACATAAACCTTGCCATAGCAAAGGAGCTTAAAGGAAGGTTTGCAAACGCAGGGTTTGAATGCGTTATGACGAGATCTACGGCGGCGGGACTGTACGGCAATACCTCGAAGGGGTTCAAAATGCGCGACATGCAGAAGCGCAGACAGATTATAGAGGACTGCGCCGCGGATATGGTGATATCCGTTCACCAGAATACCTGCCCGCTGCCTTCGAGGCGGGGCAGCCACGTCTTTTACGACGCGGAAAGCGACGGAAGCAAACAGCTGGCGGAGCACATACAAAACAGCCTGAACGGGCTTTCGGGCGGGGTGGAGAGCAACACATCGCTTACGGGAGATTATTATATGCTCAAGTGCACAACCGCACCTTCGGTTATAGTCGAGTGCGGATTTTTATCCAACGCCGAGGACGAAAAACTGCTTTCGGACGGCGGCTACCGCGCGGAGATTGCAAACGCCATATTCAAGGGCGCGATAATGTTTTTGTCGTAATGCATTACAGCGATGCATGTGCGCGCCCGCGGCGGATATATCGCCGCGGGCGCAATTTACAGTTTACAGCTATGAGTTGCTTGCGCAACGCTATGGGCGCCGGGGGCGCGTTATGTTAAAAGTTTAAAACGGGTTGCAACGCATATATGCCTTAGTCAACGCTGTTATTCTACGGGGCCGAAGGCGCTTGAATAGGCGGCGCGGATTTCATCCGGCATGTCTTCGGGCGACAGAGCGGCGAGCTTTTCCTCGCCGCCGTCCTCCGTCGCGCGGGTATAGTACCAGCATTTGTAATTTATCATGTCGAGCGTGCGGTTTAAGCGGACGATTTCCTCCTCCACCGCCCTTTTGCGCTTTTGGAACATTTCCAGCCGCTTATGATAGGTTGACGGGCCCTGTTCGCACCAGTCGAGGAAGGTTTTTATATCCTTTATTTCCATTCCCGACCTTTTGAGGCATTCGATTACGCGCAGGGTATCGACTTCCTTCTGCGAAAAACGGCGTATCCCCGATGTGCGCTGCATATCGTGGAAAAGCCCCTCCCTGTCGTAATAGCGCAGGGTGGAAACGGGCAGGTTGAACATCTTTGAAATCTGGCCTATGGAATACATGCAAAAAATTTCTCCCGACAAATTTTTAAAAAAAGCTTGACCTGAAGTTAACTTCAGGTTTTATAATCATTATAAACAGGCGGAAGGGAATTGTCAAGCCGTTTGCATAAAAAGGTGTTAGACGGCACATATATCGCGGTCAACAGCGGTTTTGCACCTCCTCTGCCGCCATAGAAATGAGTAAATAAACAACAAGGAGATTTTGATATGAAAGCGCTTAAACTTGGAACCGAATGGGACAAGACCTTTAAAAGAAGCGACAAAGTTGAGCACCGCAAGGTGACATTTGTAAACAGGTACGGCATAACGCTTGCCGCAGACCTGTACAAGCCTGCAGGGGCGACGGGAATACTGCCCGCGATAGCGGTATGCGGGCCCTTCGGCGCGGTAAAAGAGCAGGCTTCGGGACTATACGCGCAGACCATGGCCGAGAGAGGATTTTTAACCATAGCTTTCGACCCTTCGTTTACGGGCGAAAGCGGCGGTTCACCCAGATATATGGCCTCGCCGGACATAAACACCGAGGACTTTCAGGCGGCCGTAGATTATCTTTCGACCTCCGACGAGGTAGACCCCGAAAAAATCGGCATAATAGGCATATGCGGCTGGGGCGGACTGGCGATAAATGCCGCCGCACTTGATACGAGGATAAAAGCCACCGTCTCCTCCACCATGTACGACATGACGAGGGTAAATGCAAAAGGTTACTTCGACGGCGAGGACAGCGAAGAGCAGCGCCATGCAAAGCGCGTTGCGATCAACGCGCAGAGGACGAAAGACTATGCAAGCGGTACTTACGCGAGGGGCGGCGGCGTTGTGGACCCCCTGCCCGATGACGCGCCTTTCTTTGTAAAGGATTACCACGATTATTACAAGACGGCGCGCGGGTACCACCCCCGTTCGCTCAATTCCAACGACGGCTGGAACGTTACAGGATGCATGACCTTTATGAATATGCCCATTTTAAAATATTCAAACGAAATACGCAGCGCAGTGCTGGTAATTCATGGCGAAAAGGCACATTCGTGCTATTTTTCGCGCGACGCCTTTAAAAATATGATCGACGGCAACCCCTGCCCCGAAAACAAGGAGCTGATGATTATTCCCGGCGCGGTGCACACCGACCTTTACGACCGCACGGACATCATTCCCTTTGACAAGATTGAAAGCTTCTTTAAGCAGTATTTGAAGTAAAATGAGGTAGTAATTTTAAGAGCAAACCCTTCCGTCACCCTTTGGGTGCCACCTCCCCGTTTAAAAAAGTGGAGGCTACAATATGGAACAGCGGCGGGCGCACCGATAGGTGCGCCCGCCGTGTTTTTTATTGACAATATGACTGACATGTAATATAATATTGACAAATTTAATACGGTAGTTTCAGGCAATCGCCTGTGCTACGGGCAAGGGCGATCTTGGCGGTTAGTCACTTCCCGAAAAGGAGGTGATATTATGACGAAAGAAGAATGGATGCTATTGCTTATGCTGCTTTTCAGCAAAAGCGACGACATAACCATCACGTTTAACAAACAAAGCGTGTCTGTTCACATAAAAAAATAACTGCCTTGAGTGCGATTAAGGCAGTTATTTTTATTAACACCAAATCGGACTAACCGTTAATGGTTTCGCCCTTGTTCTATTTTTATTATATTCATTTTAAGAACAAATGTCAATAATCTTGCACAAAAAAATTTAATCTTAAGATAATTGCGGGCGCAACCGTGAGGTTGCGCCCGCTTTTAATTTGTTATTTTTTCACATTTAAAATATAAAGGCAAACACCTGACTGAACAGCATGACTACGTATCCGACTAACTTTATGATAACGACGGCGGCGTCCGAGGGTTCATGGCTACGCGCAGTGTCTTCGCGCTCCTCGGTTGCCGCACGCATTTCATTTTTTGCCTTTGCAATATTGTATGCAAAGCGGACAATGATTATGCCGACGCATGAAAAGCCGAAAATGAGCACGCAAAACGCAGGTTCGGGCTTGCATATTGCATATATTATGCTCTCTACAGTTATTGCCGAAAACAATATGAGCGCTATTATATTCTGAAATCTTTTTTCAGAATCCTTCCTTTTCATATTACCCTCATGAATGACGTACTGCCGCAAAAATTGCTTGACGCAAAATTAAGTCAAATAAAACGGACTACTATAGCCAATACTATAGCGGTAACCGCTACGGCGACGACTATCGACGTCATTATTATATCGAATAGATGTTTGTTTTTATTTTCCATTTCTCTTTTATTCACAACCAAATTTATTATGTTTAAATTATACAACAGCCAACACTCAATGTCAATATACAATTTGCCCCTGCGGATAGATCCGCAGGGGCTTTGCAATGTTTGACTATGCTTGGGAGAATTCTCCTCGTCGGGGCAAACTTTGCTTTATGCAAGACGTGGATACACGCCTTGCATATTTACTCCGTTGCCCCTCCTCTTCGCGCAAATACTACAGTTTTGCGCGAGTGCTAAGGTTTATAATACGCGTTTGGCGGGCTTGGTCGAAATGACAGGGTGAAATATGCTGAAAACAATCCCTCCGTCACACTCCGCTTATGCTCCGTGTGCCACCTCCCTTTACACAAAGGAGGCTAAAATATGGTTAAGCGGCGGCGCACTAAGTGCGCCGCCGCGGTTTTATAATTATTAAGTTCGGTCTACAGATTTTTCGTGCAATAGATACGAGCAGGTCGCGGAGCGTGCGGAAGCTGCGAAGGAGTTTACTAAAATGTAAATGACTGAGCAGACCCGTAAACGCGACAATGAGATGCGAAGTATATATTGCGCGAAAATTAAGACAACTTTTCGAGAAGTTTAAGGTCAATACCCTTTTCGCCGATTTTGATAATTTCTACCTTGACGGTATCGCCGAGGTTGACTACGTCCTCTACCTTTTCGACGCGCTTATTGGACAGCTTGGAGATGTGAATCATGCCGTCCTTGCCGGGTGCGAACTCGACAAATGCGCCGAAGTTGAGAATGCGGACGACCGTGCCGATGAAGATATCGCCGACTTCGGGGTCGTGAGCTATGGAAAGGATGATTGCCTTTGCGCGCTCGGCATTTTCGATGGGGCCGACCGTGGAGATATAGCCGCGTCCGGAATCGTCGTCGTTGAAGTCTATCTGGGTGCCCGTTTCTTCCATAATCTTCTTGATTACGCAGCCCTGTTTGCCGATGACGTCGCCGATTTTGTCGGGAGCGATTTCGAAGTTGATAATCTTGGGAGCGTACTTGGAGAGCTGGGGAGAAACTTCGGGAACGCATTCGAGCATTTTGGAGAGAATGAACTGCCTGCCTTCGTTGGCCTGATTGATGGCGGTGTGCATAATCTCTTCGGAAATGCCCTTGATTTTAATGTCCATCTGGATAGCCGTGATGCCCTTTGTGGTGCCGGCTACCTTGAAGTCCATATCGCCGAGGAAGTCCTCGAGGCCTTGAATATCCGTCATTACGCGGAATTCGCCCGTTTCCTGATTCTTTATAAGACCCATTGCAACGCCTGCAACGGGGCGCTTGATGGGAACGCCCGCATCCATGAGCGCCATTGTGGAACCGCAGACGGAGGCCATGGAGGACGAACCGTTGGAGGACATTATATCGTTTACCACGCGGATTGCGTAAGGGAATTCGTCCTCGGAAGGAATGACGGGAACGAGGGCGCGCTCTGCAAGTGCGCCGTGGCCGATTTCGCGCCTGCCGGGAGAACGGAGCGCCTTAGCTTCGCCCGTGCAGTAGCCGGGGAAGTTGTACTGGTGCATGTACCTTTTGGAGGTTTCCTCGTCGAGGCCTTCGAGCCTCTGGCTTTCGGAGAGCATGCCTAAAGTGCAGGTGGTTAAGGTCTGCGTCTGACCGCGGGTGAATACGGCCGAGCCGTGCACGCGGGGAAGAACGTGGCGTTCGCACCAGATGGGGCGGACGTCCTTTAAGCCGCGGCCGTCGGGGCGGATGCCCTTATCGAATATCTTGGCGCGCACCTTTTCCTTGGTGAGGTAATAGATGCTGTCCTTGATTCCGCGGGTGTTGTCGGGATAGATTTCGGCGAAGTGTTCGAGGATTTCCTTTTCGGCCTGAGCCTGACGGGCCTCCCTCTCCTGCCTGTCGAAGGTATCGATTGACCAGTCGATTTTTTCGGACGCGTATTCGCGGACGGCGCTGTCGATTTCTTCGGGAATGTGGTAAAGTTCAATTTCGAGCTTGGGTTTGCCGACTTCGGGGACGATGACGTCTTCGATGAAGGCGCAGATTTTTTTGATTTCTTCATGGCCGAACATGATTGCGCCGACCATGTCGTCGTTGGAGACTTCGTTTGCGCCCGCTTCAATCATGAGGATTGCGTCGCGCGTGCCCGCAAGGTTTAAATGGATTGTGCTCTTCTGTCTTTGGGCGAGGTCGGGGTTGATGACGTACTTGCCGTCAACCATGCCGACAACTACCGAACCCGTGGGGCCTGCCCAAGGGATATCGGAGATGGAGAGAGCGACCGACGAACCTATCATGGCGAGAGGTTCGGGGGAGACATCGGGCTCGACGGAGAGCGCCTGCGCGATGACGGTTACGTCGTTGAAAAGGCCCTTGGGGAAGAGGGGACGAAGGGGCCTGTCTATAAGGCGGGCGGTGAGAATGGCTTTATCGGACGCCCTGCCCTCCCTCTTTTTGAAACCGCCGGGGATTTTGCCGATGGCGTACATTTTTTCTTCGTAGTCTACCTGAAGGGGGAAGAAATCCATGCCTTCTCTGGGGGAAGCCGACATGCAAACGGAAACCATTACGGCCGTTTCGCCGCAACGGACGACGCATGCGCCGTTGGTCTGTTCGGCATACTTGCCGATTTCGATGATGACGTCACGACCGCCGACGGGCATTGTGAATTGTCTGAAGTTCATTTTACGTTCTCCTTGTCTGTTCTTGCGCCCGCGGCGCCCGCCGCGGACAAAAATTTATTAAGGTTCCCGAGGCCGAAATTTGCCGCAAAAAC
This sequence comes from uncultured Clostridia bacterium, assembly GCA_944368215.1. Taxonomy (GTDB): domain Bacteria; phylum Bacillota; class Clostridia; order Christensenellales; family Borkfalkiaceae; genus Coproplasma. Next base: position 43,291 of record CALVWX010000005.1, on the reverse strand, counting down.
CAAAAAACGGGCGGGCGAAAAGTAAAATGCGCCCGTCCGTTCAAAATTACTTTCTTAAGTTGAGAGCTGCGACGATAGCACGGTATCTTTCGATGTCCTTGCTCTTGAGATAATCGAGAAGACCGCGCCTTCTGCCGACCATCTTCAAAAGGCCGCGACGGCTGTGATTGTCGTGAATGTGAACCTTGAGATGCTCGTTGAGGTGATTGATTCTGTCGGTTAAAAGTGCGATCTGCACTTCGGGAGAACCCGTGTCACCTTCCTTAGTGGCGAATTTTGCGATGATTTCTGACTTTTCCATTTAAATTATCCTCCTATGGAATACAATTTGCGGCAAACAAAGAAAGCCGTTGAGTCTTCGCGCAATCTTTGTATCCGTACTCTGTTATTTTAGCACAACTATTATATAAAAGCAAGTAAATAGAAGCACTTTGCGCGCACTTTTTTTACGAGCGCGCCTTCAGCAAATGAAAGCAGTCAGCCGGAGCAGTCCTGCGGGCTCTCCTGATAGGCGAAAAAAACGCCCTCGCAATGCATACATCTGGCTTTGATGACGCGCTTGCGGCCGTCTGGGGAGACGTTGCGCTCTAAGATGAAACAATCGCGCAGCTGTCCGCAGTCGGGGCAGATTTGCCCCTCCACCGCCGTCGATTCGTTTTTCGCGTAATCGTCGCCGAGGCGCAGGCGGCAGTACGACGCCGCGCGGTTGGCGCTGCGCACCGAATCGGTTATAGTCTTTTTGCCCGGACTTTCGAGCTGGATTAAAAATTCTTTTGTAACGTAGTTCATGACATAATTTTAATATTTCAGCGGTCAAAAGTCAATACTTTACGGGCGTACGCCGCGGTGCGGAGCGGCGAAAAAGCACAGCTCATTTAAAATCTATCTCGAGCTCGTCGTCCTGAAAGCGCGGGTCGGAGAAAAATTCTTCGGGCGTGACATTAAGGGCGCGAAGCAGGATAAGGAGGGTGCGCAGATAAATATCCTTATTCTTCTTCATGCGTATGCCGCGGTAAGTTTCGTAAGAAATTGCCGCTTTATTGCACAGAGTGTACACCCCCATTTTGCGCTCTTTGCGCAACGTTTCAAGTTTTTCGGCTACGAGTTCGTTTAACAGCATGGCTTTATCTTATCAAAAATCACCACTGCAATATCTGTGTTAAAATAGTGATTTTGTTGACAAACAGAGTTTGGCCGTTTATAATTAAATTAAACAACGGGGTGCAAAACAAGCAAAAACCATGCGTTTAAAATCAAAGAATAAATTGCCCATCAAAATCCCTTTGTAAAATACGCTCCATAAAAATGAATGCAAGGGGAAATTGAAAGCCGCCGCAGATATTATCTGCGGCGGCAATTTTCATATTTTTAATCTTCGCCGAAAAGTTTCAGGCGGTCGGCGATTATTTTGTCGCACTTGTTTATGTATGTGGACAAATCCTTGGGAGAGGCGAGGCGCTCTATGCGGCCCTCTTCGGCGAAGACGCGCTTTGATATGGCGTTGGCGCCGACGGCGATATTATCGGATATTTCCTCCATGACGCCTATGTTATAGGCGCAGGCCTTGCCGGGCAGCGCCCAGCCACAGTTTTCGTGCCCGCCAGCCTGATACTTCTGGCGGTACATGTAATAGGGCTGATATCCGGCGGCGGTGAGAAGTTCGCGCGAAAGGGCTATCATTCTGCCGATGCCCCCGACGTGAAGGCGGCGGGTCTCCTCCTTGAGTTTTGCGCCCGCTTTGAGCGAAAGCGTGTGGACGGTTATGTTTGCGGGGCGAAGCTCTATGGCACAGCGCAGGGAATGTTCGAAATCTTCGGGCGTTTCGTCCTCGAGCCCGGCTATTAAATCGATATTTATGTCGAAGCCGTATTTGCGCGCGGCGGCGTAAGCTTCGTAAACCTGCGCGGCGGTATGCCTACGGCCCATTTTTTGCAGAGTTTCGTCGGAGAAGGTCTGCGGATTGACGCATACGCGGTTTACGCCGTACTGCTTTGAGAGGCGGAGTTTTTCGTCGGTGAAAACATCGGGTCTGCCCGCCTCCACCGTGTATTCGCAATCGGGGAGGTTGAGGGCCTTGACTGCGGCATATATGCGCTCCAACTGTTCAGGCTCGACCGCGAACGGCGTGCCGCCGCCGATATATACCGAGCGCACGTCGCGAAGTATCGGTTTAAGCGAGGCAATTTCGCGTTCGACGCAGGATATATATGGGTCTACATACTGTTTTGTTGCAGAAATCGGCGCGGTTATGAACGAGCAATAGCGGCACTTTGTGGGGCAGAACGGCAGTGAAATAAAGAGCTCCTGCCCGCCCTTTCTCTGGTAAAAGGGGCGCTGCACCTCGATTACTTTGCCGACGAAATCGATATTGCGCCCGTCGACATGCATGCGGCTGAAAAGCTCTTTAAAATCGCGGCCTTCGTCCGTTTCCATATAGGCGAGTTTGGTGGGGCGTATGCCCGTGAGCGCGCCGTAGGGGAAAGTTTTGCCCTTGGCCGAGGACAGAAGTTCGTAAAAGGCGAGCTTGGCAGAGCGCTTTGCGTAGCGCTTGTATTCTATATCGTCCTTTGTGGGGCAGGTATAGGAAAAATCGGTTATCTCCCCCATATATTCGATGCAGTTTATATAATTGCGGCCGTCGGTAAAATAAAAATAATGGGTGAAATGCTCTTCTTCGCAGTCGAAGAGGCGGATGACATCCATTATTTCGGGCGCAAGCCATTGGGTATTAGTTTTTAACATAGGGATTGAACCGCCTTTCGGCGTTTAAAGTAGTGTCCTCGCCGTGGCCGCACATGACGGTATAATCGCCGGGGAGCGCATAGAGCTTTTTAACCGACTGCACTATGGCGGGGTACGAGCTGGTGGCAAAATCGGTGCGGCCTATGCTGCGGCAAAAGAGCGTGTCGCCCGAAAAGATTGTGCCGCCCGCGACATAGCACATGCCGCCGCGCGTGTGGCCGGGCGTGGCGACAGCCTTAAAGGTTATACCGCACAGCGTAACCTCCTCCCCGTCTTTGAGAGTTTTGGAAAGTTCGAAATGAGGAATTGTTATGCCGTGGAAAATGGCGCGGTTGTCGTCGCCGAAGATGAGGTCCTTTTCGGCCTCGCCGCAGAGTATTTTGCAGCCTTCGTCAAAGAGCGCGCCGCAACCGCCGATATGGTCGTAATGGCAGTGCGTGAGCAGGGCATATTGCGGGGTCAATCCCCTTTTTTTGCATTCCTCCGCGATGCGGGGCTGGGCGGGATCTATTACGATGCACGTTTTGCCATCCGACGTTAAAATGTAGCTGTTTGCGGCAAAGCCGACGGGATAAATTTTGTAAATTTGCATAGTTAAATTCAGAAATTAATAAATAGGACGGGTGGGCGGGTTCCTCCGTCTTCCTAAGAGCAGCGAACAACGCGAACTGAGCCGAAGGAGCTTGTTTGATTACATATCGGGCAAGATACATTCGACTGCGTACCCTGTGGGTACTCCGCTCAGTATGACACTTGGGCGAGATATATGCGCAAAACTTTGGTTTTGCGCGGGGAAATACGTAACTGATAGATTTCTCCGCTTCGCGCACCTTTGTTCGCTTCGGTCGAAATGACAGGGTGGAGAAATATTTGCGCGCAGCACATAATAAGGGTGGGCGGGTGGGGACCATTGTCATTCTGAGCGAAGCCGCAGGCGAACTCGAAAAATCTTGTCTGACATTGAAATAAGGCAATTATCCCCCCCCCACCGCTTATTTGCCTTGAACAACGGCGCATTGGCGCTTATGCACAACTTGCGTTAACAGGCATTAATTTGATGTCCTGTATACGTCGATAATGCGCCTGTCCTTCTTTAAATGTTTTATGAGGACTTCGAGGTCGGAGCGCTTATTGAGCTTTACGTTGATATCGAAGTGGGCCTTGCCGTCCTTGCCGACGCGGCCGTTTATCTGTGTCATGGTGAGCTGCATCTGCGCGATTTCCGACGTGATGAAGGCGGTTATGCCGCTGTCGTCCGTGGCGAGAATTTTTATGCCCGCGACGAAGCCCGTTTCGGTCTGCCCCGTCCATTCGGCGGGCTGAATGCGGTCGCTTTCGAGCTCTTTGACGTTGGGGCAGTCGGCGCGGTGAATGATGACGCCGCGGCCGCGGGAGACGAAACCGACTATTTTGTCGCCCGGAACGGGGTTGCAACAATGCGCGAACCGCACCAAAAGCCCCGACATATCCTTGACGGTGACGGAACCTGCGGGCGTGTGATTGAGCTTTGCCGTATCCAGCGCTTCGACGGGCTTGGGGATTTCCTTTTTGTAATAGTCGATTAATTTATAAATTATCTGGTTGACGGAGACGGCACCGTAGCCGACGGAGGCCATCATTTCGTCCACGTTGGCGAAAACGAGCTTATTGGAGAGCTTTTTGAAGGATTCTTCGGTTAAAAGGTCGTTGAGGGAATATCCCCTGCGCTTGGCTTCGGCCTCCAGCATGGCGCGGCCCGTTTTGGCGTTTTCCTCCTTCATCTCCTTTTTGAAGAACTGGCGGATTTTGGCCTTGGCCGAGCCCGACTTTACGAACTTGAGCCAGTCCCACGAAGGGCCCTTTGTCGTGGTTGAGGTGAGAATTTCGACGACGTCGCCCGTCTTTAAAGTTGAATTCAGGGGGACGATTTTGCCGTTTACTTTTGCGCCGACGCACTTGTTGCCGACTTCGGAGTGAATGGCGTAGGCAAAATCCACGGGCGTGGCCCCGAGGGGCAGGGAAATTACTTTGCCGTGGGGTGTGAACACGAGAAGTTCGTTGGAATAAAGGTCGTTTTTTAAGCTGTCGACAAATTCCTTGGAATCGTTCAATGAACCCTGCCAGTCCATTACGTCGCGTATCCAGCTGAGACGCTGATCGAAGGTGTTTTCGTTGGTCTTCTGCTCCTTGTACTTCCAGTGCGCGGCGATACCGTATTCGGCCATTTTGTGCATTTCGAATGTTCTTATCTGAATTTCGAAGTACTGGCCGAAGTTGGTTACGACGGTGGTGTGGAGCGACTGGTACATGTTGCGCTTGGGCGTGGCGATGTAGTCCTTTATGCGCCCGGGGACGGGCTTCCAGCGCTTGTGGATTTTGCCGAGGACTTCGTAACATTCCTCGGTGGTGTTGACGATGACGCGCACGGCCGTTAAATCGTAAATCTGGTCGAGCGTGAGGCCCTTATTCTTCATCTTGCGGTAGATGGAATAAAAGTGTTTGGGCCGGCCGAAAACTTCGCCCTGAATATTGTCTTCCCTGAGCATTTCCTGCAGCTGCGCGACGACGAGGTCGACGAAGTTGCGGCGTTCTTCCAACCGCTGGTGAATGTTTGCGGCGAGGTATTCATACGCTTCGGGGTCGAGATATTTGAGGCACAAATCTTCGAGCTCGCACTTTATCTGCGAAATACCCAGTCTGCCCGCGAGGGGGGTGAAAATGTCGAGCGTTTCGCGCGCGATGCGCTGCTGGCGCTCGTGCGAGAGGAAATTCAAAGAGCGCATGTTGTGCAGACGGTCGGCGAGCTTTATGATGATTACGCGCACGTCGTTGGCCATGGCGACGAAAATTTTGCGGAAATTTTCGGCATCCTCCTCTTCCCTCGTCTGAAAGCGGATTTTATCGAGTTTTGTTACGCCTTCGACGAGCGTTAAAATTTCGTCGCCGAAGTTCTTTTTGATATCGTCCGCCGTGGCGGGCGTGTCCTCTATGACGTCATGCAGAAAAGCCGCGGCGACGGACGGAGTGTCCATGCCGAGGTCGACTAAAATTTCCGCGACGGCGCAGGGGTGGGTGAAATATGGCTCGCCAGAGGCGCGCTTCTGGTTTTTGTGCATTTCCTCGGCATAGTGGTACGCCTTTAAGAGGATTTGCCGGTCGGCTTCGCCGTAGTTTTCGTTGATTTTGTCCAGTACAGTCTTCATGGTGGTTTACAAATATTTTGTTTATAGACAAATTGAAATGAATTGAAAGCGCTTGGCGCTTTTTTAAATTGGCTGCGCGTTCAATTCATTATTGAACGTTTCCGTTCAACTTCCTGATAAGGTTGTACAGAGGCGAATTGGAAAGGTCGGTGCGCACGCCGCGGTAGACGGTGAGGCGGCCGCCTTCGAAGGAGATTAGTTTTAACTGCTCGAACACTTTCAGGGCGAAGTGCGCCTGCAAAGGCGTGCCGGCGAGATTGTTTTTTTGCGCCGCCTCCTGCGCGGTGGAACCTTCGATATTGCAGGAATTGGCCGCGAGCACTTTGAAGGTTTTTAAAAGTTCGTCCCTTTGGGCGAGAAGGTCGTCCAAGGCGCTGAAACCGTCGTAATCGGGGCATATATCTACCTCTTTGCCGTCGAGAGAGGGCAGCGTGACCGCGGCGGGGCGGTCGAGAAAGACTATGCGGGTATAACCCGAAAGGTCGCAGTCGGCCTGCGGGGACAGGAGTATGCAGGACGCGATATTTTTATTTGAAAGGGTGAACAGGTTGAGTTCGAGTTTTTCGATGCCGCTGTAGCGGGCGAGAGTTGAATAGCTGAAAGCCACGAACAGCGTGCCGTAGTAGCCGCAGTTTTGTATGGTCTCCTCCGCCTGTCCCTTTGTGATTGCGTTAATTTTGCAGTCGACGGGCGGAAGCGCGGCGAGCTCTAAGTCGTTAGCGGCTATTTCGGGAAGGGCAAAGGCGGCGCTTTCGCGCTTGTACACCACGTCGCGCACGAAACCCTTTACGTATTCCCTGCCCCTGAATGTGGATACGTTGTATTCGAACACCAGCTTTTTGGGCACTTCGGACATGAGTATGCGCGAGTACTGCGCGCCGTTGAAGTACATTAAATCGAGGTAGGGACATTTGACCGCGAGGTGCGGCGAAAGGGGCTTGACGGGGCGGACCTGACATTGGCCGACCGAGAGACAGAACAGCGGGCGCTTGAAACCGACGCCGAAGGGTTCGAGCATTTCGAGCTCGTGAGCGAACTTCTGCGAGGCGGGACCCGAGAGCTCTCCGCTGACGTACAGCGTGGGCGTGAAGGCGCCGACGGGGTAATGTTCGTCAAGCCAGCTGTTGAGCGCGGCCTTTAACGGTTCGAAATTTTCGTCCGCGACGTTGACGCCGGCCGCCTGGGAGTGACCGCCGAATTCGGCGATTAAGCTTTCGCAGGCCTTTAACGCTTCGAAGATATTTATCGATTCTACCGAGCGCGCGGAGCCCTTGAGCATGTCGCCGTTTTTTACGAAAAGCAAGGCGGGGCGGGCGTATTCTTCGGCGAGGCGCGCAGCTACTATGCCGACGAAACCCGTGTTCCAGCTTTCGTCGTGCAGCATTATGACGCGGCCGAGGGCGCCCTCCTTATTGAGTTTTGCCTTTGCGGAGAGGTACAATTCGTCGCAGCACTTCTGCCGCTCGGCGTTGTATGCCGTAAGTTTGACGGACAGGTCGAAGACGTCCTTTTCGTCCTCCGCACAAAAGAGCTTCAAGGCGGCGTTGGCGTCGCCCATTCTGCCAGCCGCATTGATTTTGGGTGCGACGGAAAAGGCTATGGTCTGGGCGGTGACGCTTTCGCCCGCTTTGCCGAGAAAGGCCGAATAAGGCTTTTTATCCGACTTGTTGATTATGCGCAGACCTTCGGCGACGATGTCGCGGTTTTCGCCGACGAGGGGAACGCTGTCCGCAACGGTGGCGATGGCGGCGAAATCGAGATATTTATAGGCATCTTCGCCGAGCAGCGCGCAGCCGACCTTGAATGCGACGCCAGCGCCGCAGAGATTGTCGTAAGGGTAATCGTCGGCAATTTTGGGATTGACGCATATGCAGTCGGGAATGGTTGAGGGGAGTTCGTGGTGGTCGGTGACGATGACTTCGGCGCCCTGCTCCTTTATATACTCCACCTCCTCCGCGTTGGAGATGCCGCAGTCGACGGTGATGAAGAGCTGGGGGAAGTATTCTTCGAAAATTTCGTCTATCGCCTGAGTGCCGAGGCCGTAGCCCGAAGAGCGTTCGGGGACATATACTACGGGGTCTATGCCGAAATCGGAGAGCACGCCGCGCATTATCGTGGAGGCGCATATTCCGTCGGCGTCGTAGTCGCCGTAGACGACGACCTGCCAGCCTTCGTCGCGGGCGCGGGTGATGAGAGAGACAGCCTCCTTCATACCGCTCATTTTAAGAGGCGATATGAAATGCTTTTTGGAAGGGTGCAGAAAGGCGGAAATTTTTTGTTCGTCGTCTATGCCCCTGCCGTACAGAATTTTTACGGTATCGGTGCAAAGTCCCGTGCGCGAGGCCAGTTCGCCGATTTTATTTAGTTGTTCGGGCGAGTATTCGCACTCGGGAATGATTTTTTTCATTGTTTATTAATTGTATAAACGCTTTTTTTTAAATTAAACTTTGCTTTTATAATGCAAAAAAGGGCGGGTAAGTCTACCCGCCTTTTTTAAGTTAAATTATTTTGCGCGCCTGTCCATGCCGCAAACGAGCGAATAGGAGGCCGGCGTGAACATGCCTACAGAGTATGCGCAGGCCACTACAGCGAGCGCGCAGGCCGCGAAGGGCGCGAGCGTTGCGAGGGCGGGCGACGCGATTACGGCGAACACGCCGAATATTACGACTGCCGCGAGGGCCGCTATGCACGCGAAGGCGCTGATTTTAAAGGTTGAACGCGCGCCTTCGGAGACGAGGCCGAGCGTCTGGGCCTTTGCGTTGGCTTCGTCCTTAAAGGACTTTTTGACGCGGTCAAAGAATATGCCGTTGCATATCATTGCGATTATTGCCGCAACGGCAGCGAATGCGATGGCTTCGAGCCCGACGGGACAGCGGGTGATTGCGAGCAGCGAAGCATACAGACCTGCCGCGGCGAGCTGCGTTAAAAGCGCGGAGAGCGCCATGCCGGGTTTGAACCTGATTGCAAAGTAGATGGCCTGGAACACTGCCGCCGAGGCGAGAGCTATGGCGACATAGTTGAGCTGCCATACTCCCTCCGCCACGCCGTCGTTGACATGAGAAGTTACGTAAGAATCTTCGAAGCCGGCCTGAGAAAAGCGCGACTGTATAGCCGAAACGGCGTCGGAAATAGCGGCGTCGTCTACGGACGTATAGAACTTATAAACGACAGTGTTGGGGACATAGCCCGTGCCGCGCGAGAAGCTGACTTCGTATGCGCCGAGGGATGAAAGTTCTTCGGAAGCGATTGTCTGAAGAGTTTCGCCGGAGGGGTCTTCGGGAACGGAGGTGGTTACCTCCACGCTCTTGTACGAGGCGAACTCGTCGCCGTAGTTGAAGAATCCGCCCGCAAGGAAATGGCAGATGGTGCCGACGGCCATGCCTATGGCCACAATTATTACGGTTACGATTACTGCGATATGGCGCAGTTTAACTGACTTAGTCATCGCCGTACACCTCCCTTTTGAATCCGCCGAAGGCAAACTTGTTGCGCTGGGGCGCGCTGCATACGTGCCACATAAGTCTTGTGAACCACCACAGTGCGTAGGAAGCGATTGTTCCGACGACCGCGATGAGGCCGCAGGCCGCGGCATCGCCGATGGCCACGGTTGCGAGCAGTATTGCCGCAACCAGCATTACTACGTGAGCATCGAGAACGCCGAGCCACGTGCGCTTGTAGGCGGCTTTAACGGACGCCTGCATGGTCTTACCCGTTTTGCACTGGGCGCGCACTTCGTTCAAAGTGAAGAGGTTTGCCGCCGCAAAGACGATGAGAAGAACGGCGCACGTCGCGAGAACCGCAAACGTGGTCTGGACAGCGAGAATATAGAGCGCGTAGAGCATTACGAGCGAAAGTATTATGAAGGAGAGCGAAAGCACTCCGCCGAGTTTTTTGTATTTGATTATAGCGGCGACGCACAGCGCGGCGAGCACGACTATGCATGCGATGAACGCCATGAGCGCAGCGTTTTCGCCGCCGGCCGCCGTTGAAGACAGGGCAGAGCCGAGAGGCTGGTATGCCGCAGACAGCGTACCGCCGCCGACGACGGAATTGAGGACGGTTGCCGCGTCCCTTGCCGCAGACAGCGTGTTCATGGAGAACTGCATGCTGTCCGAATCTATCGTCGAGGTGCAGGTTATGGCGATTATCTGGGTATCGCCGACGCACATATAGATGACCTGACTATCGGAAGATGCGGCGATGGACGAAATGTAACGCATGCGCTCGCGGCCGTACGACGTGAGACTGAAGCTTAAAACGTTTGAACCGCCGAATGAGTATGCCGAAACGGACGAGAAGTAATCGGCGGCGTTTTCGCTTGCGCCGACGAAAGGATATGTCGCCGAGCCGTCGCCGAGGATGTCGGCGTCGGTGTATTCGTCGGCAAAGCGGGTCGTGTCGTAAGTTGTGCTGCTGTCGTCCTCGCCGAGCGTTATACTCGTATCTGTGGTGCGCAGCGTAAGTTCGCCGTCGGCGAGCAGATATCCGAGCGTGTTGGCAGCGAGAGAGAGCGCGTCCGAACGGCCGGAGGAATTGTTGCCCTTATATTCCGAATAGCTGTAGGCCGAGGGGACGGCCGCGGTTATACTCAAGCCGTCGCGCACGGTTACCGAATAATCGGAGAGGCCCCTGTCGGCAAACCTTTTGGAGAGGACGCCGGCATCGTTTGCCACCGCCGCGGAGAGCGAATCGATATCGTCGTAATCGCTGTTTTCGACGGATACGTAAACGCCGCCGTGCTGCTGATAAGAGGACTTGTCCTCTTCTGAAAGGGCGTCGTAGTCGCTTTGGGAAATTACGCCTTCGGGATAGATGGTTGTATAGACATATCCCGAATAATCACTGCCGAGTGGGATTTCCGCCGCGATGGAGTTATAACGCTGCGTGGCGCCGACATTGAACGACGCAACGCCGAACACTGCGGCGACGATAATCGCAATTACCACGAATGCGGTGATTATTGCAGATTTTACTTTGCTCATTAAAAGACTCCTTGAAGGATAAACCTGAATGGCATTAATACTACATTATTATAAATAAAAATGTACCGTCCGTCAAACGATTATGAGTTGATTGGCAATATTTTTAGCGCATAATTGCGTTATACAATGCCTTTTTTGACGGCTAAAACGTGCATGGCGCATTCGACGCGTTTTTTCATCATTTCGCACGTTATGGGGTAGGGCGTTTCGATGTCGCCCGTGAAGTGATAGTTGTTGGCGCTGCAACCGCCGCTGCATATAAATTTGGCGAAGCAATCCTGACAATTTTTGCGCGTAAACAGGCAGGACGAGGCAAATTTGTTCCTTATGCCTTCATCGAGTTTGCCTTCGTAAACGTTGCCCATTTTATATGCCGGGTCGCCCGCAAACTGGTGGCAGGGATAGATGTCGCCGTTGGGCACGACGGAGAAATATTCGTTGCCCGCACCGCAGGCCGACACGCGCTTGGAAAGGCAGGGACCGCCCTCCAGGTCGACGTTGAAGTGGAAGAAATTGAAGCCCTTGCCCTCCTTGTACTTCTGAAGGTATTTTTCGCAGAGAGTTTCGTACTCCTGCTTTATGCGGGGGAGATGTTCGGGCTTTATCATGAGGTCGTCGATGTCGGTTACGACGGGTTCCATGGATATGGAATCGAAACCCTGTTCGGCGAGGAAGATTACGTCGTTCGAAAAATCGAGATTTTTTGCCGTGAAGGTGCCGCGCACGTAGTAAGATTTGTCGCCGCGGCTTTGCACGAACTTTTTGATTTTGGGGAGAACTATATCGAACGAGCCCTTGCCGTTGACAGTCTTTCTTATGGCGTCGTGCACTTCCTTTCTGCCGTCGACGGACAGCACGACGTTTTCCATTTCGCGGTTGAAAAAGTCGATGGCGTCGTCGTCGAGAAGGACGGCGTTTGTAGTAGTTGTGAAGAGAAATTTTTTGCCGTATTTTGCGCCCTGTTCGCGCGCATAAGCGACGACGTTTTTGATGACGTCGAGGCACATCAAAGGCTCGCCGCCGAAGAAATCGGCCTCGAGTATGCAGCGGTTACCGCTGTTTGCAATGAGGAAGTCGATTGCCTTTTTGGCCGTCTCTTCGCTCATGAATTCGCGTGCGGAGTGATACGCGCCCTCGTCTGCGAAACAGTAGCGGCAGCGGAGATTGCAGTCGTGGCAGATATGTATGCACAGGGCCTTTACCTCATGCGATTTGACAGGGTAGGTTTTTACCTCTTCGGCGTTGAGAAGACCCTCTTTTTCGAGGGCGGCGACGTCGGCCTTTATGGAAGTGATATCTTCTTCGGTGAGGAAAGAAGCATCAACTTCCTGTCCCTCCTGCTTTGCGAGGTATGCGGCCGTTTTGTCGTCGCAGGTGTGCAGACTGCCGCTGCCCGTGTCGTATATGTAGTTATAATTTTTGTATTTGAAAACGTGAACCATAAAGAACTTGTTAACCAAAATTGTGCATTAGAGGCCATGCACCAATTTTGCGTTATTTGAGGAGCCTGCTCCTCTTTGCGCGATTTTGATGTAGCCCTCTTTTATTTAATCGCGCAAATTCACCACGGCGAGCCGCAGGTATGCGCAAATTGAGACGAGCAAGGTTTTTCTCAAAACAGCACAGTGTGCTGTTTTGCCTTGCGAGAACAGTGAACGCATTATACGCGCGAACGGCGACCAAAGCGGCCGATTCCCTTACGTTCGCTGCGAGCCGCTGCGGCGAAATAAATTCGCCTTGCGGCGCAAATTAATTAAAAATCACTTTCAGACGAATAACGCCGAGACAACGCAGGCGGAATTTACTTCTGCCGTTAAGCGTTGTCCGACAAAATAATTTCGCTGCAATCCGCACGGAGCAAAGCGAGTACGGATTGAGCGATTTGACAATAAATGAGGAGCAGATTTATCTGCTCCCCGGTGAGTTTTTTATAAATTTAAATTACTTTACGTCCTTTTCGGGATTCTGTTCTCTGGTTATTCTTTCGCAGCTCTGGTTGCCGACGGTGCAGCTGGTTTTGCATGCCGACTGGCAGGTGGATCTGCATTCACCGCAGGCGGTAACTTTTTTCTGTGCGGGTTTTGCTATTGTTTTAATCATCTTGCAATATCCTCCGATATACGTAATTATATTATTTTATTATATTATAGATTATGCGCGCACAAAAATCAAGCCTTTTTGTAATTAATTTTGCGGCTTTTTGGCTTTACCGCTATATTTAAAAGCTTTAATCCTTTACGCCCTTTTTAAGTTGACGGCGATTACACCCGTTATGGCGCCCGCAAAGGCACCGATTATAATTTCAAGGAGGAGTGTCCAGCCGATAGAGAACGAGCAGGCGATTGTGGAAAAGAGCAGCCACGTCTGAATAACTGCCGAAATGCCTAAAACGGCACCCTTTAGAAGGCCGCGTTCGCCGCGGAGGAAAAGCATTCCGCCGAAAACTATCGACAGTATTTTAAACACCTGATTGACAGGTTTTATTACCTGCGGCGAGACGGGGAAAAGCCCCATTATCCCCGCGAATATTAGCGAATAAACGAGCACAAACACCACCGAGGCGCACGCCGCCTTGCTGACCTGAATGAAAATATCTTTAATCATAAAACCACCCCTTCCGGCCCGCCGCGGCGGGTCATACGGAGGGCGGTATACCCTTGCGCACGCCGCTTAAAAGGCGGCGCGCGCAAAAAAATCCCCTCCGCTTAACACTACCGTATGCGGAGGGAAATCAATTTAGAACTTTAAGAATTTTCGGTTGTATCTTTGGACTCTTCGGCCTTTTCTTCGGCCTTGGTCCCCCCGGCTGTCTGTTCTGCGTCGACGGAAACGTCGCCGAAGGGTTCTTCGCCTTCGTGCCCGGACTCTTCCTTACCCTTTTCTTCCTTGGAATTGTCGGGCTCAACGACCGCGTCGGTCTGATAGATGGCCTGCTTGTCGAACTTCATATAGCTCTTGCCAGAAGCTTCGCTTCCCGTTTCGAGGACGAAGGTGTTTTCTTCGTCGTCGACTTCAACGACTATGCCGCATATGCCGCCTATGGTTTTAACCTTGTTGCCGGGTTTAACGGCGTTGATGAGCTTTTCGGCTTCCTGCTGGCGCTTTTTATTGCGGCGGGTGCTGATTACCAGCATGGCGATGATGGCAACGACGAGCACGGCGAGAAGCACATAGGACATCCAGTTGCTGCTGCCCGAACCGTCGCTTGAAAGAATCAGATTGAACATTGTTATAATTCTCCGAGATATTTATTTCCTTTTAATAATAATATTTTTGGCAGAAATTGGCAAGTGATTTTGCAAACCAAAATGCATTTTCACTTAATTTTCGCTGAGAGCTATCAACGCAAGTTGTTTGCCGGAGGCCGCAAACCAACTTGCCGTTAGTTTGAGGGGACGCTTTGCCAAACGGCGCACTTTTAATTTAGCCCTGACCGTACATTTTGTAAAAGTCGTCGGCAAATTCGGTTAAACAATCGTCGAATATCGCCTGACGCATGCCTGCCATGAGCTTGTGTAAAAAGGTTATGTTGTGCAGGCTTAAAAGCTGGGCGGCGAGCATCTCGCCGACGTTGATTAAGTGGCGGATATATGCCTTTGAATAGTTTTTGCAGCAGTAGCAATCGCAGTTTTCGTCGATGGGAGAAAAGTCCTCTCGGTAAATTGAATTGCGCGCCACTATTTTGCCCTTGGAAGTGAACGCCGTACCGTTGCGCGCCACGCGGGTGGCGAGGACGCAGTCGAACATGTCTATGCCGCGCTTTACCCCCTCCACCAGACAGTCGGGCGAGCCGACGCCCATCAAGTAGCGGGGGACATTGGTCGGCAAAAGGGGCTGGAGATGGTCGAGCATTTCATACATGAGCGGCTTGGGTTCGCCCACCGAAAGGCCGCCTATGGCTATGCCGTGCTTTGCGTAGGGGAGACAGCGGTTTAAGCTTTCTGCGCGGAGGTCCTTATAAAAGTTGCCCTGCACTATGGGGAAAAGGGCCTGGTCCTCCCTCGTCTTGGCGGCGGCGCAGCGCTCCAGCCAGCGCGAAGTGCGTTCCATTGCAAGTTTGGCCTGGTCGTAGGTATAGCCGTATTCCGAGCACTGGTCGAACTGCATTATTATGTCGGCGCCGAGGTTCTCCTCTATCTCTATGGCCTTTTCGGGCGTGAACAGATGGCGGGAACCGTCTACGTGTGAATTGAAATATACCCCTTCGTCCTTGATTTTATTCAGCTTTGTGAGCGAAAATACCTGAAAGCCGCCGCTGTCGGTTAAAATGGGCCTGTCCCAGTTCATGAATTTGTGCAGGCCGCCCGCCTTTTTTACTATGTCGTCGCCGGGGCGCATGTAGAGGTGATAGGTGTTGGAAAGGATAATCTGACTGCCCGCCTCCTTAAGGTCGCGGGGAAACACGCCCTTTACCGTGGCCTGCGTTCCCACGGGCATATATACGGGCGTAAGTATGTCGCCGTGGGGAGTATGGAATACGCCCGCGCGGGCGCCCGTATGTTTTTCAACGTGTTGTAATTCGAATGAAAACTGCTCTGACATTAAATACCTTTTGAAAAAATTTTTTATTATTCTAACAAAATCCGGACGGGTAGTCAAACATAAACCGGCGGATAACAGCGTAAATGCAATTCGGAAAAGATAAATTAAGGCAACTTTCCCTCCCGCTAAGGCGCGTTTCGCGCCAATCTTTCGACTGCGCTCAAGATGACAGCGGGAGGGAAACTTAATAAAACAATATGAATTTACTTCACTGCATGAAAGCGACTCCGCAAGGCGACGGTTATAAAATGAGCATAGCATCCCCGAAGGAGAAAAATCTGTATCTTTCTCTGACAGCTTCGTTGTAAATTTCGAGAATTTTTTCGCGGCCGGTGAGGGCGGCGACGAGCATGATTAAAGTACTTTCGGGCAGATGGAAGTTGGTAATGAGCGCATCCACGCACTTGAATTTATAGGGGGGATATATGAATACCTGGGTATTGCCGCTCTGCGCACGGATAATTCCGTCGTCTCCCGTTGCCGATTCGAGCGTGCGCACCGAAGTTGTGCCCACGGCTATTACGCGGCGGCCTTCGGCCTTGGCCTTGTTTATCACGGCGGCGGCCTGTTCGGTGACGCAGAAATATTCGCTGTGCATTTTGTGGTCGGTTATTACGTCCTCCTTGACGGGACGGAAGGTGCCGAGGCCGACGTGCAGAAGGACTTCCACCACCTCCACGCCCATATCCTTGATTTTTTGCAGAAGTTCGGGCGTGAAATGCAATCCGGCGGTGGGCGCGGCGGCCGAGCCGTCGGTTTTGGCGTAGACCGTCTGATAGCGGTTTTTGTCCCTGAGCTTTTCGTGGATATATGGCGGCAACGGCATGGAGCCGACTTGGTCGAGCACCTCTTCGAACACGCCGTCGCAATCAAATTTTACTATGCGTTCGCCGCTGTCCGTTATTCCTTCGACGGTTAAGGAAAGTTTGTCGCTTATTTTAAGCTTTGTGCCGATGCGGCATTTTTTGCCGGGCTTTACCAGCACTTCCCACCTGTCGATATTGAGGCGCTTTAAAAGGAGCACTTCGACGTGGCCGCCGTGTTCTGTCTGCGCATAGAGGCGGGCAGGCAAGACCTTTGTGTTGTTGACGACGAGCACGTCGCCGGGCTTTAAATATTGAGTTATGTCCCTGAATATGCGGTGTTCAACCGTATCAGTCGCGCGGTTATAGACGAGCAGACGGGACGAATCGCGGGGTTCGGCGGGCGTCTGGGCGATAAGTTCCTGGGGAAGGTCGTAATAGAAGTCGGACTTGTGATATTGCATACTGTTTTAACGCAAATTGTGTATTTTTTCCTTTGTCATCCTGAGCGCAGTGAGCAACCCGAACGGAGCCGAAGGATCTTGTTTGGTTGCTTATCAGGCAAGATACTTTCGACTGCGCATGGCTGTCGCCATGCTCTGCTCAGTATGACAACCGGGGATTAATCAATCCTGTTTTTTGTCGAACAGGGTTATCTGTTCGGACTGGGAGACGGTGGGCGTATAGCCGAGGTGTTCGTAACCGCCCTTCAATATTACTCTGCCGCGGGGCGTGCGGGCGATAAAGCCGAGCTGGAGAAGGTAAGGTTCGTAGACGTCCTCTATGGTGCCCGCGTCCTCGTTTATGGTGGCGGCGAGCGTCTCAAGACCGACGGGCTTTCCGTCGAACTTGACTATCATTGCCTTTAAAAGACTGCGGTCAATCTCGTCGAGGCCGAGTTCGTCAATTTCCATGCGGCCGAGTGCGAAGCGCGCGTCCTTTAACGTAACGGACGAACTGCCGCTTACGGTTGAAAAGTCGCGCACGCGCTTTAAAAGGCGGTTGGCTATTCGGGGAGTGCCGCGCGAGCGTTTGGAAATTTCGGCCGCGGCGTCGTCATCGATGGCTATGCCCAGCGTTCTGGCCGAGCGTGTGACAATTTCCCTGAGCTCTTCGGGCGTGTACATTTCGAGGCGGCAGACTATGCCGAATCGGTCGCGCAGGGGATTGGCAATCATGCCAGCGCGCGTGGTCGCGCCGATGAGAGTGAATTTTTTAAGCGAAAAGCGGATATTGCGCGCCGAAGGGCCCTTGCCGACGATTATGTCGAGGGCGTAGTCTTCCATGGCGGAATACAGAATTTCTTCCACGCTGTGATTGAGGCGGTGGATTTCGTCTATAAACAGCACATCGCCTTCATTCAGGTTTGTTAAAATGGCGGCGAGGTCGCCGCTGCGCTCTATGGCTGGAGCGGAAGTCATTTTAAGCTGGCCGCCCATTTCGTTGGCGATTATGTGCGCGAGGGTGGTTTTGCCGAGGCCGGGCGCGCCGTATAAAAGGACGTGCTCAAGCACCTCCCCCCTCTTTTTGGCGGCGTTCATGTAGACAGTCAGATTTTCCTTTACCTTGCTCTGACCGACGTAAGCATCCAGCGTTTTGGGGCGCAGGACGTTTTCTTCAGCGTCGTACTCGCCTTTGGTCGACTGAACCAGCCGCTCTTCGTCTTGAGTTGTATATTCTTCGTCGTCGAAAAACATTAGTGTACCTTGGGGATTAGGATTTTTAGGGATTAGGGGTTAGGGATGGAAAGAGAGTATCTGAATGGTAGGTCAGCAGGCGGCGCATGCCGCATGCCATTTTACCTTCCCTATTCCCAATTACCTGTGCCCTATGCCCTTGCTCTCAAATGCTTTTAAGGGCCTGCATGATAATTTCTTCTATGCCCTTGGCGCCGTTTGCCTTTGCGGCGGCCACGGCTTTGACGCTTTCGGCGCGGGTGAAGCCGAGGGTCTGAAGGGCGACGATGGCGTCTTCATCGCCGTCGTCAGGCAATATATTGGGGGCAACGCCCTTTGATGCGGCAGGCTGGGGAAGGGCACCGACTTTTTCGCGGAGCTCTAAAATAATGCGCTCTGCCGTTTTTTTGCCGAGGCCCTTGACGGAGGAAAGGCGCTTTACGTCCTGCGTGGCGATTGCCGCGGCGAGGGACGAGCTGTCCATTGAAGAGAGCACGGCTATGCCCATTTTGGGACCGACGCCCGAGACGGAAATGAGCTTTAAGAACATGTTTTTTTCCTCGACAGAGGAAAAACCGTATAGCGTTATGCCGTTTTGTTCGCTGACCTGAAGGTAGGTGTACACTTCGCACGCGTTTCCCACCGTCATTTTGGAGAACGCCGAAGCCGAACAATATACCTCGTACCCGACGCCGTTGACTTCGATTAATGCCGTATCGGCAGTGGAATATAACAGTTTGCCTTTCAAATAACCTATCATATACTATTGCTTTAAAGTTATAATTTTTTCTTTTTGTCCGTCGCTATCGCTCCGAGATCTTTCGACTAGGCTCACGATGACAAAGGGGAAGGTAAGCTCCGCCGGCGCATCGATTATGTTGCAAGCGAAGTCGCGCCTTCGGCGCATAATTACGTTTTGCCCCAAAACCGCGCTTTTGGGGCAAAGGCCACAATTTGCGCAAACTTGCGGCTCACCGTGGGGAATTTGCGCGATTATATAATAGTGGGCCCTTATAAATCGCGCAAAGGGGAGCTGGCTCCCCAAACTAACGAAAGTCGCAGGCACGGCCTGCCGAGACTTTCGTTAACGAATTCCGAACATATCCCCGAACCTGTTGGTGTGGGCGTGGCATAGCGCGACGGCGAGTGCGTCGGCCGCATCGTCCGGGCGGGGAATGGATTTTAGATGCAGAAGCGAAGTTACCACGTGCATCATCTGCACCTTATCGGCCTTGCCGTAACCAGTGAGCGCCTGTTTTATCTGCATAGGGGTGTATTCGTAGAGCCTGCCGCAGTACCTGACGGCAGAGGCGAGTATTACCCCCCTTGCGTGCGCGACGGGTATGCCCGTTGTGACGTTTTTGGTGAAGAAGAGTTCTTCCACCGCTATTTCTTCGGGCTTGAACTTTGCATAAATTTTATTCAGGCCGTCTTCGAGCATGGCGAGGCGGACAGGAAAACTTTCGGAAGGCGGCGTTTTTACCACGCCGTAATCGACGGGGACTATGTTGCCGTTTTTAAGTTTTTCAATGACGCCGTAGCCCATTGTGCCGTAGCCGGGGTCTATGCCCAGAATTATCATAAATTTGCCTGTCTTTTGCGCATTTAACTTGATTAGTTTACTTAAATATTATATAATGAAATAGATTTTAAGTCAATTTTTTACAGAGGTTTTTATAATATGAAACTATGGGAAGGGCGTTTTGACGCGCCCACCGCAAAAAACGCCGACCTTTTTAACGATTCGCTGCCCTTCGACTGCCGCCTTTGGGCGGTGGACATAGCCGCCTCCATCGCGCACGCTACAATGCTGGGCAACTGCGGAATAATTACCGCCGAAGAAAGCAAGGCGATATGCGACGGACTGAACGCCATTGCGCAGGATATTGCCGACGGAAAGCTTGAGATTGAGGGTGCGGAGGACATACACTCCTTTGTCGAAAACGAGCTGGTAAAGCGCATAGGCGACACAGGCAAGAAACTGCACACTGCGCGCTCGAGAAACGATCAGGTGGCGACCGACTTCCGCCTGTACGCAAGGGGCGCATTCGACTGCCTGACGGACAGCCTTGTGTGGCTTATAGAGAGCCTTTGCGGCAAGGCCGCGGAGGGGCTTAAGATGATTATGCCCGGCTATACCCATTTAAGAAAGGCCCAGCCCATGTGCGCGGGACACTTTTTCAACGCGTATTCCGAAATGTTCTTGAGGGATTTAGACCGCGTGAGGGCTTCGCGCGACAGGGCAAACGTAATGCCGCTGGGCAGCGGGGCGCTGGCGGGCACCTCCTACCCCATTGACCGCGACATAACCTGCGACCTTCTGGAATTTGACAGGCCGTGCGAAAATTCTTTGGACGGCGTTTCGGACCGCGATTTCGTTGCGGAGTTTTTGTTCGATTGTTCGATGATAATGTCCCACCTTTCGCGCCTGTGCGAGGACATAATACTCTACTCCACAGAGGAATTCGGATACTTTGAGATAGCCGACGAGTATTCGACGGGCTCTTCCATCATGCCGCAGAAAAAGAACCCCGACATTCCCGAGCTGATGCGAGGAAAGACGGGGCGCGTTTACGGACACCTGATGGGCATACTCACCATTATAAAGGCCATCCCCCTTGCATACAACAAGGATTTGCAGGAGGACAAGGAAGGTTTCTTCGACGCCGAAAGGACGACGATAAACTGCATAAACATAATGGCTGAGATGCTGCCTTCGATAAAGCTGAATAAAAAGCGTATGGCCAAGGCGGCCGAGGCCGAGTTCTGCTGCGCGACGGACGTGGCCGACTATCTTGCAAAGAAGGGCGTGCCCTTCCGCACGGCGCACGCCGTTACGGGAAAAATTGTACGCCGGTGCATAGCCGTGGGGCGCACTCTGCAGAGCATGACGGCCGAGGAATACAAAAGTTTTTCGGATGTGTTTGAAAGCGACATCTGCGACGTGGTGAAGGCGCAGGCCTGCGCCGACGCGAGAACTTCGTACGGCGGGGCTTCGGCGGCGAGCGTAAAGGAAAATCTGCGCTCGATTAAAAAGCGGCTCAAAAAATACCAGTACTGATTTTAAAAATAAGTTACGCGGCGCGCAAATTTTTGCGCGCCGCGCATTATTTTTCAATAGCCGAAGAGATAGTCGGGAGTGACGTCGAAAAGTTCGCAGAGCTTTAAAATCTGCTCGTAATTGAGCTGAAAAACACCGTTTTCGAAGCGGCTGTATTGTTGCTGCGTCATGAGCATTTTTTGCGCTACCTGCGACTGGGTGAGCCCTGCGGCCTTTCTTGCGGCTTTTAAATTCTCGCCGACCATCTTTGAAATATTCACACCTATTTAATACCACAAACTGATGTAAAATATTTGACATACACCACTTAATGATGTATAATATTGTCGATAAATACGCACGAAGGTGAAATATGTGGCGTGTTTCACCCCGGCACGAGTGCGTTTTTACGGGGGCGGAAAAGGTTTGCCGCTCTCCTCTTTACAACCGGCCGCAACGCGGTCGGTTGCCCGCGCGCTATATGCGCGCGGGCAATTTTTGTACTCTGATTGCAGGGCGTTGTTATTTAATGACAAGATATTTTGTATAAATTTTCAAATTATGAAAAAATTTTACTTTTATGACAAAAACACGCCTTAAATCCTTTACTTATGATTTAAAGGGTTGTATAATAAAGGCAAGTATCAGACACCGTCGCCGCTTTATGTGGCGTAGGGCGGCGGCAAACGGTGAACCGATGCGAGGGTGACGAGAACGGCCACCCGCCCTCTTTACAGCCGCGAAAGCGGCAGAACCGCCGTGGTTTACTGCGACGGTTTATTTGAAAAAAAGGTTTTCATTATTTTTAATCTTTGAAATTAAAATCTTTTAATTTTTAATCGCTCTGAATTTATTGCAAATAAAATTAATCTTTTAAAATTTCTGAGTATTTAATTTTTTGATATAAATTTTGATTATCCTTTAAAAAAATATTCCGCTTGCGGCTTTGCCGCAAGCGGAACTTTTTTATTTTACTTTTTAGGGGCCTGCGTTTTTTTCTGACCGACGGCCTGCCGCAGGACGCGCGTTTACTTTTTGTAGCTTTTTGCAAGGGCTTTGAATGCGGGGAGCGAACGCTCTATCATATCGGGCTCGACGCAGTACGAAACGCGCACATACCCCTCCACTCCGAAAGATTTGGCCGAGACGATTAAAAGCTCGTGTTGCTTTGCGCGTTCGGCAAAGGCGTCCGAATCGGGCTCGAGCGATTTGACGAACAGATAGAACGCGCCGTCAGGCCTGACGACTTCAAAACCGTAGCTTTCGAGAGCGGAAGCGAGGCGGTTGCGGTTGCGCTCGTAAACGGAAATATCGGACGTGGTGCCGATGACGCGGGCGATTAAGTGCTGGAAGAGGCTGGGCGCGCACACATAGCCGAGAGCCCTGCCCGCGCCGCAGACTGCGGCGTAAACTTCAGCGGCGTTGCCGCATGCGGGATTTACGGCTATGTAGCCTATCCTTTCGCCGGGGAGAGAGAGCGATTTTGAATATGAATAGCAGACGATGCTGTCCGCATAGTAATTCATTATATAAGGCACCTTTACACCGCCGAAAACGAGCTCGCGGTAGGGCTCGTCGGAGATTAAATATATGGTCTGCCCGTTTTCCTTACATTCCTGTAAAATCTTACATATATCCTTTATGGCCTGTTCTGTGTAGACCACGCCCGAGGGATTGTTGGGTGAATTGATTAAAATTGCCTTTGTATCGGGCGTGATTGCCGCCTTTATCGCCACGATATCTGGCTGGAAGGTACCTTCCGTGCCCTGAACGGGCACTAATTTTCCGCGGGCGTGTTCGGTAAACACTTTATATTCGGGGAAGTAGGGCGCAATGGTTATCACCTCGTCCCCCTCGTTTAAGAGGGCGTTGAGCGTTATGCACAGCGAGGCCGCGGCGCCGCACGTCATATAGATGTTGTCCGCGCCTATGCCGACCGAAAAGCGGCTGTTTATATAATCGGCTATGGCCTGCCTTACGGAGACGTCGCCCTGAGCCGAGGTATAGCCGTGGATAGCCACCGGGTCGCCGTGGGTGAGAATATCGACCAAAGTCTCTTCGACGATTGCGGGGGGAGCTACTGAGGGGTTGCCGAGGGAGAAATCGAAGACGTTATCTTCGCCTATCTGCGCCTTGCGCTTTTTGCCGTATTCGAAAAGTTCGCGGATAACCGAGCGGACCGAGCCTAACTGAACGCTTGTCTGGTTTATCATAAAAGTACTCCGTTTGTTTTTTTACGGCAATTATTATAGCACATATTTTTATAAGTGTAAAGCGTGGCGGCGGCAAATCGCATTTGCCGCCGCCACGCTTTTTAAAGTGCTGAATTTTTCCCGCAGGTCAGCCCGTGAGCTTTTTGCGGAATTCGTCCATGATTTTATTTTCTATGCGCGAAACCTGAACCTGCGACACGCCGAGCATGGAAGCCACCTCCGACTGCGTCATGTCGCGGAAGTAACGCAGCATTATGACCTTTTTTTCGCGCTCGGGAAGTTCGGCTATGGCCGAACGGAGCTCTAAACTTTCTATCATGTCCTCCTGATTGTCGTCCGAGGACAGTTTATCGAGAAGGAGCTGGGATTTTTCATCCTTGTAGTCCGACTGCGCGAAGAGCGAAAGGGGCATGCGCGAAGAGCCCATTGTGAACACGACCTCGGCGGGAGGAATACCGAATTGCTCCGAAATTATCTTCACCGTCGGCTGGACGCCGTGTTCGACCGAATAACTTTCGACAAAGGCGTTTATGCGCTTGGCCGCGGCCTTAATCGAGCGGCTGACCTTTATGGAGCCGTCGTCGCGCATGAAGCGCTTTATCTCGCCCGCAATCATGGGCACGGCGTAAGTTGAAAAGCGCACGCCGTAAGATTTGTCGAAGCCGTTTATGGCCTTTAAAAGGCCCATGCCCGCTAGCTGGTACAAATCGTCGTATTCCACCCCTTTATTGAGGTAGCGGCGGACTATAGACTTTATTAAATTTTCGTTATCCTTTAAAAGTTTTTCCTTGGCGGAGGCGTCCCCCGCCTTTGCTGCGTCGATGTAAGCGTTTGTCGCTTCTATGTCAAACATTCTCCACTTCCGGGTTAAGTTGTTTGGTCATGTAAACGACGGTGCCTTCGCCCTTTATGGAATTGACTTTAAAATCGTCCATAAAGGTCTGCATGATGGTAAAACCCATGCCCGAGCGTTCGTCGTCCGGCAGGGTAGTGTAAAAGGGCTGGACGGCTTTTTCTATGTCGTCTATGCCCCTGCCCGTGTCGCTGACCTTGATATGTAGAGCGTTGTCTTCGATTTCGCACTCGACGGTGATTATTCCGAGATTGCCCTTGTATGCGTGGACGGTACAGTTTGTCACCGCCTCGGACACGGCGGTTTTTATGTCGGAAAGCACCGAAAGCGAGGGGTTGCAGTCGACGCAGAACGCGGCGACCGCGTCGCGCGCGAACGCCTGATTGCAGGGGAGGGAATAAAACTGGAGTTTTAAATAATTTTTTGTCATACTTACACCTTGGGTATCAACGTATAAATACCGCTTAAAGACAGCACTTTGTCTGCGGCGAAATTGGGATTTTCGACCTTGAGCGTCATGTTTCCGCGCTTGGCCTTTTTGTATCTTCCTATTAAAAAACCTATGCCCGTGGAATCCATAAAGGCGACATCCTCGAGATTGATGATAATTTGCCGCGCGTCGGGGTTTTTATCTATAAGCGAATCGCACGCCGCCCTGACCTGCGGGGCGGAATATTCGTCCATTTCGCCGCTGAGCTTTATCCTGAGAACCCCGCCCGAGCGCGCCGTCTGAACTTTCAATTTGAGTTCCTCCTTACGGTTTATGCAAATAATACCGCAACCGGCGGCGCAAAATTTATGCATTTTTGTCGGGTTACGGAACATTCAGGCGAAAACAAAAAAGCGCGTTGGCCGCAATATATGTGCGGACCAACACGGTTTTGACAGAAGAAAAAATGTGCGGGGCGCGAAAATATCCGCGCCCCGCACATTTAAACTATTTATCCTTTACCATTATAAAATTAGTAAGTTCCACACCCTTTCGTATAACCGTGTTGGGGCGGACGGTTTTATAGCCGCGCCTTTCGAAAAAGGGCTTAGCCGTTATCGAAGCGTGCACCTCTATGCGAGTAAAAGGTTCTTCGAGGGCATCGCACAATGCGCCGCCTACTCCCCTGCCGGTAAACCCATGCGCGACGTATAATCTGTCGAGGTAGCCTTCATCGGTTATGTCGCCGAAACCGATTATGCGGCCGCCTTGCTCGGCAACGAGCGATGTGCGGCCGTCGAATGAGGCCGTCCAACCGGATATATCCCTCTTTCCGTCCGCCCACGCGTCGAGCTGTTCGGGCGAATAGTCGGCGCGGTTGACGGTATGCACGGTTTTACAGAACAGTTTATAAGTCGCCTCGCCGTCGGACGGGGCAAAAGGGCGTATTTTCATATATTCCTCCTTATATTCCGCGGATATTATACTATATATGCGCGCGCCCGTCAACCGACGGGCGCGCGCCTTTCGCCTTTGACGGAAAACGGGCGTTGCCCGCGGCATATGCCGCGGGCAACGTAGTAAAGATGGGAAATATTTTAAGACAGAATAATGTCCTGCCTTACCGGAGGGAAATAATTTATTCGATGGCCTTCAGGCTTTCGTTCATGTCAACGCGCACGATTTTGCGGCGCAGAAGAATAGTTACGAGGAACGTGAACAGCACTACGACCACGGGGGCGATTAGCCACATGAACCAGCTGACGCCGCCGAGGGTGCCGAGGCCTATCATGTTGAAGACCACCCATATGAGGAGCGCGGCCAGAGGATAGCCGAAAATTATGCCGATTAAAGTATCGATATAAATTTCTCGGAAGATATATCCCGAAACTTCGCCGTCCTGATAGCCCAAAACCATGAGCGTGGCCAGTTCGCGGTTGCGCTCGCTTATGTTGATGTTGGTGAGCGTGTATATTACAGTTGCCGTGAGCAGCCCCGCAAAGATTATGATTATTGCCGAGATGGCGATTATGGCCGAAGAATTAAGCGAGCCGAACAGGCACAAATCAAGTATGGCCAGCCCCGCCATGACGAGCGCCATGGATATGGCGACGGCAATGACCGTCATAAGGAATCTGCTCATGTATCTTAAAACATTGCGAACGGTCGATTTATATTTGAACGGCAACAGATTCCACAGCCAGGGGATGCGCTCGAAAATGACCTTTTTACCCGCCTTGGGAGGCTTGGGCCTGAGCAGAACGGCAGGCATTGCGCTCGTCATTCTTATGCCGGAGATGATTGTGGCAGTTAAAATCGTCGCGGCAATTATTGTAAACACTATCACAAAGAACGTGACAGAGAAGTACAGCGACATTGCCGGCATTACATATGAGAAGTTGAACACATAATAGATGAGCTGCGCCAGCCCTTCGCCGACGAAGTATGCGCCGAAACCGCCGATACCGGCCGCAATGGCTGCAAACAGCGCATATTTGAAGATTATTTTGAAGGCCGAATAGCCGATGGTGCGCATGCAGGCTATCTGGCTTCTCTCTTCTTCGACCAGCCTCGAGATGTTGGAATACACGACGAGCGCCGTTACGAACAGGAAGGCGACGACGAGCACCCAGCCGAGGGCTTCGACTTTTTCGGAATAGCTGTAGAGAGAATAGAGCGCAAAATTGTCGTAAAGCGTGATGACCTGAACGGTGCTCTGCCCGTCGTCATCCGTAAAGAGCGCGGTTATTTTTTCGGTCATTTCGCCGACATAATCATTATAACCTCCGCTGTAACAATTAAACAGGTCGCGGTTTCCCAAAGACACATAAATGTCGCCCGTATTTAAAAGAGCCGTTCCCATAACCGAGGGAATAACGTCTGACGAGGTATAAATTACATTATCGACGGTAATGAGGTCGCCGAGGCCCGAGCCCGTTTCGGGCAGTTCGACATCCTCGCCGTTGATGTAGCTGGGCTCGCCGTCGAGCGCGATCAGAAGGGGACTCTGAACGGTCTGTGTAGTGGTTAAATTCACATCGTCGACAAGGCGGTTGAGCAGATCTTTATAAGTATCGGACAGGCCTTCGCCCGTGTCCTGAACGGAGAGCTGGTCCAAAATATCGACAAAATCGAGATTAATCGTCGCACCGAGGGGAATGCCTCTTATGGACTTATTGCCCTGCTGCGCATAAGCAACCTGATTTTCGCCGCTGTATTCGGTACTGTTCTTTATATCGGGGATATTTACGGTAAAATCGGGGAAATTATCTAGGAAATATATTCTCGTGAGCGAGGTCTGCCCCTCTATTTCGAGATTGACGTCCACCGACATACCCGAAGCTACGGTAGGCGAATAAGTTTTGCCGTCTTCGGTCTGCGTAAACAAATCTTCGACGGCGGCTATGTCCTCGTCGGAAAAGCCTTCATCGGCCGAGCTTTTGATTATGAAATCGATGACGTTGGCCGAGCGGTAATATTCATCGAGCGAATGGTTGATTTTATCTGTCGCCGCGCCGACGCCCGAAGCGAATCCGACGGCGATAAGCACTATGAATATTATCGATATAAATCGGGTGACGTGCTTTGAAAACATGCGCCCGAGGGTCTTTAAATAAGTTTTCATGCCTTTCCCTCCTTACCACTCGATGAGTTCTACGGGCGTGGGACGGGAATTATATTCGATTTTTTCAATTTCGCCGCTGCGGATATATATAACCTTATCAGCCATGGCTTTGAGCGCGGAGTTATGCGTAACGACGATAACCAGCCTGTTGCGCTTTTTGGAAACGTCATACAAAAGCTTTAAAATCTTTTTGCCCGTTTCGTAGTCGAGCGCGCCCGTCGGTTCGTCGCAGAGCAGAAGCTTGGGGTTTTTAGCGATTGCGCGGGCGATGGATACGCGCTGCTGTTCGCCGCCCGAAAGCTGCGAGGGAAAGTTATTGAGCCTTTCCGCAAGGCCGACTTCGGATAAAACTTCCTTGGGGTCGAGGTGATTTTTGCATATTTCCACCGCTATTTCGACGTTTTCGAGCGCGGTGAGGTTGGGCATGAGGTTGTAAAACTGAAAGACAAATCCAACGTCGTTGCGGCGGTAATCCGTAAGGCCGCGCCTGTTGAGTTTGGTGAGTTCCTTGCCGTCAAGCACTATCTGTCCCCCGGTGGCGCTGTCCATGCCTCCGAGGAGATTTAAAAGGGTAGTTTTGCCGGCGCCCGAACTGCCCACCACCACGGCAAATTCGCCGTCGTTGAGTTCGAACGACACATGCTTTAACGCGTTTACGGTTATGCTGCCCACCTTATAATCTTTGCTGACGTCCGTAAGAGTAAGAAAATTTAGTTTGCCGTCCATACGTAACCTGCCTGTATTTTTATTTAAACGTTGCAGGGCATGCGCCGTGCAAACGAGCCTTTCCGTATATATTATAAACTCAGTATAAACTTTTTAAATGCATACAATATAATGTAAATGTGAAATCCTTGTTAAATTTTGGCATACCTGCGAAAATTGCAGCTGTTTTCGTGAGCAACGAAGCTAAACAGACAAAAAAGTTTATGGTGAGTTTATATCATTATACATCAAAGTGTTAAATAATTCAATAGAAACAGCAAAATTTTATTACTATTTGTAAAAAACAAACCTTTCTGCATTTGTATGCTAAAAAACTTTTGCGGCTCAGTCGCCTAAAGGGGATTCAGCAATAAAAAAACGCGCGCCCGTCTGCAGACGGGCGCGCGTTTTTTCAGCGTTGAAGAATTCAGTTTTCCGCGTGCTCTTCGCGGCCGTGCATTGTAAGAAGCAAGCCCCTGCCAGTGATGATGGGCGAGATGATGAGCCAGAGCGCCGCAACGGCTATGATGATGTAGACCACGATGGAGCCGACCGTGCGGGGACCCTGAAATATCCAGCCGACGAGATTGAAATCCCAGATGCCGAACAAGCCCCAGTTTATGGCGCCGAGAAGCACGAGAATGTAAGAAATGAAATTGATTACTACCATATACAAATCTCCTTACAATAATTTTTGCCCGCTGAATGCATTTTATACGCCGCAGGGAAAAATTAATAAAGGAAACTCGTATTACTTTTCGTATACCGAGGGCTTTAATATGCCTATATACGGCAGCGAACGGTATCTTTCGTTATAGTCGAGACCGTAGCCGACGACGAACGCGTCGGGAATTTCGAAGCAGTTATAATCGGGCGCGATGTCTTCGGTGCGGCGCTCGTGCTTGTCAAGCAGAGTCACTATCGTGACCGAGGCGGCGCCGCGCTCCAAAAGCAGTTTTTTGAGGCATGCGAGGGTAAAGCCGCTGTCGATTATGTCTTCGATGACGATTACGTCCCTGCCTTTGACGTCGCCGTCGAGGTCCTTGCGTATTTTGAGGTTGCCGCTCGAGGTTGTGCCCGAACCGTACGAAGAGACGGCCATGAAGTCGAGTTCGAGGGGTACCGTCAGGCAACGGATGAAGTCGGCATAAAAAATTATGCTGCCCTTTAAAATGCCGACAGCAACGGGAAACTTGCCCGCAAGGTCGGCGTCCACCTGCTTCGCCACCTCGGTGACGCGCTCTCTTATCTGCTGTTCTGTGAGCAAGATTTCCTTACAATCGGGATGCATAGATACTTTTCTCCTTTGTGCTTTATATTATTTTCATCGCGGCCCGGCCGCATAGTAACGATTGACGCGCCCTGAAAACGGACGGTATCCGCGCAATATGCGCGTGTGTAAATGTAAAATATTAAAAATTGCTGTCGTTCCAGCCCCAGTTTATATTAACGCTCATTGTGCATTAGAGGACATGCACCAATTCGCCGTTAATTTGAAGGGCGCTGCCCTCGCGGGCGCAATCCTAAGTGCCCTGACAGTTTATAATTGCACCCGCTTCACCTGCCGAGGCGAAGGGTTCGCAAATCGGGGCCTTTCACCCAAAAGCGTGATTTTGGGTGAAAACGTAATAATTTTTATATCTTTTATCAAATTTGTGTCCTTTATCAAAAATTACTGCCGTTCCAGCCCCAGTTTTCGTAGCCCTGATAGGTGACGTATACTTCCGGAGGCAGGATGCCGGCGCACTCGCTCAATACAGAACATATGGCGGCCGTCATTTTGTTGCAGTCGGACGGGGTTACGCCGCCGAAAGCGCGGACATCAACGAACGCGCCGCTTTCCAGCTTTTTGCCTCCGAAATACAGGTCGTAACCGTCGCACAGACCGACCATAAGGTAACTTTCGGTTTTATGCATGTTTGTTATGGCTTTGCCGAGAGCGGATTTTATTTCATCCTTTTGTTTTTCGGTCAGTTCTTTTGTTACTTTACAATCGATAAAGGGCATATATATGGCCTCCAATTAAATTTAGTCAGCTTTGCAGAGAATGTAACCCGTATTCTTCGTGTCCCCGTCCACCTTTATCCGGTCGGAAATTTCGACGCCGCAGACGGCGTAAATTATATTGCCGCAGGCGATGACGGGCAGTCGGTCGCGCAGGTGCGGAGCGACTTTTTTATCGGTCAGGAAGTCGCCGAGGCTCTTGGTGCCGCCGCCGAACTTTGTAAACTTATCGCCGTTCTGCCGCGTGCGGATTACTGCGCCTTGCGGGATTTTATCGGCGTCGAAGCGCAGCGCGCCCCCGAGCGGGGAAAAGGAAATATTGAGATTGACCGCGCCATATGTGCCTGCGAATTGACCGAAAGGCATGGGAGCGGGGCGTTCATCATCGCGCGTTACGGCTATCCTGCCCTCCTCCCTCCACGCCGTAAGGCCGAGAAAACAGAATTTTTTGCCCGCTTTTGCGCCCTGAAGGGCATAGAGCGAATCTATATGCGCGGAAGTATAGTTCTTTTTACCGTAAACGTCCCTGACTACCGCCGCGGCGGCGCGGCCGAAAACGGGGCGTTCGGAGCAGTCGTAAATATAGCATACACCCCGATATATGGCGTACTTTTCCGATGCGAGCGAACAGAGAAAGCTTTCATCCTCTGCGGCGAGACGGCAGAACCGTCTTATGCTTGCGGCCGCGCCGGGGACGGCTTTTTCGAGGGCGGGAAGAACGTTGTGGCGGATATAGTTGCGGGTATATTTGTCGGAAAAATTTGTTGCGTCGTCGACAAAGGGAACGCCGTTTGCGGCGATATATTCATCTATCTGTGCGCGCGAGCAATCGAGCAGCGGACGAACGACCTGAAACTCAGCCGTGCGGCCGTCGGGCAAAGCCGAGCGGACAGTGCCTTCCGAAATGCCGCACGCGCCCGAAAGAGCGCAACCGCGCGCGAGATTGAAGAGAACCGTTTCGGCATTGTCACCGAGGTGATGCGCCGTTGCCACGGCGGCGTTGAATTTTTCAGCCGCCTGCGCGAAGCATGAGTAGCGCCATGCGCGGGCCTCCCCTTCGCTTTTAAAACCCGAAGCTTTGAAAAATGCGGCGGGTATGCCTGACTTTTTGCAGTAATCTGAAACGAACGCGCTGTCGCGCGCGGAGTCTTCGCCGCGCATGCCGTGGTCACAGTTGACGGCCGAAAGAGTTATGCCGGATGAAGGGCCGTTTTTTAATATATAATGCAACAGCGCCATCGAATCCCTGCCGCCGGAACAGGCCACGCATATGTTTTTGCCCGCCAGGCGGGAGAGATTTATATTCATAGAATGATTATACCACAAGCGCGCGCTATTTGGCAATATTAAAAAAAATTTTTAAAAAATAATTCTTGCGATTTTTTTCATAATTTGCCAAAAAACAGTTGACAAAAATGCGCGATTACTATATGATAATAAAGCTTGAACGTGCGCAACACTTTATCGCGGGGTGGAGCAGCCAGGTAGCTCGTCGGGCTCATAACCCGAAGGTCGCGCGGTTCGAATCCCGCCCCCGCAACCAATTATGTTTACGCACGTTCACTTTTTGGCGACGTAGCTTAGTTGGTCTATAGCGGCCGGTTCATACCCGGCAGGTCGGCGGTTCGAATCCACCCGTCGCTACCATTTAAAAAATGCGCCGCAAAGGCGATTATATACAGATTGTCTGCGGGATATTCCCGTACCAATCACATTTAAGGCCCGTTGGTCAAGCGGTTAAGACACCACCCTTTCACGGTGGTATCATGGGTTCGAGTCCCGTACGGGTCACCACTACGGGAGTGCAGCTTTTCAGTTGTATTCCCGTTTACATTATTTCCCCCTTTATCCGCGGGGAAACACATGAAGGTGTAGTTCAGTTGGTTAGAACGCTACCTTGACATGGTAGAGGTCGTAGGTTCGAGTCCTATCATCTTCACCAAATGCAGGGAAGTCTGTACTTTTGGTACAGACTTCCCTGCATTTTTCTTGGTAAGACGCTATAGGACTCGAGGGGAGGCAAGGCTAAAAACATAGTTTTTTTGCCGCAGGTCGGCGGGCTCTACCGCCGACTTGACAGCCCTCGGCTTGGGCTGTCAACCGTGCGCCGCGCTCAAGCGGAGAGTCCTATCATCTTCACCACGTCGCCGCAAGGCGAATTTTGCAACAAGCCGGGATTTCCCCGGCTTGTTTGCTTTTGCGCCTGCGGCTCCTCTTTCGCGCAAAAGCCACGGTTTTGCGCGAGGCTTATGAACTTGTGCGCTCCGCGCAATGCAAGCTTCACTTATGCAAGCCCCTGCATAAGCAGGTGCACGCTTTTGTTCGTTTGCTTCTGTATGGAGTTTTCTCCGTGCAAGCACGTCGAAAACTCTTAGCGAGAGTAAAAAAAGTAAAAATAGCGTAGCATTATATGTTCTCTAATAACACATCGCACAGTATGAATTTTGCAACAAGCCGGGATTTTCCCGGCTTGTTTGCTTTTTACGCCTGCGGCTCCTCTTTCGCGCAAAAGCCACGGTTTTGCGCGAGATTATTGAACTTATTTGTGCGCTCCGCGCAAAGCAAACTTCACTTACGCAAGCTCCTGCTTGCGCAGGTGCACGCTTTTGTTCGTTTACTCCCGTACAGGTTAAATAATTTTGCGCAAGATAAACAGTGAAATCGACGTGAAAGCTTAAAGCGCTTGACGGGAGGCGCAAAAGGCGTATAATTATTATATAATGAATGCTGAAAAAAATTTTGATAAAACCGTTTTGACTACGGCCGAGACAATAGGGAATAAAAAACGCTCGTTTTTGCTTGCTATAGGACTTTTTGCGCTGATGTGGATAATAATTCTAACGCTGAGCATAATTTTTTACGCGAATGCGAGCGGGCTTTTTGCTCTTATAATAGTAATTTCAGCGGTATTTTTGCTGATGTGCATTCTTGAGTCTATTAATTACTTTTTAACTCCCGAAGAGTGCATAAAAATTGACGAATGCGCGCTGTACTTCTTCTCCGGCAGAAAATGGAACAAATTGAGCTTTACCGATTTGGACGAAGTGCGCACGAACGGACAGACAAGCGCATATACCTCCATGCGGTCGATCCTCGACAGAGGCGTTTTGAGAATATTCGACAGAACAAATACCCTTTACAGAGTGAAATACTTGCGTGAACCCGAAGATATTAAGCGCAAAATCAATACACTGAAGGCGCAAAAAACTGGTGGCAGCACAAATACCGGGGCACAAATTAATAATACAGATAAACCAGATAATACAATTAATACAAACACAATTAATACAAATAATACATAAAATTGTAAAAAATTATTATTCGGCGCGGCAGTTTTAAAACTGCCGCGCCGTTTTTTGCATAAACGCCCACAATGGCAAATGATGGGTTGCCGGTTCGATTAAAGTAAGGAATTAATTGTATGTAAGGAATGTTGTTAAAAAACGCCGCGCAAATTAAAAATTTGCGCGGCGTTGATAAATTTATGTTAATTGGCGAAAAATGCGACGGCGATGGCGTTGGGGCCGACGTGCGTACCTATAGTGCTGCCGATGAGATAATAAGGAATACTTTCGGCCTTGCCCTTCCAGAGGTTGGCGCTGTCGGTTATGTATTTCTTTAAAAACGCATCGGAAAGCCCCGAATAACCTAAAACGTACGGCATGGAGAAATCTATGCCTCCGCATTTGGCGACGAGCTGGTTTAAAAGATTGTTGCCCTTCCGCGAGCCGATGGCCTTGCCGACGAGCTTAACCTCGCCGCCCACGACCGAAATTACGGGCTTAATGGAGAGCATTTCGCCCGCGACGGCGGCGACAGAAGAGATTCTGCCTCCCTTTCTTAAATACTTTAACGTATCCAGAACGGCCAGAAGCTGAATTTTGACCTTTTTGGCGTTGAGCTCATCCGCTATCTGAGAGGTCGTAAGGTTACCTTCGTCGACGAGGCGGATGGCGTAGTCGAGAAGAATTCTTTCGCCGATGCAGGCGTTGAGACTGTCGATTACGAAGACTTTTCCACTGAACTTTTTTGCGGCTTTTACAGCCGAAGAATATGTGCCGGACAGCTTGGAGGAAATGGTAATTGCGATGACATCGCTTCCGTCGGCGGTGAGCGAAGAAAATTTTTCCTCGAAGGTGAATTGGTTAATTTGGCTGGTTTGGGGAAGTTCGGCGTTTTCGATGAGTTTTTCGAAAAACTGCTCATGGGAAAGGGTGAAGCCGTCGAGGTATTCCTCGTCGCCGAAGCGTACGGAAAACGGCAGAACGGTTATGCCGAGAGATTGCGCCTGATCTTTTTCGATATCGCAACCAGAGTCGACCAGAATTTTAATCATAGATACTCCGCTTTATTTTTTGCTTAAATTGTCGTAATAATTTTCGAGGTTATCAGATATGGTGACGAGCGATTTATAGAAAAAATCGCGCTGTTCATCAGAAAAATCCGCACTCCCCGCATTGACGGCTGAGGACGCCCTGCCGACAATGTACTCGGCGAGTTTTATGCCCTCCGGCGTGAGTTTTGCCGCGGCATTGTGCGAGGCCGGGTCGTACTCGACGTAACCTTTTTCGCGCATGGTGGCGAGCGCGCGGGAGATTGCTGCCTTGTCTTCGAGAGTGATTTTTACAAGTTCGCCGGCGGTAACGCCTTCGCGATGGTTATTCATATAATAAAGGCACATTACATGAACCGACTTGAGGCCGAATTTTTTCATTTCGTATACCTTTATGCGCTGAACGAGCTTATTGAGTTTTAAAATGCTTAAAGTAAACCTTTCAAACAAGTCTTCCATAAGGAGCCGCCCGAAAATATTATGAAGAAATTATATACTTATATGGTTGATTTGTCAACAATTTGGAAGCCGCGGCCGACGACAAATAAAAAATGTGATATGCACATAAAAATCGGCAAAATTTTACAACAGCCAGCGAAAAACGGCAGAGCAAAGCTGACGCCACAACTTAACCGGCGCTGAAAAGCGCGGCAAAAAATGTCGTTAACCGCGCCATATATGCGGGGAAACGTAAAAATTCGCAGCAAATATCATGGCCGCATGCACGAGGCGCCGCGCACATGCAGGCTTTAAATAAACTTTGTTTTACAAAAAGAAAAACACCGCCGCGGCGGTGTTTTTTATTCCCCGGATGGGTGGGGATATTTTGGGCTGCCTCCGCTTACGCGGCGGCACGCCTTTGACAAAATCATGAATCGGGCTGGACGTACGCCTTGATTGAGTTGGCAATATTGTTCATATGATCGCCGATACGCTCCATATTGACTGCAAGCTGGAGATAAACCGAACCGGCCTCGGGAGTGCACAGCCCTTCGTTTGTGCGGCTGATATGGGCTTCCTTCATCTTTTCGCACATTAAGTCTACGGATCTTTCCGCCATATCTATATTCTGCGAATAGCTTAAATTATGGTTTGCGAAAGCCATTTCGACATTTTTATACAGCTCGGAAAGATACCCGTCCATTTCGTTGATTTCGGCTACGGCGCTTTCAGAAAATTTAGCGTTGGTTTTGCGCATTTCCTCGGTATATTCGACGATGTTTTCGGCGTAGTCGCCTATACGCTCAATATCGCTTGTGACGTGATAGAAAGAAGAAACTTTACTTTCGTCTATATCTGAGATATCTTCGGAAGAGAGCTTTACGAGGAACTGCGTAATGTATTTATTGAGTTCGTTGATGCGCTTTTCGTTTTCTGCAAACTCCGACTTTTTGCTTATGTCGTAACTGAGAAGCATATTTACTGCGAGCTTATAATTAGAGAAGGCTATCTGACCCATCTTGACGATTTCCTTGCGGGCCTGACCGACTGCGATTGCTGGAGTTTTGAGCAGGCGCATGTCGAGCATTTCGTCTTTTTCGCCCTCTTCCTCGTTTTTACCGCCCTTCTTGTCCCGCACGATAATGGTTGAAAGCTTGACGAGCTGAGGAATAAACCACATCAGAATGAGCGTTGTGGTTACGTTGAAGAACAGATGGAAAATAGCTATCTGCCACGTTACGTTGCCGGGCATGATATATTCGAGAAATTCAGATATCTGGCGGCCCCATATTATTGTGGGAATAGAGAAAATTATACAACCTATTATGTTGAAACAAAGGTGAATGCATGCGGCGCGCTTGGCGTTTGTAGTGGTACCTATAGACGAGATTACTGCCGTGAAGCACGTGCCTATGTTAGTGCCGAGCACTATGAATATCGCCATATGGATGCTGATGAGGCCTTCGCTCGCCAGCGTTATGACTATTGCCGTGACGGCCGACGAGGACTGCATTATGCCCGTCAATACGAGCCCCAAAAGGAAGAGCACGGGGATTTCCCACGTGAGCGTAGTCTTATTATTGCCTATCGACGCGAACATATTGACTATTGCGTCGCGCACCTCGCCCGGGGTTTCGGTGAGGTTGGAAACCGAGAAAGACATTGTGTAAAGGCCGACGAATATCATGCCGAGACCGGCGAGGATATAGCCTATACGCTTGTTCTTTTCCTCTTTGGCAAAGAGCGTCATCATCAAGCCTATGAATGCGATGAGGGCGAACACGGCGGTTATGTCGAGTTCGAAATTGCCCATCGACAGTGCGGAAATGAAGGCCGTTATCGTAGTGCCGATGTTGGCGCCCATTATAATGGACGTGGCCTGGGTGAGCGTCATGAGGCCGATATTGACAAAGCCGACGACCATGACGGTGGTTGCCGACGAACTCTGGATTATAGCCGTGATTACCGTACCTGTGCCGATGCCGAGAAATTTGTTTTTGGTGGCCTTGCCGATGAGGCTGCGCATTTTGCTGCCCGCAGCTTTTTCGAGATTGGAACCCAAAATGTCCATGCCGATCATGAACACGGTTATGCCGCCGAGAAGGTAGAACAGAGCGTAGACAATCTGAAGAACGCCATCGATACTCATCTGAATTTTCTCTCCATAGTATATTTTGCAATATTAATTGTAACAGCTTTGTAACAGGTTTGTCAATTAAATGTAAAATAAAAATCATTAACGCGGTTTGTGCGCTGGCGGCCGTACACAAACCGCCGTTATTTTAAGCGCCACGCGCTCTTGCCGCGACCTTAAGATAGCCCTAATATAAAAATAGTCGCGGCAATTCACTGTGCTGAGGCGAAAGGGTTCGCAAATTGGGGCCTTTGCCCCAAAAGCGCAGTTTTGGGGCAAAACATAATTTATTAAAAATAAAGCGATAGCAGATGCAACGCTGACAATATTTATTATATGAACAATTTGATTACACAAATATCAGTTACCGTGCGGTTTTAGCTTGATAAAAGCCTTTTCTTTATCTATAATATAACATAATATATGCTTGCGCGGTTGCGCTGCACTAACTTTATAAGAGGAAATTATGTTTGAGATTGTACTCATTGAGCCCGAAATTCCGCAGAACACGGGCAACATTGCGCGCACGTGCGCAGCGACGGGGTGCCGCCTAAACCTTGTAAAACCGCTGGGTTTTGAGGTGAGCGACAAGTACTTGAAGCGCGCGGGACTTGACTACTGGCAGTTTGTGGACGTTAAAATATGGGAGAGCTTTGACGAACTCAAGTCCGCGCACCCGGGCGGTAGATATTTTTACTTTACCACGAAGGCGAGAAAGTGCTATGCCGACATAAGTTACCGCGACAGGGACTTTCTCGTCTTCGGCAAGGAGACAAAGGGGTTGCCCGAAGAACTGCTAAAGGCCAACCCTGAAAGCTGCGTTAGAATTCCCATGATGGGCGAACTTCGCTCTTTAAACCTTTCAAACTCGGTGGCGATAGCCGTTTACGAGGGGCTGAGGCAGGGCGGATTTGAAAGCATGAACAAGGCGGGCGAGCTGCACCGTCTGAAGTGGGACGACTGAAAATCTTCCTCCACTGCGCCGTCATTGCCCGCGCAATTTTTAATTGACCCAGCAATATGTGCCGGTAAACACATAAACGCCCGCGCCGCGCGCAAAGCGCGGCGCGGGCGTTTGCCACGGAGCGCGGCGCCATGTCTGCGGCGCGGACGGTTCTTTATCGCCGTTTGGAACAAATATTGCGCTTGCCCCTTTACTTTTGAAATTTTTTATTGTATAATGGATTCATGGAACAAAAGACTGCCATAGTGGTCGCCAGCGGCAACGCGCACAAGATTGACGAAATAGGCGACATTTTAAAGGGATACAAGATTATTTCCATGAAGGACGCCGGCTTTGACGGCGACATAGTTGAGGACGGAAAGACCTTTAAGGAAAACGCGCTTATCAAAGCCAGAACCGTGGCCGAGGCACTGCACGTAACCGCGCTTGCAGACGATTCGGGGCTGTGCGTCGACGTGCTGGGCGGCGCGCCCGGGATATATTCCGCCCGCTTTTCCGGCGAGGGCGACGCAGGCAACAGAGCGTTGCTTTTAAAGCGGCTGGAAGGGCTGGACGACAGGCGCGCGCACTTCGAGTGCGCGGTGTGCATGTATTCGCCCGGCGGCAAAACGCTGTTCGGCGTGGGAAAAACTTACGGACGCATACTTTTTGAAGAGCGCGGCGACAACGGATTCGGCTACGACAGCCTGTTTTATTCCGACGACCTTGAAAAGAGCTTCGGCGAGGCGTCCGAGGAAGAAAAAAACGGCGTATCTCACCGCTTCCGCGCGCTGGAAGATCTGAGGAGCAAGCTTTGAAGAGCATTATAGTGATTTCGGACACGCACGGGAACCGCGCAGACATTGAAAAGCTGTATCCCGTATTTTCCGAAAGCGACCTTATAATACACCTCGGGGACACTTCGTCCGACGGGGCGCGCATACGCAGCGCTTTCCCCGGCAAGGTAATTCTTTTAAACGGCAACTGCGACATTCCGAGGCTGGGCGAGGACGAAATTCTCTTAACCGAAGAGGGCGTAAAAATTTTTGCCTGTCACGGCGACAGATACGGCGTAAAGCGCGGAAACGAACGCCTTGCACAAAAGGCGGCCGAATCAGGCGCGGAAATTGCGCTTTACGGACACACGCACAGGGCTACGGAGGAGACGCACGGAAAGGTTACGCTGTTCAACCCCGGAACGCTGTCGCGCTATGCCGCACAAAAAAGCTATCTGTATCTCGCCGTGTACGACGGGAAATTTACCGGAAAAATCGTAGAGATATCATGAAATACATAATTGAAACGATAAAATACCTTAAAAGCAACCTTTTGCTTCTGCCTGCGCTGGCCGTGGCCATACTGGCCTTTGCGCCGATAATCGACTATACCGCGGCCGAATTCATAATAGATTCTTACTCCGCGGGCAAAATTACCGACAGCTTTACGGCGTGGTTCAAACTCTTCCTGCCATTCAACACGCACAACTGGCTGACAATAGTTTTAAGCATAGTCGCTTACGTTGCGCTCGTCGTCGACATTGCGTTCATTCATTCAATGGTGGACAAGCACATAAGATTCGGCAGCAAGTCCTTCCGCTCTATAATTTCAAGTTTTACGATAAACTTTTTATACGGGCTGATATGCATGGTCATCATAGGCGTTGCCTGCGTGATACTTGCCGTTCTTCTGGCGGTCGTTATGAAAACTTTTGCACTCGCCCCGGCGTATGTTTTCATCGCGGGAGTGATAATCTGCGCGATAATTATACTGGTTTTCATGTTCATAGCCTCGCACTTCTTCCTTTGGCTGCCATGCGCGGAGATAACGGGATTCAGAATGAGCGAGGCTCTGTACTCCTCATATGCCCAGGCGCGCACGGTCAGGTGGAAACTGTTCGCCGCGATAGCGCTGCCGCTCGCGGCCGCAGTTCTGATTATTTCGCTGTGCGGCGCATTCCTCGGCACGGTGGCAGCCCTTATATCGGGCGCGGTATGCTTCGGCTGCTCTTACATGCTGATAGTCGTTGAAAGCTACATGGCTTACGCCGACGTGGAAGGCATAGAGCGCGAAGACCTGAGAAAATATTGATTTTTTAACGCGGATGAAACCTCATCAAGGACAAAGAGAGGCAAATATATGAAATTCAGACACGCATTAAACGTTTTTGTGGACAACTTCAACATCACTTATAAGGTGCTGCTTTACAGAATTATAATACTTCTTCTCTGCCTGTGCCTTTATACGGCGGTGATAATTCCCTTTATAAGCAGAATCAGCGACACGACGCAGTTTTTAGCGCTGTCGGAGGCGCTGGCCGCCTTCGGGTCGGCGTTTGCAAACCTCGATTTCGCGGCCATGCAGAACGGCTGGCTGGCAATACGCGAAGCCTTCGCCGGGCTGTTAGAGATGCTGGGGGCGATGGTCGGTTCGGTAGTGCTGACCGTCGTGATAATAATTATTGTTCACCTTGTGCAGAAGTTCCTTTTAGGCCTCGGCAACTATACGGCGGGGGCGCTGATAAACGACAAAATGGCCATGCGCGCAAACTCGCCGTTTATAGGCACGCTCATCAAAAATCTTGGCAAGGCCAGCCTTTACAACGTTATATATGTGCCGCTTTCGTTTGCATACGACGTGCTGATCTTCGCCGCCACCGGCGCCGTAGTTTACGGGCTGATGGTCGCCGACGCGCCTATATTGCTACTCATAGTGCTGTTTTCGACGGTTATAGTTTTTCTGTATGTGATAAAGATGACGTTTACAAGCGACTGGCTGCCCGCGCTTGTTTACGGAAAGAAGACCAACCGCGGCGCGATAGCGTATTCGTTCGACTATACTGCCGGGGGGAAGAATTTTGCGGGAGTTCTTTCAAACTACGTTGTGCTGGTGCTTATCATCTTTGCGCTCAACGTGGCGGCAATTTTTCTTACCTTCGGCGCGGGACTGTTTTTAACCCTGCCCGCAAGCTATGTGATACTTATCTGCTTCGAGTTCGTAAACTACTGCGACAATAACGAGATAAAGTATTTTGCCGACAAGAACACAGTTGTAAAACCCGAGCGCGAGCCCGTTATGACCAAAGAAAGATTCTTCAAGGGCGACGACAGCGATAAAATTTGAAAATTAGGTTAAAATATTTTGTCACCCCCCTTTACAAGGGGGGATTTTTTTTGTATAATATAGTAGCAACAGTGCGGCGACGCACTTAAAATCAATCAAGAGCGGCCGCGCCGTCCGTGGAGCGCGGCGCGGCCGACTAAAAATTTTATGGGGGAATATTATATGGATTATAAAGCGGCATACGAAAGCTGGCTGAACGACGGCCGGCTGTGCCCCGAAGGCAAACAACAGCTTGAAGCTATTAAAGGCAACCAGGAAGAGATTGAATACTCGTTCGGCGCCGAGCTCGAATTCGGCACGGCGGGCATGCGCGGCATAATTGGTTACGGCACCAACAAAATGAACATCTACACCGTTATGCGCGCAACCCAAGGTCTTTCAACCTTTATCAAGGGTCTCGGCCCCGACGCCATGGCAAGGGGCGTAGTCATTTCGTACGACACGCGTCTCAAATCGGACGAATTTGCAAAGGCGGCCGCCGGTGTGCTTGCGGCAAACGACATAAAAGCCTACGTCTTCCCCGACGTTCATCCCGTGCCCATGCTCTCGTTCGCGGTCAGGGAACTGCACACGATAGCCGGCATAATGGTAACGGCTTCGCACAACCCCAAGCAGTACAACGGCTACAAGGTATACGGCGAAGACGGCGCGCAGATGAGCCCCGAGGACACTCAGGTGGTCGTGGAAAACATAGAAAAGATAACCGATTACCTCGGCAGTCCCGCACCAACCGCCGAGCAGGCCAAAAAATACATAAAACCCGTCCCTGCGGCGGTAGACAAAAAATATTATAAGGCGCTCACAAAGCTCACTCTCTCCAAAAAGGCCGTAAAAGCGTGCGGAAAGAGCCTTAAACTCGTCTACACCCCCGTTCACGGCTCGGGCTACATACCTGTAACGACCATACTCAAAAAGTTAGGCATTCACGCCACTGTGGTCGAGGAACAGACCAAAAAAGACCCCGAATTTTCTACCGTACAGGTGCCAAACCCCGAGTTCAAGGAAACGCTTTCGATGGGCATAGAGCTCGCCAAAAAGATAGGCGCGACCGTCGTATTCGGCACCGACCCCGACAGCGACCGTCTTGGCGTGGCGGTAAAGAACGACGAAGGCGAATTTGAAGCGCTTTCGGGCAATCAGGTGGGCATACTCCTCCTCGATTACATTCTGACCCGTCTGAAGGAAGAAAACGCAATACCCGCCAACGGCGCGGTGGTCAAATCTTTCGTCACCACGGGCATGGCAAAACCCATATGCCAGAACTTCGGCGTGGAGCTCTTTGAAGTACCCGTAGGGTTCAAATTCATAGGCGAAAAAATCAAGCAATGGGAAAAGGACGGCAGCCACACCTTTATCTTCGGCTTTGAAGAGAGCTGCGGATACCTGCGCGGCACGCACGCAAGGGATAAGGACGCCGTTGTCGCTTCCATGCTGTGCGCCGAGATGGTATGCTACTACACCTACAAGGGCACGACGGTGTTCGACAGGCTTAACGAAATTTACAAGACATACGGCTACGTGCTCGACTGCAACGTTTCTATTCAGTATCAGGGCCTGAACGCCATGAAGGAAATGAACGCCGTTGTAGACGCGCTCAAAACAACCAAAGTAGATAAATTCGATATTTACGAAATAGCCAGCGTGCGCGACTATTCCAAGGACGAAAAGACCGACCTTGCCACGGGCGAAGTGACCCCCATAGGTTCGCCCAAGACAAACTGCGTATACTACGAACTTAAGACGGGCAGCTTTGTGTGCGTGCGCCCCAGCGGCACCGAGCCCAAGCTTAAGATTTACTATTCCGTAAAAGCAAACAACAAAGAAGACGCCGAAGCGGCGCTTAAAAAATTGCAGGCGGCCGTCGAAGCCCTGCTTAAAAAGGTTTCCAAATCAAAGTAAATGTGATAAAGAGCGGCCGCGCCCAAGGGCGCGGCCGCTTTGTTTTTTAGGTGAATTATACTATTAAGTGCAACAGATAATGAATAAAAAAGTAGTTCATACAAATCTGTGGTAAAATAGAGTTG
>CALVWX010000004.1 GCA_944368215.1 uncultured Clostridia bacterium | reverse complement strand
GTTCAAGGTGTTGAAACTCTCCGCGAAAGAGTATGAACCCGACAAATTTTCAGGGCTAAATCTCTTGATTTAGTTCAGAAGTTTGTCGGGCTTTTTTAATATGTTTTTGCGCCCGTCAGATCGAGATTTAGTTCTCGGCTGGCGGGCGTTCTTTATTGCGAAATTTGTCCGTTTCAGTCGGTTTTCAAAAACTGAAAATCGAGGAACGGACATTTATGAAAAATTTAATAAAAAACCTTACCTCTGTGCCGCCCTCGTGCTTATAAGTGGAGGCATTATACAATGCAGATTATAAAGTATAAGTTTGCGGACGGTACTACGAATGAGGTGAGCGTTTCGGAAGAATTTTATTTGCTATATTTGCAACTCGTACAAATGGAAAAGCGCAACCATTGGAAAGAAACGCGGCGGCATATCTCATTAAACTATCTGATTGAAAACGGAATAGATTTTGAGGACAAGACCGCCGATACATTGGCGATAGTGATACGGAGAGAGAAAACGGAGCGAGTACAAAAAGCGGTATCAACACTTTCGGACAAGCGACGAGAGCTGATACATAAAGTCTTTTACGAGGAACTGTCTATGCGAACGATAGCGCGGCAGCAAGGCGTTTCGCATTCTTCAATATCGCAACAAATGAAAACGATACGCAAGCGGCTGAAAAAGGCATTAAGCGGCTTTATATAAT
This sequence comes from uncultured Clostridia bacterium, assembly GCA_944368215.1. Classification (GTDB taxonomy): domain Bacteria; phylum Bacillota; class Clostridia; order Christensenellales; family Borkfalkiaceae; genus Coproplasma. Next base: position 98,820 of record CALVWX010000004.1, on the reverse strand, counting down.
ATTTACCCGCCACACACGAACGGCGACGGGGGTGGACTTAGTATTACCAGTCCACCCCGTAACATGTAACACTTTTGTATAAGAAAAAGGCGATATGCGGGGCGGCGACAGCCGCCCCGCAGTGCCGATAGGTTACTATTACCCTATTGGCACTGCGGAACACGGAACATAGAAAGATAAATCATATAGTCCGCAGGGTGGGTTTTGGGTGGGAGATATAATGTATTTAGGATATTTAATACTACTATTACTTTATTATCACTGCGTCGCAAGTCGCTACAAAAATCTTTATGGAGTATTTATTATGAAAAGTATCCCGCAAGGAATAAGCATTATCTATTTTAATGACGAAAGCAAAAACATATATGCCGATTTGTCGCCAAATAAGGAACAAGCAAAACGGCTGTCAAAGCGGATCTATAAAGATGCAATGACAGCCGTTTGTGCGGAGCAAGCTAGTGGCAAGCCGTTAGACATTAATTTAGTTATTTTTAGATTTTAATTGTCATTCAACTTCTTTTGTGATATAATGCCTATAGGAAAATATTTAGAGGAACATAAAAACGTATGATAAAATCGATTGTAATAGAAAAGTTGTTTGGTCAATTTGATTATAGACTCAATTTTTATATGAGTGGTATTACAATTATTACAGGACCAAATGGGTTTGGTAAAAGTACCATTTTAAAGATTATAGAATCAATTGAAGAAAAAGATTTGTATGAGATTAGCAGATTTTCCTTTTCAAAATTGGAAATAGAATTGAACAATGGCGATTTATTACGTATTGAGAAAGGCGATAATCAGCTTATAGTTAACGAAATAGTATTAAAAATACCAAACAAAAGAGTGTTGGAAAATCTGGAAAAAAGAAGAGAGCTACCTTTTATTGAGAGAATTAGTCCGAGAGATTATATAGATTTAAGAGATAATACATTATTAACATATGAAGAAGTTCGAGAAATGCGTTTGCAATTTGAACATGAACGTAATATAGCGGACAGATTAGTGTATTTTAATATTGATAAGGCAAAGGAAGCTAAATCGTCACAAAGCCAATATAAAGATTTGAATAACTTTCTGATACGCTTTAGAAAAGAATTAGGTCCAATTAAATTTATTAAAGAACAACGATTACTTAGGAAAGAAATAGATGATGAGGACACTGGATATTTTTCGCGCAAGCGTGAAATAGCTATTGAGGTTATTAACGAAATTCCCAAAAAAATCAAAGAGGAAATTAAGAATGTTGTGTTAAGATATTCTGAAGTTTCTTCTCAATTGGATAGCACTTTCCCGAAAAGGCTTTTTAATACAACTACAGGGATTTCTCAAGAAGATTATTTAAAAGAATTAGGGGATATCTTTGTTAGACAAGAAAAAATACAGGATTATAAGCTACTAAATGAATTAAAATATTCTTCAGCCGAATATACTGAATCCTACTCTCAGGCTTTAAGAGTATATTTGCAGGACACGAAACAAAAATTAGAAGTTTTCGATGACCTTATAAACAGATTGGATTTATTTACTGAAATCATAAATAGTAAGTTAAATTTTAAAAAAATCATTATATCCAATGAAAATGGATTAACGGTTATTAAGGACGATGGCACTGAACTTGATACATCTAAACTCTCTTCTGGAGAGCAACAAATAATAGTTTTGTATTATGAGTTAATCTTTGGAGTGAAGGACAAACTCACGCTTCTTATCGATGAGCCTGAAATTTCTCTTCATGTTGCATGGCAGCGTGAACTGCTAAAAGATTTTAAAAAAATTATTGAAATGAAAAATGAAGAGCTCAGTTTAATTGTAGCCACACACGCACCGCAAGTCATTGATAATAATTGGGATTTGGTTATTGATTTAGGTGAGCAATATGACTAATTCCAATTCTATTAGAACAAATTTAACAGCCAGTTCAGTACAAAACGAAATTAGGCTTTTACTGAGTGTACCAAAGAATAAATACGCAACTATGATATTGCTTGAGGGCATTGAAGATATAAAGCTGTTCGTCTCATTAATTAACAACGAAAATACATACCTTTTTGAATCCTATGGAGGAAAACCTGGAATAAAAAATATTTTAAGTAAATTCACATCAGATTATCGAGTTATCGGCATAGCTGATAGAGATTACGAAACACAAAATATACCAAGGTTATTCTACTGCGATTACTGTAATGCGGAAATGATGATTGCGAGCAATGATGATTCATTATCATATACAATGTTTCAAATTACTTCTAATTGGCTAGATATTACCAAATTAAGAAAGCGTGTACTGGATAAGTTGTTTTATTTTTCTATAATCAGAAAATTGAATGAAGAATTGTGTTGGGGAATTTCATTTGAAGAAGTCCCATTAAACGAAATAATTGTTAATCATAGTGATTTATCCCGTATAATAACATTAATTAATTTAAAAAATCGAACTAATAAACTTGATGATAATAGAATTTTTTTAGTCGAATCAGAGGTTAAAGAATTAGCAGAGAAAAATCTTTTAAAATATACAAACGGACATGATTTTTGTAAAGGAATGCTTAAAGAATTAAAAAACCTATATCCTCACACTAGAAGTATTACATGTCTTAATGCAGACGAATTTTCTTCTTTTATTAGAATGGGTTATCACAAAAATCATTTTAAAGAAAGCGATTTATACAAAAATCTTTTAAATTATCAAATTGAAAAAAATCTAAAAATTGTATGAAATAAATCAGCTCTTTTTTCGTAATAGTTTATTATTGCACAATTACTGTAGAAACAATGGAGAAAATTATTGCTACATTGAATAGTTCACTTTGCTGAACAGCAGAGTAAGTTGTAGAAATGGCTTTTATCATTGAAGTTTGGCTTGCTTAATTCCAATTAAAATATAACTCTATAATTTTAAAGTTCAGCCATAGAATAACGTATAAACAAAATGGCTGTCAAAGCAGATTTGTAAAGCGCCATGACAGCCATCTATGCAAAGCAAGCCAGCGATAAGATATTAGTTCCGAGCAGTATAATTCAACAACGGTAATTCCACTTGGCAATAATAATCAAGTTTATTTACCTGCAATATTACTGTGTTCTTTTTTATGGCTTTTCGGTGCACCAAAGAGGTATAATCCGAATTATTTGCTGATAACCAGCGAATGGTTCGGATTTTCTCTTTTTATTCGCGAGTAATTTGATTGCTACCATTGATTTGCCCGTTCAATAGTGATATAATATCTCAAACAACGACTTGCTGACACTTAAGGAATACAATATGAGATTTATTTATACAGACGGCGGTAATGATGATTTTATCGAGCAGTGCCATATGCTGGATGATTTTTTGAACGAGCTTGTCGGCGGCGAGCAGAACAGGGCGCAATATATCCCTTATAATAAGCTCGACGATATTCACGATGTCATTGTTGCCTATGACGGCAATTCGCCCGTAGGCTGTGCAAGTTTTAAAAAATACGACGAAGAGAACGCCGAAGTTAAGCGTGTATTCATTAGAGACGAGTACCGCGGCAGAGGTATATCCAAAACACTTATGTCGATGTTGGAGGAGCGCGCCAGCAAATCAGGGTATAAATATCTGATTTTGGAATCGGGTGAGCTTCTCGTTGCCGCGATGGCACTTTACAGAAATATCGGTTATAAGGTAATACCCAACTACGGGCAATACAAAGATATGCCCGATTCTATATGTATGAGGAAAGAACTATAAAATTTTACATAGAAAAAGCGGCGGGTGCTTCGTATGAAGCACCCGCCGCCTTATCATTACAGCCGCCTGATTGTTACGGCGGCTTTATAGCTATAAAAGTTTTGCAAAATTTCAACCCGTCAGGCCGATTGAAAACAAACAATATCAGGCAAACTGACTGTTATACAGCGCGGCATATGCGCCGTCCTTTTTCAAAAGCTCGGTATGGTTGCCCTGTTCTATTATGTCGCCGTTTTCCATAAACAGAATATTGTCGGCATCGCGGATTGTAGAGAGGCGGTGGGCGATGACGAAGCTCGTTCTGCCGCTCATCAGTTCCTGCATGGCCTTGCCGATTTCCGCTTCGGTGCGGGTATCGACAGAGGACGTAGCCTCGTCGAGAATGAGCACGGGAGGGTTGCACAGGAACACCCTTGCGATTGTTAAAAGCTGTCTTTGACCTACCGAAAGGTTGTTCGCGTCGTTCTCTATCACGGTGTCGTAGCCCTGAGGCATTGTGCGGATAAAGTAATCGACCTTAGCCATCTTTGCCGCCTTTATTATTTCTTCTCTTGTGGCGTCGGGCTTGCCGTAGGCAATATTTTTGGCTATCGTGCCGCCGAACAGCCATGTGTCCTGCAATACCATGCCGAAGTTTTTCCTCAGCCCCTTGCGCGTCAGGTCGGTGGAGATAATGCCGTCGATTGTTATGGCGCCGCCGTTGACCTCGTAGAAGCGCATCAGAAGGTTTATAAGCGTCGTCTTGCCTGCGCCCGTCGCGCCGACAATGGCGATTTTCTGCCCGGGCTTTGCGGTAAAGCTTATGTCCTTCATCAGAATTTTATCGGGAGAATAACCAAAGCTGACGTGTTCAAAGGCGATTCTGCCCTCTGCCCTGTCGAGATTGACGGGGGTGGTGGTGTCGGGAATTTCTTCCTCGTCATCAAGGAACTCGAGTGTGCGTTCTGCCGAAGCGAGAGCCGACTGCATCGAGTTTATCATGAACGAAGCCTCGGTTATGGGCTCAGCAGACATGTTGAGGTACTGGAAGTAGGCCTGCACGATACCTATCGTCATATTGCCGCCCAGCATCCAATAGCCGGCGATAAGCAGTATCACCGCCTGCGAAAGACGCGAAAGGAACCTTACGGCGGGGTTTACGGCGTTTGTTAAGAAGTCGGCGTCGCGCGTTGCAATGCGCACATTTTCAACGGCGCTGCATACCTTGCTCACGCTTTCTTCTTCATGGTTGAAAGCTTTTATTATATCCCTGCCCGTGTAATACTCCTCGGCGATACCGGTGAGGCGGGCGATTGCTTCCTGTCTTTCGGAAGCCGCCTTCAAGTTCTTTTTGGAAACGATTTTGGTTATTACCACGCCGATAGCCATAAATGCGAGGAATATAAGCGCAAGTATCCAGCTGTAATAGAACATGAACGCGAGCGAACCGACTATCGTACCTATCGCAACGACGAGTTTAAGTAGACCGGTCTGCAGTGTTTCGGACACCTTGTCAAGGTCGCTCGTCACGCGGCTTAATATTTCGCCCGGCTTGTTGCGGTCGAAGAAGCGTAAGGGCAGCTTATTGAGCTTGTTGCTTATCTGCCTTCTAAGTTTCAAAATAAGATTTTCCGCCACGCTCGCCATAAGGTATGACTGAAACAGGTAGAATGCTCATTGTTCGTCCTCCTCCTTTGTCTGAGATTTATATATTTCTCTGTAAACGGAGCAGTTTTCCATAAGCTCTTCGTGTGTGCCCACGCCGACGGGTTCGCCTTCGTTTAAAACTATTATCTGTTCGGCGTGGCGTATCGTGCTCACGCGCTGGGCGATTATTACCACTGCGGCGTCGGTCGTTTCGGCTTCAAGCGCATGGCGCAGAGCGGCGTCGGTCTTGAAATCGAGCGCGGAGAAGCTGTCGTCAAATATGTACAGCTGCGGCTTTTTTACGAGCGCGCGGGCAATGGACAGCCTCTGCTTCTGTCCGCCGGAAAAGTTCGTGCCGCCCTGCGCCACGAAAGAATTGAGGCCGTCGGGCAGTTTTTTAACGAAGTCTGCCGCCTGCGCAACTTCAAGCGCGTGCCATAATTCTGCATTGGAGGCGTTTTCGTTGCCGTATTTTAAATTTTCGGCTATAGTGCCCGAAAACAACCATGCGCGCTGCTGAACGTATGCGATGTTATCGCGCAGCTGATACTGCGGCATCCTGCGTATATCCACGCCGTTTAAAAGCACCCTGCCCTCGGTCACGTCGTTGAAGCGCAGCATGAGGGAGGCAACCGTCGATTTGCCGCTGCCCGTGCCGCCGATTATAGCCGTCGTCTGGCCGCGCCTGCACGTAAAGTTGAGCTTTCTTAAGGTATATTCGTCGGCGTCGGCGAAACGGAAGGCAACGCGCTCGAATTGCAGAACTTCGCCCGCGTTTTCGTTGAGCTTTACAGGGCTGTCGACGTTATCGGCAATAGTGGGCGAAAAGTCGAGCACCGAGCGAATGCGCTCGCTGCACTCCAGCGCTCTGGGAAGAGTGAGGATTACCATCTGCGCCATCATTAGATAGAAGAGTGCAAACATTGCGTATTCTATTATGGCGGTGATGTCGCCCACTTCGAACGCCCCGGCGCCTATGCGGAAACCGCTCAAGCAGTAAACGAGAATGATGAGAATGTTTATGGCAAAAAACGATATGCCGTCTAAAAGAGCGAACTTGCGGTTTGCCTTTATCGATGTGGCGGCATATCCGCTGAACGCTTCGTCCATGCGTTTTTCTTCCCTGTCCTCGTTGTTGAATGCGCGGACAACCCTCACGCCGGTTATATTTTCAAGAAGTACCGAACTCATTTTGTCGAGCAGTTTTTTCAATTTCCTGAACAGGGGAGAAGAACTCTTTATAATGAATACCGCTATTACCATAATAACTATAAGTATGGCAAGCAATATAAGTCCCATCGCCCAGTCGAGTATGAACGCCATAACTATCGAAAGCACGAACACGAGCGGTACGGGCAGTACAAGCATTATCGTGTTGACGAGCGCCGTCTGTATATTTGTTATGTCTGAAACCGTCCTCGTCGTAACAGATGCCGTGCCGAAGGTGCGGAAGTCCGAAACGGCAAGTTCGAGCGATTTTTTATACAGGGCGTCGCGCATGTCGGCGCCTACCTTAGCCGTCAGGTCGGATGCGGCAAACACGCTTCCTATCGCCGCGCCGCCCGCAATGAGGGCAGACACAGCCATAAGTATGGCCGTCATGACGAGCGTGTCAAACGATACGCCCCTGTTGGCCTCGTTCATAAGTTCCGCCGCAAATGTGGGAATGATGAGCGCCCCGACCACGTCCACCAAAAGAAGGACTGCGGTTAAAATGCACAATTTCAATGCGGCTTTAAAAATCGCAATACAAGTTTCAAAAAATTAACCTCCGTTGAATGATTTTCAGTAAAATAAAAAGGGTGCGCCCGATAGTGCTTACAATCGGGCGCACCCGTATCTTTATCAACCGTTGCGGCTGCGGCCGCAAGTTCTCCGATAACAATACATTATATTCATTTAAAAAGGCCGGACAAGTGTCCGGCGCAACAGAATTTTCTTCTCCGCGCACGCCATACGTGGCGTGCGCCTCCGACAAACCCTTGTGCCGACATCTTATCCGGCCCTATAACTACGGTTATAAGTCCTCCGATGAACAGAGGGGATTATACAATATAAAAAATCCAATGTCAACGATATAAATAAAAAATTTCAAAAAATTTTTATGGCGTTATAGCCGTTATATTGTTAACAATGTAAATAACTTTAAGTTCAAATTGCTCTGCCGTGCCCAATATCAGGTTCATGCCGAGCATCATAACCGAAAGCAGGCCTTGCATAAGCGCGGTGTAAATACCTATTTTATATATTCCCTTTATTATGCCCGCGTCGGGGGCGAGGTATTTAAAGCCCGTGCCTATTTCTTTATTGGACGTGTAGTGAAAAATCATGGCTATCGCAAGCGACAAAATCTGCCCGGCCACCGTCGCCCAAGCCGCGCCTGCAACGCCCCGGCCGCAGGGGAAGATGAATACGCAATCGAGGATAATGTTTGCCCCCGCGCCCGAAATCTCCATTACAGTCTGTGCACGGGCTTTATGCCCATTTTATTGTCGCTTACCGTCATAACTCTCATTTTGCGGCCGCAAAAAAACGGGCGCAAATCCGACATAAAGCCAGATTTACGCCCGTTGAAGGCCACACACTTTATAATTTTGCGATGAATATATTTTATATAATTTGCGTGCAAAAGTCAAACTGCGGCGGGAAAATTTTTTTAAATTTTTCCGCTGCGGATTTAGATAAAACGTAAATTACCGAAAGAAAGGAGGCGGCGCAGACAAAATGTCTGCGCCGCCCCGTCAGCCATAACGCACGTCAGCGGGCTACGGGCTGATATTCGTAATAAGTGTTTCCGTCGGCGTCGGTTGCGGGGGTCACATAATAGCTCTGTCCGTCTCTGCCGCCTATGCGCAGCTTCAGAACTTCTTCGCCGCGCACCCTTTCGCGGGTGAATGCGAATGAGTGATTTTCGCCGTCTTTAAGCGAAGTCATGTGCAACTCGGTTTCGCCGTCTTCCTCTTCATATTCAAAGGTGCTGCGCTCCGTCAGTCTGCCGTTTTCGTAGACGGAATAGTTGTATTTCTGTTCAAATTCGCCGTCTCCCCGTTCGTAGCTCTGCTCAACCAGCATATATTTGCCTTCGCCGAGGTCTACGCGCAGTTCGGTTTCGCTCTCGCTTTCGCCGCGGCCGTTTTCAACTTCGCGCTCGCCGCGTATGGCGTAGTCGGTTCCGTCTATGACCATGACGCCCGTTATGGCGTATTCCTCTTCGCCATGGTCGTCATCGTCGCAGTCGTCGGCGGTTTTGTTATAGTGCATTTCATAGCTGTGTTCGCCGCCGTTTATGTCGCGGTACGAAATTACTGTTTTGCTCTCGTACTCTGCCCTGTCTGAAGTTGTCTCGGTTATAACGAACCCGCCGTCGGAGAGCAGGCTGTCAATAAGAGTCATGTACCCGTCTAAAAGGTATGTCCCGTCGTCCGTCGCCGTCTGTCCGGGGGTTGTCCCTTCGGGAGCCGAAGTGTCGGGTATTGCAGTGTCGGGAGCGGTAACGTCGGGCGTCGTGGTTTCGGGCGTCGTCTGACCGTCGTTTTGTCCGGCGGATATAATCATTCCCGCTGAGGCGGCGCTGAACGCATATACGCTTTCGGCGGTGTTAAGCTCATTAAACTTGCCGCCGGAGCTGTTTTGGTCGCCCTGTCCGCAGGCTGCAAAAGTTATTGCCGCCGCAAGGGAGCATGTAATCATCATGCCGGTAAATAATTTTTTCATAACAGTTCCTCCTGTAAATTTGCGGTAAGCCTTTCCGGCTTTCACCTATATAACAAATTGCGCGGGCGTTTTGTTGGAAAAAAGTCAAAAAATTTTTTGGGTATTGACCGCGCCGCCTTCAGATGGTATCATTATAATATAATACACCAAAAAATTTTGCGCAGAATTTTTAAAAATATCCAACAATCGCGCGCATTAAATTGTTTTATAAGTGAAAGAATATGAAGGATCACAAGCTCGAGCGGCACATAGCCATGCTTAAGGAGGGGGACAATTCCGCCTTCGATTACATATATGAGCAGACCAACCGCACGGTCTATTTTTGCATTCTGTACATTGTGCGCGAAAAAATGACCGCCGAAGACATTATGCAGGAAACTTACGTGCGCGCCATAACCTCGCTGGGGCAGTACGGCGCGGGTACTAATTTTTCGGCGTGGTTGTGCACCATTGCAAAATCCATAGCGCTCAACCATATTAAAAAGTATAAAAGGGAGGTGCCTACCGATTTCAACGAGCAAAGCCATAAATACGGCTCTGCCGAAACGCATCTGCCGTATATCTTCGACCTCGCTTCAAAAATTCTGGCGGAGGACGAATACGAAATTTTAATGCTCTGTCAGGTGGCGGGCTACAAGCGCAGGGAAGTGGCGCAAATGCTCGGCATTCCCATCGGCACGGTGACGTGGAAGAACAACGAGGCGCTTAAGAAACTCAAAAAACATATCGACAAGGAGGGCGGCGTATGAAAGAAATAAAAAAACTGCTGCGCGAAAACAAGTCGGCCGTGCTGCCAGACGAAGGCGTAAAGGATAACATAAAATCGCAGCTCGGCATGCCGCGCGAAAATGCTTTGGCCGTCCCCTCGGGCGCGGCGGCGGTCGCCGCGCGCAACAAGAATAAAAACATAATAATCGCAGCCTTAGCGGCTCTGCTCGCCGTAATCATTGCGCTGGCAATCGCCCTGCCGCTCGCGGGCAGGGGCAGCCCTCTGCCCGGCACGGGGCTGATAGACGAAGGCGGCGGCGATAAACTTTCGCAGATTACCACCTCGGACGAATTCTACGCCTACGGCGCGGCTTCGGTGGGCGCGGTGCTTTCGTCGCGGCATAGTACGGGGGGTAATGTGCAGACGGCGGCGTTTTTCACGTCTCTTGCCGCCGGGACGGACGAGCGCATTGAGCTTGTCAACGACTACCTCGCTCTGGTCGAAAGCCTGCTGTCCGAAGGCGACATAAAGGGCACGGACATAAGCGGCGGTCAGGGCTATGAGTTCGGCATGACGGTCAGCTACAGCGACCTTCTCGGTGAAGAAGTTTCCTACGTAATGTATTACGACAAAATTTTTACGGGCGGGGAGACTGACGGCGACGGGAGCGAGAGCAATTATTCTATAGAGGGCGTGCTCGTTGCGGCGGGCGCATCCTACCCCGTCAGCGGAAACTATACCGAGGAGACGGAGGAAGGAGAGGCGGAGAGCGAGCTTTACTTCAGAGCGTACACGGCGGAAAATTCTTATATAGAAGTTGTTCGCCAGAGCGAAAGCGAGAACGAAGACGGGGAGAGCGAAAGGGAGTACCAATACGTATACACCATTTATCAAGACGGCAACCTCGCCGAACGCATGCGCGTTGAGTACGAGAGCGAAGAGGGAGAGCTCGAGCTGTTGATGACTATCGAGCGCGGCGGGGTCACCGAAGTTCTGACCTTCGTCGACCAGACCGAGGACGGCGAGCGCGTAATATCCGTGCGCGGCGATATCGACGGGCAGGCTGTCGAATTCCGCATCTATGTGCGCGATGGCCAGTACCATTACGTTTTCGCCGACGGCTCCCAGTCCGATTATGACCGTTTCGATAAGGACGACGAAGACGACGAAGACGACGATGACGACCGCCGCGGCCGCAGTGCATGCGCCGTTTGCCGCGTGCAGGTTACTGAATCTCGCGTTTGATCGCCGTCTCCCGTATATTATCCTGCGCGCGGCGCTTTACAAGCGCCGCGCGCGGTAGTATAATTGTTATGTATAAGGCGCATAATTTAATGTGCCGCCGGCACATATGCGGCGGCATGCGGAGATTTATTATGATTTATCAATCGATTGAACGGCTTGTGGGCGAAACGCCGCTGGTTGAGCTCAAAAATTACGGCAAAGCAGCGGGAGCGGGTGCGAAAATTTTAGCGAAGGTCGAATTTTTCAACCCCGCCGGCTCTGTCAAAGACAGGGTTGCTAAGAATATGATAGACCGCGCCGAACAGGGCGGTCAGCTCAAAAGGGGCGCAACTATCATCGAACCAACATCTGGCAACACGGGCATAGGCCTCGCCGCCATAGGCGCCGCGCGCGGGTATAGGGTGATATTGACCATGCCCGAAACCATGTCCGCCGAGCGCATAAAATTAATAAAAGCTTACGGCGCGGAAGTCATCCTTACCGAAGGGTCAAAGGGTATGTCCGGCGCGATACAAAAGGCCGGAGAGCTCGCGCGCGAAATACCCGGCTCGTTCATTCCCGACCAGTTTTCCAATCCCGCCAATCCCGAGGCGCACTACCTTACAACCGGCCCCGAAATCTGGCGGCAGTCGGAAGGCTGTATCGACGTCTTCGTCGCGGGCGTGGGTACCGGCGGCACCATTACGGGTGTCGGCAGATATTTAAAGGAGCACAAAAAAAATATAAAAATAATCGCCGTAGAGCCTGCTGGTTCGCCCGTGTTATCCAAGGGATATGCGGGCCCCCACGGCATACAGGGTATAGGCGCGGGCTTTGTGCCAAAAGCTCTTGATACAACAATTTACGACGAGGTTTTAACCGTAACCGAAGACGAGGCCTACGCCGCGGGGCGGCTTCTTGGCAGAACCGAAGGCCTGCTCGTCGGCATATCGTCGGGTGCGGCGCTGCACGCGGCCGCAACTCTTTCCAGGCGGGCAGAGTTTAAAGGCAAAACCATAGTCGTTCTTCTCCCCGACACGGGCGACAGGTATCTGTCTACTGTAATGTTTTCGTAAATAAAATAAAGGCGTGCCGCCCGAAATTTTTTCGGGCGGCACGCCTTTATTTTATCCTTTAAAAGGATGTTGAAAATCGATTGGGCTTATAGTATGTCTATCTCAATGCATTCATTTTATTTTTGGCGGCGAGCTTTTTTATCATGCGGCTCTCAATAAAAACTGCAATCAGGCCCATGGCCGCGCATGCAATATATGCCACAATAATATTGCCGACTATCATGCCAGTGCTGCTTAAGAGCGAGCACGCATAAAAGGCCGGCAAAACTATAAGCATGAGTGCAACAAAGGCGAGCACGCATATAAGACAGTATCCCAGAACCTTCATTCGGTTGCTCTGCTTAAAAATGTTATAAAATGAGGCGAGAATGGCCGTGAGCAGCCACAAAAAGGGTATGAAGGCTAAAGCTATCTGAATTTTCGGCGATATTTTATACGCAGTCATAAAAATTCTCTCTCCTATTTATCTTTGACAATTATACCATATTTCCGCGTCGCAGTCAACGGGCAGCAAATTTTTGCGTACTTTTTTTGGAGGACGGCCAAAAGTATTTGTAAATGGCAAAACTTGTGCTATAATGATAAAGCAGCATACAAAAGGAAGGTTTAACATGAATTACAGAGAGGAATCACTAAAAAAACACGCCGAATGGAGGGGCAAGATTGAAACGGTCTGCCGCGTTCCCGTAAGCAACCGCGACGAGCTTTCGCTGGCGTATACTCCCGGAGTTGCCGAACCCTGCATGGCCATTCACGCCGACGTTGAAAAGAGTTTCGATTTGACCCGCCGCTGGAACACCGTTCCCGTAATAACCGACGGAACGGCCGTTTTGGGCCTCGGCGATATCGGCCCCGAGGCGGGTATGCCCGTTATGGAGGGCAAGTGCGCTCTGTTCAAGGCCTTCGGCGACGTCGACGCGTATCCCCTTTGCATAAAGAGCAAGGACCCCGAAGAAATCATAAACACAATAAAGCTTCTTTCAGGCTCATTCGGCGGCATTAATCTTGAAGATATTTCTGCGCCGAGGTGCTTCGAAATCGAAACGCGCCTCAAAGAGGAGCTCGATATCCCCGTATTCCACGACGACCAGCACGGCACGGCGATAGTCGTGGCGGCGGCGCTGACAAACGCTTTAAAGCTCGCCGATAAAAAAATGGACAATATAAAGGTGGTAATAAACGGCGCGGGCGCGGCGGGCATTTCCATAGGCAAATTCCTTCTCCAACTTGGCGTTAATGATATCATAATGTGCGACAAGTTCGGCATCATATGCGAAGGCGATGACGGCCTGAACAGCGCGCACAGGGAAATTTCATTGGTTACCAACAAAGGAAAGATGCGCGGCTCGCTCGCCGACGCTATGAAGGGCGCAGACGTGTTCATCGGCGTTTCGGCCCCCAACGTAGTCACTCCCGAAATGGTAAAGAGCATGGCGGAGAAGTCCATACTCTTCACAATGGCCAACCCCGTTCCCGAAATCGACCCCGCACTCGCAAAGCAGGCGGGCGCGTTCATAGTCGGCACGGGCTCTTCGCAGTACCCCAACCAGATAAATAACGTGCTCGTATTCCCCGGGCTCTTCCGCGGCGCGCTCGACGTAAGGGCACGCACGGTAAATTTACAGATGATGATTGCCGCCGCAAAGGGAATTGCGGAATACGTGACGCTCGAACAGCTTTCGCGCGAATACATACTGCCCTACGCCTACGACAAAGCCGCGCATATGTGCGTGGCAAAGGCCGTGGCAAAAGCCGCTATAGACAGCGGAGTATCCAAACTCTACAGCAAATAATAAAGCGCATATAAAATGGGGCGCGGCCATGCAATGGCCGCGCCCGCTTTAATTTTTGCCGATATTATAACAAAGCGCCGCCGCGCGGATTAATCCGCGCGGCGGCCGTTATTTTATTCAAATATTTTTACGTATATAAATCCTCGTTGTCGGAGGGTTTGTTCTTGCGCCGCCTCGTTTTTCCGTCGCCCTTTCGGGTGAGGTAGAATATCACATACCCCGCCGCTATAAGAACAAGAAGGACAATTAAAAGCACAATGATTACGGTCTGAACGTTGTTGTCATAGGTGAAGTCGTCCGTCCCCGTCGAATTTTCCTGCTCGTTTTCGGCGGAGAAGTTGTAGGGGGACAGCATATTGCTTGCCACAAAGCCCGAAATTTCCTGTCCGTCCACCGTGCATGTAACGCGGTAATAAACGTCGTTTAAATACTGCCTTTCAAACTTTTCCGTAACGGTAAAAACCGTGCCGCCGTCCACCGTTGCAACCGCCGTTGCCCCGCACATATACGGCCGCGAATATATCGTCAGCCCCTCGCGCGCACAGGCGTTCCGCATGTCGTTTTCGGGCGGGGAATAGTCCGAATTTTCAACCGCCGCCGTCAGCGTTATATAGCTTTGGTTAAGGCCGTTTTCGTCGCGCATTACTATTATTGTCGCGTTGCCGACTTCGGCGATGGACAGGGCGGAGCGGTCGCCCGTAATCCTTTCGGTGCCCTGCGCGTCAAACGTCGCGCCGATGTTTTCAAGATTAATCTTTGTTACATAAGTGTCGTGGCCGTCGCTCGTCTGCGGCCTTACGGTGACGGTGCGGACCGTATAGGAGGAGGCCAGAATTTCCGCCGCGTTGGCGGTGGATATATTGTTGGCCGAAGTAAAGTCGGTATATTCCGCGGGCAGAATATTTGCCTGAAGCCCGTCAAGGGAATACACGTTTCCGTTATTCATTACATATGCCACATTATCGTAAACTTTAAGGTGGGTGCAGCCTTCCTCAAAGATATTTGTGGGGTTGGGGGTCGAGGTGTTGTATGCGAGAAGCCCGTTTTTGTCGGTCAGAACGTATCTGTAACCGTTTACTACAGGCTCGTTGGTTGTCGTAAACTCAAATTGCGCCGAAGTCAGCCCCGGATAAGAATAAACGGCGTTGTCCGTACTCTTTAAATACAGGTTTCCCTCGCCGTCGTATTCAATGTCGGTTATCTGAAAACCGCAGTCGGCCGTAGTCAGGTATTCGTCGCCGTACTCGTCGGGGGCTATGATGTAAAGTTTTGTGCTCTCCGCATAGGCGCGCGTGTCGCCGTTTATGGCGTAGTCGGCGAGCGCGGTAAAATTGAGCTCGCTTATAAACTCCGCGGGGTAGGTGCACTCGCTTTGGCCGCCGTCGGCCGCGGCAAAGGCGTATGAGGGCGCAAGTGCAATGGCCATTGCCAGCGCCGTTGTAACAGCCGTCAATTTTTTCACGTTAAAAATTATACCACCTTTTAATAATAATGTAAAGTTTTTGCGCACGTTTGCCCGCCCGCTAATTTATGATCGGGGCAAATCTTCAATGTTTTTTGCGGCAAACGCGCATCTTTGCCTTTTTTTGGCAAAAATTTACTTTCAGCACATAAAATTTTTTAAAAAAAGTTAAATTTATTTTTTAATTATGCACTTTTTGGCAACTTTTCTGTTTTATAATAAGCATGTAAACAAACAAACGTTTGCATATTTATTTTCATTTTCACCGCCGTGAGGCAGGGAGGCAATAATGTGTCAGGCAAAAAAGTTGCTCAAATTTTATTATCGCGCGGACAGACTGAATGACGCGCTCGACAATCTTATAATGCGCGCGGCGTATTCGTCGGCGTGTTCGGAAGGAGGGGGAGAGCGCTGCGCTTTGCGCATAATTGCGCTTATCGGGGCCAAGGGCAATCTCGGCGGACTGTGGAATTATTTAAATTCCGTAATGGCTACGTTCGGGGCGGATGATAAAAGAGTGCTTAAAAGTTACGCATTTTCTGCGCGCGGCTATTCGTCCCTCCCGCCCGAAAGGGCAAAGGCGGTGCGCCGCGTCGTCGTGCGGTTCATGCGCAGGGCCAAAAATCTTCCAAGGCATGCGGAAGCCGTCAAACTCGTTCTGCGCTACTTTGAGTTGCTCGGCAGATAGTCATTCGCTTTTTTTCTTTTTCGTAGAAAGGTAAATGAGTATTATGGCGCCTGCGGCGAGGGCTACTATGACGACGGCGGTCACCACCGCGTTGCCTCCGCCGTCGGGCTCTTCTTCCGTCGTTTCTTCCTCGTCGGAGGGAAGCGGGTTGAGCGGGTAGTCGTCGTTTGCGCCCGCGATATAACCGAACGAATCGCCGCACAGCACGTAGGAGTAGGCCGTCGCGCCCGAATAATATGTGCCGTAAAATGCGGCCTCCATCTCTATTTCGCCGAGGGCGGGGAGGGAGGAATTTTCATCCCCCGCGCTGAAAGTTATCGTCAGGCTTTTGAAAAGGTATGTAACGGCGGGCGGCTCATCCACGGTTTCAAAATCGCTCTTTAAAACGTAGCCGTACAGCGCGCGGTAAATGCCCTCGTCCTCGGCGTACTGCACGTAATACCATTGCCCGTCGTCGCGCACCACTCTCACGTAGTATGTGTACGGCACGGCAAACAGCGACGTGGACAAATCCTTCTGCGAAAAAAAGTACGCCGTCGTCGTCACCGCCTGCGCATACTTCTGCGGCAGGGAGGAAGCGTCTGCCGCGTAGCTGCGGTTTATTCCGCCCCCGCCGCAAAATATGAATGCGGCCGCGCAAATTATTATAAATAATAATTTCTTCATACCCGCACATTATATAATGCCGCGCATGGAGAAATCTGGGAGCTTTTGCCGAAATAACAATGACTGAGCAGGAAATTATTCAAAAAATCGCGCTGATAGACGGCATACTCGCCGTGCGGCGCAAAAATAACAGGCTTGCCGCCTACAATTCGGGCCGCAAAAAGCACAAAAAACAGCTCGCATTTCACCGCTGCAAAAAGCGCAACCGCTGGGTGTTCGGCGGCAACCGTTCGGGCAAAACCGAATGCGGCGCGGTGGAGGCGGTGTGGCTGGCGCGCGGCATTCACCCATGGCGCAAGAACAGAAAGGACGTGTTCGGCTGGGTGGTTTCCCTTTCGCAGCAGGTTCAGCGCGACGTGGCGCAGAGCAAGATATTATACTATCTTCCCCCAGAATGGATTGTCGACATAACCATGCTTTCTGGCAGAAAGGACAGCCCAGCGGGCGGTGTCATCGACCAGATTAAAATCAAAAACGTCTTCGGCGGCATATCGACTATAGGTTTTAAAAGCTGCGACCAGGGCAGGGAAAAATTTCAGGGCAGTTCGCTCGATTTCGTGTGGTTCGACGAAGAACCGCCCAAGGACGTGTACGAGGAGTGCGTCATGCGCGTCATGGACAAGCGCGGCGATATCTTCGGCACGATGACGCCCCTCAAGGGCACAACCTTCATCTACAACGAAATTTACTTAAACCGCAGAAAAAATCCCGAAGTATGGTGCGAGTTCATGAGCTGGGAGGACAATCCCTACCTCTCCAAAAAGGAGATAAAACTGCTTGAAAGCACCCTCGACGAGCGCGCACTGGACAGCCGCCGCTACGGCAAATTCTCGCAGGGCGAAGGCCTCGTCTATCCCGAATTTGACCCGTCCGTGCACGTCATTCCGCCCTTCCCCGTGCCGGCGGAATGGCAGGATACAATTTCCATCGACCCCGGGCTCAACAATCCGCTCTCGACGCACTGGTACGCCGTCGACTGGGACGGCAATATATACGTCGTCGCCGAGCACTTCGCCGCGGGAAAAGATGTAGACTATCATTCGCGTTGCATAAAGGATATATGCGGGGCAATCGGCTGGAAAAGCCGTCCGGACGGCAGGTATGCGGCGCTGATAGATTCCGCCGCCTCGCAGCGCACGCTGGCCTCGTCCAAGAGCGTGGCCGAACTCTTTTGCGATAACGGCATACTCGTCAACACCAAAGTAAACAAGGATGTGTTTGCGGGCATATGCCGCGTAAAGGAATATCTCAAAAAGGGTAACGGGCGGCCGGATATCTATATTTTCGATACCTGCGTCAACCTCATCGACGAGTTTTTAACCTATTCGTGGGCTTCGGGGGACAGTCCGCGCAAGGTCGACGACCACTGCATGGATGAACTCAGGTATTACGTCATGAGCCGTCCCCGCCCTGCAGAGAAACACAATTTTTCGCCCGTTTCGGCTGACAAGGCGCGGCGTATACGCAGGCTTAAAAACGCGCGCCGCACAGAGCATTGAGGGCGCAATATGCGGCGGCAAACCCGCCCGCCGTAAAGTAAAAGGAGGTAATATGCAAAGGGAAGACAGCCTTGAAGAGGCGCTTAAAAAATGCGCCGTCGGTTTCGACACCAGCGAGACGGTGGAAGAATTCGCCGTGCAGGACGGCGAACTCAAGCTCGTCAAACGCAAGGTCACGCGGCGGGACATTCCGCCCGATATAAAAGCCGTAAAAATGCTGCTCGACGGCAGGCGGGACGAAAGTCAGCTTTCGGACGAAGAGCTTGAAGCCGAGCGCAACAAATTATTAAAAATGCTTAAGGAGGAGGACTTTGACTGAACAATTCGACGCCGCCGCAAAGGCGGTAAAACAGCTTGTCAGCGACGTGAAGAGCGACTTTGCGCGCAGGCAGGAGGAGCGCCGCACGCTCGAGCGCGGCTGGCAGCTCAACATGAATTTTTTAAGCGGCAACCAGTACTGCGATGTCAATTCGCTCGGCGAGCTCGAAGAGGACGCGCACGGGTTTTTCTGGCAGACGAGGAGGGTGTTCAACTACATCGCGCCCACAATCGATATGCGCTGTGCAAAGCTCGCGCGCATACGCCCCAAACTGGCCGTGCGCGCCGCCACGGGGGACGATGAGGACGTCCGCTCGGCCCGCATTTCGTCCGACGTGCTCGCCGCCGTCGCCGAGCGCGAAAATCTCGACGACTGCATAACGCGCGCCACGGTGTGGTCGGAGGCGTGCGGAACGGCCTTTTACAAAATCATCTGGGACAACAGCGCGGGCAGCCGCATAGCCTCGGGACCCGACGGCGAAGTGAGAGACGGCGGAGTGAAAATCATACCCCTTCCGCCCTTCGAAATTTACCCCTCGTCCCTTTCGGAGGAGAGCCTTTCGGGCCAGCCAAGCATAATTCACGCCCGCGCGGTGGCGGTGGAGGATATCTTCGCGGCCTACGGCGTAAGGCTTGCCGGCAGGGATATCGACGAATTTTCGCTCTCGCCCTATTCGGCCTCCGTCCATTCGGTCACGCGCACCTCGCCCGTAAAGGCGGTAAAGCACGGGTATGAAATAGTCATCGAGCGGTACGAGCGCCCCACGGCCGACATGCCATGCGGCAGACTTACCATCGTCGCGGGCGACGAACTTCTGTTCGACGGCGACCTGCCCTACATAAACGGCGTCGACGGCGAGCGCGGCTATCCCTTCGTGCGGCAGACCTGCCTTCCCCTCGCGGGCGGATTTTTCGGCGGGAGCGTAGTGGACAGGCTAATCCCCGTGCAGCGCGCGTACAACGCCGTCAAGAACCGCAAGCACGAATTTCTGAACAGAATTTCCATGGGCACGATAGCCGTGGAGGACGGCTCGGTGGATACCGACGAGCTCATGGAGGACGGCCTCGCGCCCGGCAAAATACTCGTCTACCGTCAGGGCGGAACGCCGCCCGCAATGCTTACGCTCGGCTCGGTCCCCGCCGAATTTTCGGAGGAAGAGGACAGGCTGGTCAACGAGTTCGGCAAGGTGTCGGGCGTGGGCGAAATAACGCAGAGCGCAAACGCCTTCAACGCCGTAACTTCCGCCACGGGACTGCAACTGCTCATCGAACAGGACGAAACCAGACTGAACGTTTCTTACGAGCAGATAAAATCGGCTCTCAAGGGCATAGGGCGGCAGATATTGCGGCTTTACCGCCAGTTTTCTCCCCAGATGCGCGTCATGCGCGGCGCGCACGAAAACGGCAAGGCCCGGCTTTTAAGCTTCTGCGCGGCCGACCTTTCGGACGACGACGTCGTGCTCGAAGCCGACAGCGAAATCAATCTCACCCCCGCCCAGCGCAGGACTGTAATTTATGACCTGATATCCAGCGGCCTGCTCTCCGACGGGGAGGGAAAATTGTCCGAAGGAACAAAAAACAAAATTTTAACCTACCTCGGCTACAACGGCTTTGCGGACGGGCGGGACTTATCTGCCCTCCACCGCGAACGCTGCGAGGAGGAAAACCAACAGCTTTTAAAGGGCGACGTGCCCGTTAAATCTTACGACGACCACGCCGTTCATATCGCGGGGCACACGGCTTTCGTATTGAGCGCGCAGCCTTCGGCTCAGGCCGACGAGGCGTTCGCCCGCCACATCGCCCTGCATAAATCGCATTTAAAGGAGGAACAAAATGGATAACACCACAACTAAAACTCAGGTCACGGCAGACACCGCGGAGGCGGAAGAAAAAACTCAGGCTGCGTCAGGACTGGGTAAATTCAAAGATGTGGATGCCCTGCTCGAAGCATATTCCAGCCTTGAGGCCGAGTTTACCCGACGCAGCCAACGGCTTAAGGAGCTGGAAAAAGCGGCAAAGGAGGAGTCGGCCGCCCCGTCGGAAACCCAAACTCCTCCCCCGCAGTCCGGGCTGACGGGCGCGCAGCTGCTCGAAGCGGTTGAAAAGGATGAGGAAGTAAAGGCAAAAATCATCGCCGAATACCTTGAAAACGCTGCGAAAAACAAAAGCGTGCCCTTAATTTCGGGCGGAGTAAAAGTTTCCGCCCGCCGCGCGACCCCCGCAACCGTTCAGGAAGCGGGCGCGCTCGCGCAACAATTTCTTAATAAAAGGAGATAAAAAGTGATTACATTAGCAAATGCAGACGCGGCTTTAAAGGATTATTATCTCGACGCCGTATCCGGTCAGCTCAACGAAGGCATTTCGCCCTTCTACAGCGCCATCGAAAAAAGCACGCAGTATGTCTACGGCAAAAACGCCAGGTGCGCGCTCATAAAGGGCAATAACAACAGGGTGCTCACGGCCGAAGAGGACGGCGAACTTCCCGAATCGGCGGGCAACAGTTACTACGACGTCACCATGCCCCTAAAAAACATATTCGGCACCGTTACCATTTCGGATAAGGCCATGCGCGCCTCGCAGGATTCGTCCGGCGCGTTCGTCAACCTTCTCAACGCCGAAATGGAAGGCCTCGTCGCCGACGCAAAGGCAAGCTTTTCGCGCATGCTCTTCGGCGACGGCAACGGTCTGATAGGCCGTATAGTTTCAGCCACAAACTCCAATACTTTCAAACTCGACAATACAAAAAGCTGGTATCAGGGGCTCGTGGTGGATATAGCCGAAATAACGCTCGATTCTGTAGTCAAGCAAAAGGTGCAGATTGTTTCGGTCAACACTAAAACCAACACTATTGTGCTCTCCGAGGCGATCAGCGACTATTCCGACCTTGTCGGCTATCCCGTCGTCATAAGCGGCGTTCTCGGCAAGGAAATTACCGGACTTGCGGCAATATTCGATGACACCAGCCTCTACGGCTATGCAAAGAGCTCCAATCCCTTCTTCAATCCCTACGTGGCAAATGTCGACGAGCTGACTGAAGGAGACATTACCGCGGCCATCGAAGAACTCGAAGAGCGCGGAGGCAAGGTCAGGATGATAATCTGTTCGCATGCCATGCGCGGCAAGCTCGCGTCGCTCTTCAACAGCATGCGCGTGATAAGCTCGCCCGAAATAACTGCGGGATATACAGGTGTGTATGTCAACGATATCCCCGTCTATGCCGACAGATTCTGCCCCGCGAACAACATTTACCTTCTCAATCCCGAAGACTTCGTGCTCTGCCAGCTCTGCGACTGGGAGTGGATGGAAGACGACGGCGGCAGAATACTCACCCGCGTGGCGGGCAAGGCGGCGTACACGGCCACCCTCGTAAAGTATGCCGAACTCATCTGCAAAAGGCCTTACGCCCAAGGCCTCGTGAGGGTTACGGGCTGAGGCCGCGCGGCGGAAATTTTGGGCGGCGAATTTATAAAGGAGGTGAATGATGCAGGTTAAACAACTTATTTGCGACGCCATGCGCATGGCGGGCAGGGCGGACGCCGCCGAGCAATGCGAAGGCGGCGAGCCCGACGACGAAGTGCTGCGCATGCAGCGCGCCATGCTGCTCTGTCTGAACGCGGTCATGGACGAGCTCGCGCGCGGCTATTTTCCGCTCAGAACCGTGCAGGCGATGTCCTCTGTCTCGGGCGAATTCGCCTTTTCGTCCTTTGCACTCACGCCGTACAGAATTCTGCGCGTGACGAGCAACGGAAAAAAGGTGAGATGGCGCGTTGAACCCCTGAAACTCGTCTGTGACGGCGAAAGCGTGGAGGTGGAGTACGAGTACGTACCCTCAAGGTTGTCGCTTGAAGACGAGTTCGGCTATCCCGAAGGCGCAGTGGGCGCTTATCTCGTCTGCTGCGGCGTCGTGGCGGAATACATGCTCATAGCGGGCGACGTTTCGTGCGCGGAAATGTGGGAGGGGAAGTACCGTTCCGAAATAGACAGGCAGCTGTCCCTTTTGCCCGTCAGGGGGCGCGTTCCCCCGAGGAGGTGGCTGTGAAGATACGTTCAGAAAAGAAAGTCGCCTCCCGCTCTTCGGAACAGGTTACGTGCAACCTGTCGGACCAAACGCTGTACACCGTCAATTTAATTGAGGAAGACGGAACGTTTACCCCCGCAGTATGTGCCGTGCAAAGCACATTTGCCGATTGTCCGGAGGGGGTCACGTCTGCGCATTATTCGCCCGGCAACGGCGCGCTCTTCGTTATTGCGGACGGCGCGGCGCATTACCTTGAAAAAGGCGCTTCTTCATATGTGAAGATGGCGGAAAATCTCGGCCAGCGGCCCTTCTTTGCAGATATGTACATAAACACATATGCGGCGACAATTCTCGCCGACGGGTACAACATGCATTTCTATAACGGCTTCGGCCACGGCTCCACGGAGTGCGTGCACCGCTTTTACGACGGGTGCGAGCATTGCGGCAGATTTTTCGCGAGGGACTATTCCGACGGGCTCAGGCTGTGGTGGGCGGCGTCGCACGCCGTCGACTGGGAAGAGGGCATAAACGGAAGCGGATATACATTTCTTCCCGCCGACGGCGGAGCCGTCCTTAAGCTTTACAGCTATAAGGAAAGGCTCATCGCCGTGCGCGAACGCGGCATAACGGTAATTCACGCCTACGGCGACCCGCAGAATTACAAGGTGGACGCCACGGCGGGTTACCTCTCCGCCGAAGGCATCATCGGCGAAAGCTGCGCCATTTGTGACGGCAGAATTTTCTTCTGCACGGCGGGCGGGCTCTACGCCTTCAACGGCTCGGGTATCGAGCGCCTTGCCTCTTTCACGGGCGGAAGAATTTCCTCTCCGTCCTTCGCGGCGGCGTGCGGCGACAGATATTTCGCCGTCTGCAACGACAAATACCTCGGCGACGGCCGCATCTACTGCTACGACGCGTCTTCCGGCGGAGGCGCGGTGTGCGATATCTGCCCCGATGCGCTCTTCTGCGGCCCCGACGGCGTTTACGCCGTGTGCGGAACTTCGGTAAAAAAGCTTTCGCGCGGCGGCAGCGGCGTATGGCGTTCGGGTAAAGTGCGGCCGGGCGGCGCGCGGCACGCGTATTTAAAGCAGATAGAGCTTTCGTGCGAAGGCGGCGCAGACGTGACAATCGTGTGCGACGGGGTTGAACGCTCCTTTTCTGGCGGCGGCCCGCACACCGTCAACATTGGCGGACACAGCTTTGAATTTACCGTGCAGGCGCAGGGCAGGCTGAATGCGGTCAGAGCTTTGGCGGAGGTGTAAAATGGATTTCGACATAATCGACCTAACCGAAGAGGAAGCCGAAGCGCTCTCCACCATTCAACTCAAATTGTTGCGCACGGCGCAGCAGAATAAAAACGAGCTTACCCGCCAGCTGCAGAAGGACCTTACTGCCTTTTACAACCTGTGCAAGACAAACAACATTTTCTATGCCTCGGTTTATCCCGACAAGAAGGCCGAACTCGAAGCCGAGTACGACTATCAGGTGGAAAAGCTCAAAGAGCAGCTCATCTTCAACATGAGTCTGAGCGAACCCACCAACGACGGCGAGACGGGCGACAGCGGCAGCGACGATACGGGATACATTGTCGATTATGAGCTGTCATATCTCGAACGCTACATAACCGTAAGGGACTATTACCTCGGCATAGAGGACCCCGACGAGCGCATGGCGCTTTTCGCCGCAGACGAAACGGCGCAAAGCTATCTCGGCAGTTATTACACAAGCCTTTACAACTACCTGTCTACTTTTACGACGTAGCTCCTCAAGGGGGCGGCGCGGCTGCGGCCGCGCCGCCCTTTTGCCTGTATGCGCTTAAAACGCGGCCTTTGCTGCCTTTTTTTGGCAAAGCCGTTTGCACTTTTGCTTTACTTTTGCGCTCGGATATTTTATAATAATTGTCATGAAGATATCCGACGGCTGGAAAGATTATTCCATAATTGCCACGGGCGGCGGCATGAAGCTCGAACGCTGGGGGCAGGTCTGCCTTCTCCGCCCCGACCCGCAGGTCATATGGAAAAGCGACAAAGACCTGTATTCATACCCCGGCATACACGCCGTCTACCGCCGCAGCAGCAAGGGCGGCGGGGGGTGGGATTACCGCAAACCCTTCCCCGAAGAATGGACGATAGATTATAAAGACCTCGCCTTCAAAATAAAGCCCATGGGCTTCAAGCATACGGGGCTCTTCCCCGAACAGGCCGCCAACTGGGACGCAATGAGGTCGGCCATCGAGGCGGCAAAGGCAAAGGACCCCCAAAGGCGCATTAAGGTTTTAAACCTCTTTGCGTATACGGGCGGCGCGTCGGTCGCGTGCGCCAAATCGGGCGCCGAAGTCACCCATGTGGACGCGGCCAAAGGCATGGTGGAGCGCGCGGGCGAAAACGCCCGTCTTTCTGGCATATCCTCGGGTATACGCTATATAATCGACGACTGCGCAAAGTTCGTCGCGCGCGAAATACGCCGCGGCAACCGCTACGACGCCATAATCATGGATCCCCCCAGCTACGGCAGGGGCCCGGGCGGCGAAATGTGGAAGATAGAGGACAACCTCTTCGACTTCGTCACCCTCTGTTCTCAGGTGCTCGCCGAAAAGCCGCTTTTCGTGCTCATCAACAGCTACACCACGGGGCTCCAGCCCTGCGTAATCAGCAATATTTTAAAGCTCACGCTCAAAAATTTCAAAGGCAGCGTAGACGCCTACGAAATCGGCCTGCCCACGCAGGAGGGCATTCCTCTGCCCTGCGGCAACAGCGGCATATTCATCGGCGCGGAGTGAAATCAGTCTTTCCGTTGCCTGCAAAATAAAAAATACAGGTATTTTATGCAAGATAACGAATTGGTAATTTTATACGAAGACAACCACATAATCGTAGTCATGAAGCCGCAGAACGTGGCGTGCTGTCCCGATGAAAGCGGCGACGACAACCTTTTCGACTGCGTAAAACGATATATCAAAACCACCTATTCCAAGCCCGGCAACGTCTTTTTGGGCCTCGTTCACAGGCTGGACAGGCCTACGGGCGGAGTGATGGTGTATGCAAAGACTTCAAAGGCGGCGGCGAGGCTGTCCGAACAGATGCGCACGGGCGGTTTTGAAAAATTGTATTACGCCGTGCTCTGCGGCGTGCCCGCGCGTCCCCGCGCCACGCTCGAAAATTACCTCCGCAAAAATTCGCTCAACAATATGGTCTACGTATGCACGCAGACGGAGGAGGGGGCGAAATTCGCCTCCCTCGAATACAACGTCATCGGGCAGAAGGGTTCGCTGTGCCTTGCCGAAATAAAGCTTCACACGGGCCGCACCCACCAGATACGCGTTCAGATGGCGGCCATAAACTGCCCGCTTTACGGCGACATGCGCTACGGCGGCGAAAACGCCGTAAAAGGCAAGCTCGCGCTGTGGGCGTATTCGCTGCGCTTTTCCCACCCCACGACGGGCGAAAAGCTGCGCTTCGAAATCGAACCGCCGCTCGGCGAAAAGCCGTGGAATAACTTTGATATCAAAGTTTAACGACCCGAGCCGCGCTGCGCGTTAATTTCAGGTGAAAATTGTGCGCTGTTTTTCAAATTGATTGACAACGCAACTATATTATAGTAATATTTAATGCGTGTGCGCGGCATGTGCGCGCATGCGTTTTTACAACCAAGTCTCTCAATATAAGGTCTGTTATGAAGAAATCAAAACTTTCACTACTCGCCGCTACCGCCGTTTGCGCAGTTGCGGCAACGGCAATGGTCGTTACGACGGTTGCGGCCGCCGCCGACGATTACAGGGACGTAACCTTAACCGGCACCAACGTGTTCTACGCCGGCGTGGGCGGCGCCAATATCGCTGTTACGCGCGTCAGCGACGACACCGAGGACGGTTACACCGATTATACCTCCTTTCAGATAGGCGCGGACGAAACCATAACCTTCCGCAAAAACCTTGCTTACAGCTGGTGGGCCGCGGACGAAGAGGGCAACGGCGTTCACAACACTTTCTCCATGACCATAGGCTTTGAAGAACTCAACTTCCAAAGCTACGTCATAAGGTTCCAGTCCCAGCAGTATATGCTCACCGAAGACGGCGTTTCGGACAACTACCTCGTATTCGTTCCCGACGGCGAAAACCTCAATCTCTATGTTTCGCAGACTGAGGAGATAGAGGACGGGGAGGAGGCTTCCGTCGTCCTCGCCGACTATTCGTTCATAACCATTTCCTTCGGCGAATACGGCTCAAACGTCAACGGCAACTATCCCATAATCGTCAACGGACAGCCCGCCGGACAGAGCAGCCCCGCCGAGTTCGTCAACGTGCGCGAAAATTACGCCTCGTACGTCTCTTCGGGCGATTCCGCCGCAACGCCTCTGACCTTCAGCGCGACCTTTGCGGAGGACGCGGCCGACGATGCCGAGAGCGAGATGATAATGTATTCGCTCAACGGCCAGAGCTTTGAAGTGTTCGGCGCCGAAACGACCGACGAAGGCACTCTCACGGGCGGCACAATACACGATGACCAGGCTCCCGTCGTCTGCCTCGACAACGGCGTAAATTACCTCACTTACGGCGAAGCGGTCGATATCGACTATACCGTTATAGACGTAATAACTTCGTCGCCCAGAACGACGGTCAACTATTACGTGCTCACGTACGACCAGTTCTCGTCGTCCGACCTCAATTACAACGATACGTCCGAAGAGGCCGGCCTCTTCATGGAAATAACCACCTCGTCCGACTACAGACTGCTGCGCGACGCCGACACTTACGTCCCTGACCTTACGGACAGCGGCATCGCAGAAATAGACGGCTACAAAACTTACGGCCTTGCAAAGGTCTGCCTGTACGTAAGGGATACAACCTCCACTAGGGCGCAGTCCGACTATGTGTTCATGGACTGGTACGTCCCCGCAGAGTACAGGGTGGACATTGCAGACCTTAAAACCGACGCATCCTCTTCGGTCGGCAGCACATTCATAAGAATAGTAGAAGACCTTCAGGGCGCAACTTACACCAAGACAGGCGCCGTCGATTTCAGCGATTTCCCCGCAGACGCCGACGCTAACGACGTTGCTCTCATTAATGAAGTCAGCGCCGAAGATTTTGTCGTCAACACCCCCGAAAATTATCAGAAATATGTTGCCGCGGTTCAGGCCTATTATCAGTATAAAATAGACGAGTACATCGCCGAAAATTACCCCGACGGTCTGTACGCAAGCTCGGAAGCCAACCTCTATCTGCCCGATTTTGCGGGCTATATCTCAGACAACCTCGGCGGATACACCGACTTGTCTTACCGTATTTATTACAGCGCAAGCTCTGAAAGCTCTACCTCTGCGCTCGCATATAACCAGCTTGCGCTCACCGTATCCGAAGCAGATATAACATACCGCTTCACCATTTACGCCACCGATGCCGCCGAAAACGGCATGAGGTATATCTCCGACGTCGACGACGGCAACCCCGTATATTCCGAACTTTCGGCCGACGATATATGGGAGGACGATTACGCCGACCTTCTGCCCCGCTTCGAAGTGACGGTGTCCTATAAGGCTGCGACCGTCGAAAAGCCCGATATTCAGTCTGTCGGCTACGTCGGTTCCACATACAACAGCGCTTCCTTCGACATAACGGGCGTATCCGGCACATATTCCACGGCGTATAACCTTTATATCTTCGACCGCGACGCACTCTACGCCGATACGGGCATAGACCTTACGTACGACGAAGTTATCGCCAATATCGAAGATCTCTTCTTCAACCGCTACGAAGGCGTGGAGAATACGAGGCAGTACTTCACTCTCGTCACCGACGACGAACAGTATGCCGATTACGAATGGAACTCCACAAACGTCACATTTGTTCCCCAGAACCCTTCGGAATACTACGTAGTTCGTCTCACGCTCAAAGATACCGGCCTTTCCAACGCCGTGACCGACAGCTTCCTCGTCGTCCGCGCTTCGGCCCGCGCCGCAGAAATTTACGGCGAGGACAACTGGGTGCAGAACAACGTGGCCGCAATAGTACTCTTCTCGGTTGCGGGCGCATGCCTGATAGCTTTTGTCGTGCTCCTAATCGTCAAGCCCAAGGATAAGGGCGATATAGACGTGATCGCCGAACAGGTGGAGAGCAAGGCAAAGAAGAGCAAAAAGAAAAATAAATAAGCTGCGAATATGACAGCGTTTGCGGCGCCCATGCGGGCGCCGCAACTTTTTGCATGTATCGATTTTTATTGCCGCAGGCCGTTTTTATTGAAAATGAGTATTGACAACGCGGACTTTTGGTATTAAAATAAAGTAAGGAACGGGCTTAACAAAACTATTATTCCGATAGGGACCGTAAGAGCATGGAAGAAGTTTACGACGTAAAAAATTTCGAATATTTCAAAAACCGCAACCTGAAGTATGCCTTCGACATGCTCACGGGCTTGCTAATGCGCGAAGAGGTCGTCGGTTACGTCAAGCATCTTCTCGAAAAGAAGGTGCCTTTCAGTTTTATCATCGTCGATATAGATAATTTCAAAACGGTAAACGACACGCTCGGCCACATAAAGGGCGACAAGGTGCTCGCCATAACGGCCCGCTATCTGTGCGAAAAAACGGGTTCCAAGGGCATTGTCGGCAGGTACGGCGGCGATGAATTTATCATAGTTCTCGAGGGTGTGACCGAATATAAAGACGTGTGGTCTCTCGGGCACAATATCAACATGAATATCGGCTCGCTCAAATCGGACGAAATACGCGGTCTGTCCATAACAGTCACAATGGGCATATCCCGTTCGCCTATAGACTCAACCGATTACGACGAGCTTTTCGCTCTTGCCGATAAGGCGCTCTACCGCGGCAAAATGAAGGGCAGGAACTGCTTTATAATCTACCTTCCCGAAAAACACCGCGACATAGACATGACCAAGGAAAGGAGCAAAAGCTATACCAGCACCCACCTGTGCTCGCGCGTGTTCCATTATCTCACGACTACCGAAAAAATAGAGGACGGAATTTCCCTTCTGTTCAAACAGTTCGTCGCGTATTTCATGGTCGACCACATCTGCATCGAAACGCGCGAAGGAATGAACTTTCAGGTCATTCATCCCCTCGCAAAAAACAAGAATTTCGTCCACCTCGATTATGACGGAATAAACAATTACTTCAACAGCATCGGCCTTGTGTACTTCAACAAGGTCGAGGACATGGACGAGGAGGATTATACCGACATTCTGCGCGACATGCGTGACCAACACATAAGCTCGGCGCTGTACTGCAAAATACGCGCTTTCGGCAGGGAATACGGCTATCTTCGCGTCGACATGACCGATACCGTCCGCATCTGGCAGCAGTCGGAAATGGATATAATCATGATAACGGCAAACACCATAGGCCTTCTTTTGCACTACCAGAACAAGACGCTCGAAGAGCTTCCGCGTCAGGACATTTTCATCATGCCCAACGAAGGCTGAAAGGCTGCATATATCACCCGTAAACAGGCAATTTCGCGGGCCCGCATTCATGCGGGCCCCTTTTGTTTTTGCGCGGCTTTAAAACGCGCAAAAAAGTTGAACGTTTTGCACAATTTAAAAGGTACAGCTGTTGCAATTTTATACAATATTTGGTATAATATAAAAAATAATGTACAATGGGTGCGCATTGCGCACGGAAGAACGGCAAAAAAACACATGGCAGAAAAAAGTTACAACGCAAATGACCTTAAAATACTCGAAGGACTCGAAGCGGTCCGCGTCCGTCCGGGCATGTATATCGGCTCCACGGGCGTAAAGGGCCTTCATCATATACTCTGGGAAATAGTCGATAACTCCATAGATGAAGCGGCCAACGGTTATGCCGACGAAATAACCGTCATTCTCCACGCCGACGGCTCGGCCTCCGTCGAGGACAACGGCAGGGGCATGCCCACTGACATAAACACCAAGGCGCACATGAGCGGCGTCGAGCTCATATTCACCAAGCTGCACGCGGGCGGCAAGTTCGACAGCAACAACTACGCCTTCTCGGGCGGCCTGCACGGCGTCGGCGCGTCTGTCACCAACGCCCTCTCGTCGTGGCTTAAGGTCGAAGTCTACCGCAAAACGGTATTCAGAATGTCCTTTAAAAGCACGTACGACAAAGCGCGCAAAAAGTGGCTGTGCGGAGTGCCCGATTCGCCCCTCACCGTTACGGGCGAAAAGACTTCAAAGCGCGGCACTCTGGTGCGCTTCATGCCCGACAAGGAAGTTTTCGAAACGGTGGAGTGGAATTACGACACCGTCAGTAAGAGATTGAAGGAACTCGCCTTTTTAAATAAAGGCGTAAAGATAAATTTAATAGACGAGCGCACCCACTACCGCGAAGAAGAGGTCACCTCGGACGACGGCGACACAGTAATCAAAAAGGTCGCCCTGCCCAAAAAGGAGCCCGTCGCGTACAAGTACGACGGCGGCCTCGTCGACTTCGTCAATTACCTCAACGAAGACAAAACGCCTCTTTACTCAACCCCTTTGTACTATTCGGCCGTCAAGGATATCAAGGTCAAGGGCGCGGACGCGGGCAAAATAAAGATAGAATTCGCCCTCTGCCACACCAAGGACGACGAGGAGAGCTTGTATTCCTTCGTCAACAATATCTGCACGGTGGAAGGCGGCTATCACGAAACGGGCTTCCACAACGGCCTTTTAAAGGTCATGAACGACTACGCCAAGGCCAACGGCATACTCAAGGCCAAGGACCCGCTCTTTATCGCCGACGACGTAAAGGAAGGCCTCACGGCCGTGCTCACCGTCAAGATGAACAACGTCGAGTTCGAAGGCCAGACCAAAACCAAGCTGGGCAATCCCGAAGCCAAAGCGCCCGTGGAGCAGGCCGTAATCGAAGGCCTCACTTCCCTCATGAACGCGCGCGGCAACAAGCCCGTGTTTGACGAAATGGCCAAAAAGGCCAAATTCGCCGCCGACGACCGCATAAAGCACCGCGCCGAGCGCGACATAGCCAAGGCCGCGTCCGAGACGGACGAGCTGACTTTAATCGGCAAGCTTGCGCCCTGCTCGGGTAAAAATCCCGACCTCAACGAGCTGTTCATAGTCGAAGGCGACTCTGCGGGCGGCACGGCAAAGCAGGCGAGGGTAAGGCAGTTCCAGTCCATACTGCCCCTGCGCGGCAAACCGCTCAACGTTCAGAAGAAGAGCGCCCTTCAGGCCTTGCAGAACGAGGAACTCAAGACGCTCATCTCGGCCATAGGCGCGGGGTTCAACAACTCATTCGACGTCGAAAAAACGCGCTACAAAAAGGTAATAATCCTGTCCGATGCCGACCAGGACGGCATGCACATACGCTGCATACTTTTAACCTTCTTTTTCAAATACATGCGCGACCTCGTCAAGGCGGGCTACGTTTACATCGGCATGCCGCCTTTGTACAAGGTTTACAAAAAGGAGGTCGTCGAATACGCTTACGACGACAAGGAGCTCGACGAAGCCATTAAAAAAATAGGCAAGGGCTACCAGATTCAGCGCTATAAGGGTCTCGGCGAAATGTCGGCCGACCAGCTGTGGGACACCACCATGAATCCCGCAACGCGCAACCTCATTCAGGTTACGATAGAGGACGCCTCCGCCGCGACGAGAATGATAGACATGCTCATGGGCGACAAGGTGGAGGGGCGCAAACAGTTCCTCGCCGAAAACGCCAATTTCAACAAAGTTGACGGCTTCATAGAAAAAGTCAACTTCAAACGCGAAGAAGGGGAGGCGGCTGACTGATGGCTAAAAAGAATAACGACAACTTCCAGACCTCCATCCCTCAGGGCAACGTGTTTGTCACTCCACTCGAGGAGGTAATGCCCCAATCCATGCTGCCATATGCCGAGTTCGTCATCCTCGACCGCGCCCTCCCGCGCGTGGAGGACGGCTTAAAACCCGTGCAGAGGCGCATACTCTACACCATGATAGAAATGGGCCTCACGCCCGATAAACCACACAAAAAGTCGGCGCGCATCGTCGGCGACTGCATGGGTAAATATCACCCCCACGGCGACAGCTCGGTCTACGACGCCATGGTAAGAATGGCGCAGGATTTCAACATGCGCATGACTTTAGTCAACGGCCACGGCAACTTCGGCTCGGTCGACGGCGACCCCGCCGCCGCGATGAGGTACACCGAAGCGCGGCTGGAGCCGCTCGCCTTGGAACTTCTCCGCGATATCGACAAGGAGACTGTGCCCTTCTCTTTCAACTTCGACGACAGTCTTTTGGAGCCCGACATTCTGCCGGGCAGATATCCCAATCTTTTAGTCAACGGCGCCAACGGCATAGCCGTGGGACTTGCCACCAACATCCCCACCCACAACCTCGGCGAGGTAATAGACGGCGCGTGCGCGATGATCGATCACCCCCGCATATCCCTCGACGAACTCATGAAAATAATCCCCGGTCCCGACTTTCCCACGGGCGGGTTCATAATCGAAAACGAGCTTAAGCAGGCCTACAGAACGGGCAAGGGCAAAATAACGCTGCGCGCCAAGTATTCTGTCGAAAACGGCGAGGCGGGCAAAAAGAATATAGTCATAACCGAACTGCCCTACCAGACCAACAAGGCCGAACTTCTCCGCAAAATAATGCTGCTGCGCGAGGATAAAAAGGACATGCTTTCGGGCATAGCCGAAATTGTCGACGAATCCGACCGCACGGGCATGCGCGCCGTCATCGTCTGCAAAAAGAATACCGACGTAGACGCAATATTGGCCTACCTTTTAAAGTATACCGATTTAGAGTGTACCTTCGGCATAAACATGGTTGCAATCGCGGGCGGCAAGCCCCAGCAGCTCGGCCTTATAGACATTTTAAAGTATTACGTCGACTATCAGCGCACCATAATAGTCCGACGCACCAAGTACGATTTGAAGCAGGCCGAAGCCCGCTGCCATATATTGGAAGGCTTGATTATCGGCGTGCACAACATCGACGAGGTCGTCGAAATTATCAAAAAGGCCGATTCCACGCCCGACGCGCGCAAAAAATTAATGGAGCGCTTCGCCCTCACCGAACGGCAGGCCCAGGCCATACTCGACCTGCGCCTCGCGCGCCTTACAAAGCTCGAAGTAACCAAGCTCGAACAGGAGCTTGCCGAACTTAAAAAGAAGATAGAGGAATACAAGGCAATACTTGCCTCGCGCGACAGGCAGATGGGTATAGTAAAAAGGGAGCTGCGCGAAATAAAAAACAAGTATCCCTGCCCCAGAAAGTCGGTAATAGTCCCCTCGACGGACGCGATAACCGTCTACCGTCAGGACGTAAAACGGCCCTCTGCCGAATGGGTGGCCGCCATAACCGCCGCGGACAACATTAAGTTCATGCAGAAAATCGACTTCGACGCCAAGTATAAAAAAGCGCTCGCCCCGTCGACAAAGCCCGACGTAATGTTCAAACAGACTCTCAACTGCCGTTCGGACGGCGTGCTTTTAGGTTTCACCAACTACGGCAACGCCGTCAAACTCGAACTCGAGCAGTTCGACGACGTGGAATTCCGCGGCGCGGGCATAAAGCTGAAGTCGTTCTACGACGCCGCTTTGAACGGCGAAAGGATAGTAAAGCTCTTCGACATAACCGAAGGTCTGCCGCAGGGCGACGTGCTATTCTTTACAAAACAGGGCATGGTCAAGCGCAGCGAGTGGGCCGAATACGGGCTGTTGAAGGCCATATATCCCGCAATCAAACTAAAAACGGGCGACGAGGTGCTCAACGTTGAAACCTTCGTCGGCGACGAATACACCACCATGTGTCTGGTCACGCACGGCGGTATCTGCCTCAACGCCGTCACGGACGACATACCCTGTCAGGGCCGCATAGCCACGGGCGTAAAGGGCATGCTCGTCGACGCCGAAGACAGCGTAATATTCGCCACGCAGATAAACGGCGAGGGCGAAATTATAATCGTCACGGATAAGGGCATGTTCAAGCGCGTAATATCTTCGCTCATCGACCCCCTGTCCCGCGGCCGCAAGGGCGTAATGATAACAGACTCCAAGTCCAACGTTCTCTTCGCCGATTACGTTACAATCCCGTATGCTCTCGCCGTCGTTTCCGAAGAGGGAACGCTCACGGAGGTGCAGACGGAGGATATTCCCATCGAGCCCCGCCCCTCCAAGGGCAAACCGCTCAAGGGCTCGGGCATTACCACCGTAAAATCGGTCTGCGCCCTCAAATATAAATCGCAATTTCCCGACGGCAATGTACAGATGAAACTGTAACGTTACGCATGTCTGCCCGCGAGCGCGCAGCATATCTGAGAGGTTAATCTCATCCACAGTGTCATACTGAGCGGAGCATGGCGGCAGCCATGCGCAGTCGAATGTATCTTGCCCGATATGTAACCAAACAAGATCATTCGACTCCGTTCGCGTTGCTCACTATGCTCAGGATGACATAGAGGCTCACATACGACACTCGACAGTAAATCCCCAAGCAAGGACTTATAAGCTATGATAGAAAAATATATCAACTCCGCCGCCAAACGCGTAAAGGCGGACACAGTATTAAAAAACGCAACCTTCGTCAACACCCTCACGGGCAAAATCGAGAGGGGCGACATCGCAATAACCGCCGACCGCATAGTAGGCATAGGCGCCTACAGCGGCGTGCGCGAAATAGACGTGTCGGGCAAGGTTGTCCTTCCCGGCTATATCGACAGCCACGTGCATATCGAAAGCTCCATGCTCTCGCCCGAAGAATTTGCCTCGCTCGTCGTGCCGCGCGGCACCACTTCGATAATCGCCGACCCGCACGAAATAACCAACGTCTGCGGAATGGCGGGGGTGGAATATATCTATAAAGCTTCGCAGTCCGTTCCACTCGACGTGCACATTCAGCTGCCCTCGTGCGTGCCCGCCACGCCCTTCGAAACGAGCGGCGCAATTCTCTCCGGCGACGACATTGCCGCGGATATATGCCGCAGCGAAGTGTTCGGCCTCGGCGAATTCATGAACTTTCCCGGCGTAATCGGCGCCGACCCCGACGTCATAAAAAAGCTGGAAGCGGCCCACGCCGCAGGCAAAATTATCGACGGCCACGCCCCCTGCGTCATGGGGGATGAGCTCAACGCATACCTCTGCGGCGGCATAGTCACCGACCACGAGTGCGCCACTCCCGAAGAGATGGCGGCCAAGGCCGACCGCGGCGTGTACGTACAGCTCCGCCACAGCTCGTCCATTCACGATATCGCCGTCAACTGCGCCGCGGTAAATGCTTCCAATATGAGCCGCTTTTTAATGTGCACGGACGACCGCCACGCCGCCGACCTTAAACAGAAGGGCCACATAGACGACGCCCTCCGCACGGTAGTAAATGCGGGTCTCGACCCTATCTTTGCGGTGACAATTGCCACCCGCAACGCCGCCGAATGCTACGGCTTAAAGTGGCGCGGCGCAATCGCACCCTTCTATTTTGCCGATTTAGTCGTCGTAGACGACCTCAAAAAATTCAACGCGCAGTACGTCTTCAAGGACGGCGCCCTCGTCGCCAAGGACGGCAGGCCGCTCTTCGATACCTCAAAGCGCTACCTTCCCGAAGACGTCTTAAACACCGTCCACGTCAACCCGCTCAGGGCCGAAGATTTCATTCTTTCGCTTAAGGGCGACAGGGCAAAGGTGATGACTTTAAACCCCGGCAACATACTTACGGGTTGCGAGGTAATGAAGGTCGAAAGCAGAAACGGCGACGTCATTCTTCCCGACGACGTTTTAAAGCTCGCCGTCGTCGAACGCCATAAATACACGGGCAACATAGGCCGCGGACTTTTAAAGGGCTACGGCTTCAAAGGGGGCGCGCTCGGCATAACCATCGCGCACGATTCGCACAACATAATTCTCCTCGGCGACGACAACGCCGCCATGGCCAAGGCCGCAAACACCTTAAAGGATATCGGCGGCGGCATGGTCATAGTCGAAAGCGCCACGGGCGAAGTGCATTCGCTCACCCTCGATATAGGCGGTCTCATGTCCTCTCGCGACGCCGACAGTTTGATTTCTGAAAGTCAGAAGCTCTATAACCGCGCGTATTCCATGGGCGTAAACAAAAAGCTCGCCGCGTTTATGACGCTTGCCTTTTTGTCCCTCGCCGTCATACCCCACGTAAAACTGCTCGATACGGGCCTTTTCGACGTGGACAAGTTTGAATTTACCGATATCAATGCATAAAAAGGCGCTTGTATGGCAATAAGGGCGCCCGCCGTGCAAGCGCGCGGCGGGCGCCCCGTCAATTTTTTTGCTGTTTTTCCAAAAAATGCAAATAAACGCGTTTACAACGGCGGCAAAATATAGTACAATAATATACGGATTAAAATAGTGTTATTGCGCGCGGCGCGCGCTTTAAAAATTTTTAACTGCAAAATCACAGGGAGCAATAAAAATTTAAATGGGACTTTTCAAGTACATTGCAAATGCCGACAGCCGCAGGGCTATAAGAAAGCTCGATAAACAGGCGAGGGCTATAGAGGAACTCGAACCCAAATACGCCGCCATGAGCGACGAGGAGCTGAAGGGTCAGACGGCCATACTCAAGGGCCGCCTCGCCAAGGGTGAAACGCTCGACGATATTTTAAACGACGCCTTCGCCGCCCTCCGCGAAGCCAGCTGGCGCGTGCTCAAAATGAAGCACTTCCACGTCCAGATAATCGGCGGCATCTGCCTGCATCAGGGCCGAATTGCAGAGATGCGCACGGGCGAAGGCAAAACGCTCGTATCAACTCTCCCCGCATACCTCAACGCTCTCACGGGCAAGGGCGTGCACATAGTCACCGTCAACGATTACCTCGCAAGGCGCGACGCCGAGTGGATGGGCAAGGTGCACAAGTTCATGGGCCTCACCGTAGGCATAGTCGTGCCCGGCATGGACGACAAGGCCAAAAAAGAAGCCTATCAGTGCGATATAATCTACGCCACCAACAACGAACTGGGCTTCGATTACCTGCGCGACAACTTAAAAACTTCCATTCCCGCAATGGTTCAGCGCGAACTCAACTTCTGCATAATCGACGAAATCGACTCCATCTTGATCGACGAAGCGCGCACCCCGCTCATCATCTCGGGCAAGGGCGGCGAAAGTTCCCAGCTCTACGTCGACGTCGACAGGTTTGTCCGCACTCTCCACGGCGGTTTCGACGACGATAAAAAGGCCGCCGAAACGCGCGTTCCCGTCCGCAAAAAGAAGGGCCAGACGCTCACCGAAGAGGAGCAGAAGGTCAATGACCAGCTTGCCGCCATACTCAAGGATATGGAGAGCTGGGACTATATAATCGACCGCAAGGACAAGTCGGTCACCATAACCGAAAACGGCGCAAGAAAGGCCGAAAAATTCTTCAATATCAAAAACCTCGGCGATATCGAAAACGCCGATTTAAACCACCACATACAGCAGGCCCTCAAGGCGCACGAACTCTTCGCCCGCGACGAAAACTACATCGTCACCGAAGACGGCGAAATCATGATAGTCGACGAATTTACCGGCCGTCTCATGGTCGGCAGGCGCTATTCGGACGGCCTTCATCAGGCAATAGAGGCTAAGGAACACGTAAAGGTGCGCGAAGAAAACAAAACGCACGCCACCGTTACCTTCCAGAACTACTTCAGGCTGTACAACAAACTTTCTGGCATGACGGGTACCGCCAAGACCGAAGAGGCCGAGTTCAGAACCATTTACTCGCTCGACGTCGTCTGCATCCCCACAAACAAGCCCGTACAGCGCATAGACTATCCCGATAAAATTTTCTCAACCGTCGAAAGCAAAAAGAAGGCCATCGTTCAGGAAGTTATAGACCGCCACGCCAACGGCCAGCCCGTGCTCATCGGTACGGTAACCGTCGACAAATCGGAAGAAATTTCCCGCCTTCTCCGCCGCAACGGCATAAAGCATAATATCTTAAACGCCAAAAACCACGCCCGCGAGGCTGAAATAGTCGCGCAGGCGGGCAGGTACGGCGCCGTCACCATAGCCACCAACATGGCGGGCCGCGGCACCGACATTCTGCTCGGCGGCAACCCCGAATACCTCGCCAAAAAGCGCATGAGGGAGGAAAGCTACGACCACGACATGATAGAAGTGGCCATCTCTTACGCCGACCGCCCCTTCACCGAAGAGGAGCAGACCGCGAGGAAGAGGTACGCCGACCTTTACAATATGTATAAAGCCGAAACCGACGCCGAAAAGGAAAAGGTCATCGCGGCGGGCGGCCTGTGCATAATCGGCACCGAGCGCCACGAATCGCGCCGCATAGACAACCAGCTCCGCGGCCGTGCCGGCCGTCAGGGCGACCCCGGCGCATCGGTATTCTTCATCTCCCTCGAAGACGACCTCGCAAAGCGCTTCGGCGGCGAAAAGCTCAAGGCCATATATTCCACCCTCATGGACGAGGACGACTGCCTTCAGTCCAAAATGCTGTCGCGCTCGATAGAAAGCGCGCAGATGGCCATAGAGGGCCGCAACTTCAGCGCCCGCAAGCACACGCTGCAGTACGACGAAGTCATGAACGAACAGCGCAAGCTCATCTATTCCGAGCGTCTCAACGTCCTCCGCGGCGGCGACGTGCACGACCAGATGCTCAAGTATATCCCCGACTATGTCGAAAAAATCGTTCGCGAAACGGTAAACACCGACGCCATGCCCGAACAGTGGGACGAGGAAGCTCTGAACGCCGCATTGAAGCAGAAGGTATATCCCGATGAGTGCCAGTTCGAAATCACCCACGAAATGCTCGAAAAGTGGGATTACGAATACGCCATTCAGAAGATATCAAAGGAAGTCACCAAATCTTACGAGCAAAAGATTGAAAATATCTCTAAAGAAACGCACGGCCAGGTAGACTATCATCAGGTTGAGCGCAACGAACTTCTCCGCGCCGTCGACAGAAACTGGATAGACCACATCGACGCCATGGACCAGCTCCGCAAGGGCATAGGTCTGCGCGGCTACGCCCAGCAGGACCCCGTCATCGCATACAAGCAGGAAGGTCACGAAATGTTCGAGGAGATGATCGAGCGCATTCAGACCATCACCATCTCCCGCCTTTTGAAGGGCAGAATTGTCCGCATACCCGCCCAGCCCCAGCCTCCGCGCCAGCAGGGCAACATGGTGCGCGGCGCAAACGGCATGGTCCGCCGCGTCAATCCCGCTCCCGCCCAGCAGCCGGCAACGCCCGTGCAGAACGGTGCACAGCAGCCCTCGGCGCCTGCGGATAATACGGTTCCCGAAAAGCCGGCCGCAGCTCCCGCTCAGAGCGCTCCCGAACAGCGCCCCGCGCCCCTTCCCACGGACGAAAAAGGCAACTTCGTGCCCGATGACGTGCGCATTCACAGACCCAAAAAGGATTAATAATTAATGTTTAAAGCAGACGATTACAGGCTCAGGCTCAAGTCCATGCAGGACACCCTTGCAGAGGCAAAGTACGCCCTCGATATCGACAATCTCGACGGCAGACTCGACGAGCTCAAGGCCGAACAGGAAAAGCCGGAGGTGTGGCAGGATCTTGAAAAGTCCAAAAAGATAGGGCGCGAAATATCCTCCATCGAAGGCAAAATAAATTCATATAACAAAGGCGCAAAGGCCATAGAGGAGGCAAAAACCTTTATAGACCTCATTGAGGAAGCCGACGACGAAAGTCTCATTCCCGAGCTCGAGGACATGATTAAAACGGCCGAGGACGACATTGAAAACATGCGCATACGCGCGCTGCTGAAGGGCAAGTATGACGCAAACAACGCCATTTTAAACCTCCACGCGGGCGCCGGCGGCACCGAGGCGTGCGATTGGACGCAGATGCTCTACCGCATGTACTGCCGCTACTGCGAACAGCAGGGATTCAAGGTCACCGAACTCGACCTCGAAAACGGCGACGAAGCGGGCATAAAGTCGGTTTCGTTCAAAGTCGAGGGCGAAAACGCCTACGGCTTTTTAAAGGCGGAAAAGGGCGTGCACCGTCTGGTGCGCATTTCCCCCTTCGATTCCAACAAGCGCCGCCATACGTCCTTTGCCTCGCTCGAGGTAATGCCTGAAGTCGACGACGACGCAGAAGTCGTCATCCGCGACGAGGATATAAGGATAGACGTCTACCGTTCATCCGGCGCGGGAGGCCAGAAGGTCAACAAAACCGAAACGGCTATCCGCATCACCCACTTCCCCACGGGCATAGTCGTCACCTGCCAGAACGAGCGCAGCCAGCTCCAGAATAAGGAAATGGCCTTCCAGTACCTGCGCGCAAAACTTCTGGAAAGGCAGATTGCCGAAAGGGAGGCGGCCGACGCCGAACTCAAAGGCGAAATCAAAAAGATAGAGTGGGGCAGTCAGATACGCTCCTACGTATTCTGTCCGTACACCCTCGTCAAAGACCACCGCACGGGATACGAAAACACCAATATTCAGGCGGTGATGGACGGCGACATTCAGGGTTTCATAATAGATTATTTAAAGAAAACCGTTTAAAAACTTTTTGGGGCGGCATATACGTTGCCCCGCATATATCTTGCAACCAACCGCGCGCGGCGCGCATAAATATTTTTAAACCGCGCCGTTCTGCGCAACCTGCGCCGCTGGGCGCATTTGTATCAGCTTATGCTGCCGGAGGAGAATGAATATGTCAAAAAAAGTCACAAGCGAAAAAACCGACGTCGTCAGGATGTCCGAAGCGGGCGAAGAGCTCGTCAAAAGGCTGGTCGTGCTCTATAACAGTCAGGTTTTTGTCCGCGAAGGCAGAAACTTAAGAGAGCAGTTGCTTTTAAGCGGTGTGGAAGCCGGCTCAAATCTCGCCAGCGTAGATATGATTGCCGAGCGCGGTGCAAAAATCGAAGTCGCCAACAACGCCGTCGTACAGCTCAACCGCACGGTTTACATAGCAAATGCAATGCTTATGCTCGGCTGTTACACAACAAAGCAGGTTGACCCCTTGATATCTTATTGTTCCGGTCTTCTTTCGGCACTCAAGGACCTTCTCCGCAAGGTGCCCGAAGCACGCAGGGTCATCCGCGTAAAGACGCCCGTCAACGTCGTTTCCGCTGCCGTCGAAAAGGACGAATACGGTGCCGCCGCGCCCGTTCCCGAATACGAAGCGCTCGCCGAACCCAGCGGATTCGAAGATTACGAGGGCAATACCGAAGGTTTCGACGACCCCGTTTAATCCGAATAAAATTGTGCCGCCCTGCGCGGCCTTACTGCCCTGCGGAATTATTCCCGTCGGGGCAATGAATTGCGGAAAAAATTGCCGCGGCGGCGCATGCCGCCGCGGCGTTAATTATTTTTATGTACGATATATCCAATTATAAAATCAAGCCCGAACCCATAATTTTAGGCATAGAAAGCAGCTGCGACGAAACGGCCTGCGCCGTCATCAGGGGCAGAAAACTGCTTTCAAACTGCATAATTTCCTCCGCCTCGGAACAGGCGAAATACGGCGGAGTGGTGCCTGAAATAGCCTCGCGCGCCCAC
This sequence comes from uncultured Clostridia bacterium, assembly GCA_944368215.1. Taxonomy (GTDB): domain Bacteria; phylum Bacillota; class Clostridia; order Christensenellales; family Borkfalkiaceae; genus Coproplasma. The sequence continues at coordinate 56,870 of CALVWX010000004.1, read as the reverse complement.
ACCGAGGCCGTGGACGAAGTAGTTCTGCGCGCCTTGAACGAGGCTCATATAACCGTGCGCGACATAGACGCGGTGGCCGTAACATACGGCGCGGGGCTTCTGGGCGCGCTCCTCGTCGGGCTGTCCTTTGCCAAGGGACTCGCGTATGCGTTGAATGTGCCTTTAATAGCCGTCAACCACATCCGCGGTCATCTCGCAGCGGCATACCTCGACGATCCTTCCTTAAAACCGCCCTTTGTAACATTGCTCGCAAGCGGCGGTCACACGGCCGTTCTCCATACAAAAAGTTTCACGCACTTTGAAGTGCTCGCAAAGACGCTCGACGACGCCGCAGGCGAAGCTTTCGATAAATGCGCCCGCGTTCTCGGACTGCCGTATCCCGGCGGCCCCAATATCCAGCGCGCGGCAGAGGGCGGAAAAGCCTGCATAGATTTTCCCTCCGCGCTCGTAAAGCACAGCCAAAGTCCCTGCTTTTCGTACAGCGGCTTAAAGACGGCCGTTATAAACTATTGCCACAATTTATCGCAGAAGGGCGAACCGGTCAATGCCCCGGACGTTGCGGCGTCATTCCAGAAAGCCGCAATAGACCCCCTTGTCGACAATACGGTTAAATTTGCTTTAAGCCTCGGCGTAAACACGGTCACGGCGGGCGGCGGGGTAATCGCAAATTCGTACCTTCGCCAAAGACTTTCCGAGGAGTGCCGCAAAAGCAATTTAAAACTCGTCCTGCCGCAGGTCAAATTCTGCACGGACAACGCCGCCATGATTGCGGCCGAAGGCTTGAACAAATACCTTTCGGGCGACTTTGCGCCTATGTCCCAAAACGCCGCCGCGCAGATACCTTTGGGCGGCTGAATGCAATACGTTCTGATAATTTTGCAATACAATTAATACAATTTTGCTAATACAATTAATTCAGTTAATATAGTTAATACATAAAATTTTGCCTCAAAACACTTTACAACCGCGGCAAAATTATATATAATATGGTTACAATTCAATCTTTAAAGGCGTTTACAAAGGACAACGCCGCAAAATATAAAGCCTTGCAGAGAGTTCCGCGGCAGGTGAAAGCGGTTCGGGCAATTTTGCGGATATCACCTTTCAGCCTGCGCCCCCAAATTTTTTTGAAGAGTAAGGGCGCACGGATTCGCAACCCGTTAAAACTGCGGCAAATGATAGTTTGTTTTGGTGGTTTACAAGCACTATATAAGTGTCCAAACGGCGCTTATATGGTGTTTTTTTAATTGAATAGCGCGCAAGAATGTGTGGAGAGATGCGATATTATCCGCGCTTCGCTCCGCCGTGTCATACTGAGCGGAGCAGGGTTTAACCCTGCGCAGTCGAATGTATCTTGCATGGTATTAACCGGACAAGATCTTTCGACTTCGCTCGCAGAACTCGCTACGCTCAAGATGACATAAGGCGATGCGGCGCCAGCCAAAACTTTTGAGAATATAATTGAGGAGTAATTTATGTACGAAAAGGTTGACACTTCCTTAAATTTTGTCGAACGCGAAAAACAAATCAATAAATTCTGGGAAGACAACGATATCTTTGAAAAATCGGTCAAAAAGAATGAAGGCGGCGAGGAGTTTTCCTTCTACGACGGCCCTCCCACGGCCAACGGCAAGCCGCATATCGGCCACATTTTAACGAGGGTTATGAAGGATATCATCCCCCGTTACCAGACCATGAAGGGCAAACACGTTCTGCGCAAAGCCGGCTGGGATACGCACGGCCTGCCCGTCGAGCTCGAAGTCGAAAAATCTCTCGGCATAAACGGCAAACAGCAGATTGAAAAATACGGCATAGAGCCCTTTATTAAGCAGTGCAAACAGTCGGTCTGGAAATATAAGTCCGAGTGGGAAAAAATGTCCGAGCGCGTCGGCTACTGGGTCGACATGGAACACCCCTACGTCACCTACGACGACAATTATATCGAGTCGGAGTGGTGGGCCTTAAAGGAAATGCACAAAAAGGGCCTTTTATACAAGGGCCATAAAATTGTGCCCTATTGCCCCCGCTGCGGCACGGCGCTCTCCTCGCACGAGGTGGCTCAGGGCTATAAAACGGTCAAAGAAAACTCCGTAGTCGCCCGTTTCAGGGTCAAAAATCAGGAAAGTAAGGAAAACCTGTATATCCTTGCGTGGACAACCACGCCTTGGACACTGCCTTCAAACGTCGCGCTCTGCGTAAATCCCAATGAGCCTTATGTTAAAATTCAGGCGGGAGAAGAGCAGTATATACTTGCAAAAGCGCTTTTAGGCAACTTCTTCGAAGAATATAAAATTCTGGAAGAAAAACCCGGCAAGGAGTGGGAGGGGCTTGAATATCAACCGCTCTTTAACGAAACCACCGAGGAGATAAAGCGCATAAGCCCTTCGGCTTCGCCCGCAAAGGCGCACTATGTCGTCTGCGACAATTACGTAACCATGGGCGACGGCACGGGCGTCGTTCACATCGCGCCCGCTTTCGGCGAGGACGACTATAAAGTCGGGCAAAAGTATAACCTTCCCGTCGTCCAGCTCGTCAACGAACAGGGGTGCTTCGACAAGCGCTTCCCTTCGCTCGACGGCATTTTCGCCAAAAAGGCGGATAAACTCATAATCGAAAGGCTGGAGGAGGAGGGCAAGCTCTTCAGGGTCATTCCCTTCGAACACGACTATCCCCATTGTTGGCGCTGCGATACGCCCCTTCTGTATTACGCGCGCTCGTCGTGGTTCATACGCGTAACCAAGGTCAAGGACGATATAATCGCTGCCAATCGCTCTGTAAACTGGATGCCCGAAACCATAAAGGAAGGCCGCATGGGCAACTTCCTTGAAAACGTCATCGACTGGGGCCTTTCGCGCGACAGGTACTGGGGTACGCCCCTGCCCGTTTGGGTCTGCCCCGACTGCGGCGAGATAGAAGTCATCGGCTCCAAGGCCGAACTTAAAGAAAAGTGCGGTATACCCGCGGATAAGGATATCGAACTTCACCGCCCTTACCTCGATAACTTAACCTGCACCTGCCCCAGGTGCGGCGGCAAAATGAAGCGCACGCCCGAAGTCATAGACTGCTGGTTCGACTCCGGTTCCATGCCCTTCGCGCAGTATCACTATCCTTTCGAGAACAAAAACCTGTTCGACGAAACCTTCCCCGCTGACTTCATCTCCGAAGCCGTCGACCAGACGCGCGGCTGGTTCTATACGCTGCTCGTCATCAACACCATTCTGTTCGGCCGCGCGCCCTTCAAAAACTGCATAGTTTTAGGTCACGTCAACGATAAAAACGGCATAAAAATGTCCAAGCACAAGGGCAACGTCGTCGACCCGTGGTCTGTTCTCGACAAGCAGGGCGCCGACGCCGTGCGCTGGTATTTTTACACATCTTCGGCCCCCTGGCTTCCTTCGAGGTTCTATGAAGAAGCCGTCTCCGAAGTTCAGCGCAAATATATCGGCACTCTTTGGAACACCTACGCGTTCTTCACGCTGTATGCCGAAATAGATAAATACAACCCCGCCGACTATGACCTGAAGGACTGCAAGCTGTCTTTGATGGATAAGTGGATTCTCTCCAAGCTCAATTCGCTCGTAAAACTCGTGGACGAGCACCTCGCCCGCTACGAAATCACCGAATCGTCAAGGGCCATTCAGGACTTTGTCGACGTGCTCTCCAACTGGTACGTGCGCAGGGGCAGGGAACGCTATTGGGGCAGCGACATGACCGACGACAAAGCGGCGGCATACACCACGCTTTACACCGTTTTAGTGACAATCGCAAAATTGACCGCGCCCTATACTCCGTTCATTGCGGAAATGATTTATAAAAATCTCGTCCCCGCTTTCTATAAAGACGCGCCCGAATCGGTGCATCTATGCGACTTCCCCGTTGCGGACGAAAGCATGATAGACAGTACTTTGGAGCGCGGGATGGACGGCGTTCTCGATATCGTTGTTTTAGGCCGCGCGGCGCGCAATGCAGGCAACTTAAAGAACCGCCAGCCCCTTTCAAAAATGGTCGTCGTAACCGCGCGCGATTTCTCGCTCACCCCCGATGAAGAGCGCATAGTGCTGGACGAACTCAATGTCAAGCAGTTCACCGTCGCCGACGACGCAACCAAATATATCACCTATAAATTAAAGCCCCAGCTCAAAACGCTCGGCCCCAGGTACGGCAAAAAACTCGGCCAGATTTCCGCTTTCTTAAACACCTGCAACGCGGATGAAGTGGTCGCGGCCGTAAAGGACGGCGGCGTTTACGAAATTGCCGACATCGGCGTAAGCCTGACGCAGGACGATTTGCAGATTTTCACCCAATCGGCTCAAGGCTACGTCGCCGCGGCGGACAAGGGCATAACCGTCGCCCTCGATTCAACCCTCACAGAAGAGCTGATTGAAGAGGGCATCGAGCGCGAACTCGTCTCCAAAATTCAGAACATGCGTAAAGAGGCCGGCTTTGAAGTGACCGACAGAATCAAGGTATACTTCAGGGCGGAAGGCAGGGCGAAGAAAGTGCTCAAAAAGGGCGCCTTCGCGGCCGACGTACTCGCGCAGAGCATTGAAGAAGGCGAGGGTCAGGGTTTCACGAAGGAGCAGTCGATAAACGGCGAAAAGGTAACTTTAACCGTCGCAAAAATCTGATTGCCCCAGATATATGCCTTAACTGACGCAAAAACATGAAAGCCTGAGGCAAATGCTTATAAGCACTTGCCTCAGGCTTATTCATTTTTATAATTTCCGCCGTCATAACGCAAAATGCGCGCTCATAGTTTATACTATGAGCGTTTTCGATTTAAAAAAGGGCCAGAGCGGCAAAATTATTAAAATTTCGTCGGGCGGCGCGGTCGCCGCCCGCCTTTCTGCATTGGGCATTGTCTGCGGGCAGATTGTCACCGCGCTGGGTTTCAGCCTGTTTAATTCAGGCATACTCGCGGGTGTAGGCGCCACGCGCGTCGCAATCCGCCGCGCCGTTGCAAAGAGCATAGAGGTGGAACTTTGCAAGTAGTGCTTGCCGGCAACCCCAACGCGGGCAAAACGACGCTCTTCAATTATCTCACTCACAGCCGTTTAAAGACTGGCAACTTCCACGGCGTAACCACAACTTCCGCAACCAAGCGCGTAGGAAAAGTTTATTTCACCGACAGCCCCGGGCTGTATTCATTCGAGGCTTACACCATGGAGGAAGGGGAGGCGGCCAAGAGCATACGAAAAGCCGACGTCATCGTCGACGTCGTGGACAGCCTGACTTTGGTCAACTCGCTCAACCTCACAAAAAAGCTCATTTCTCTCAACAAAAACGTCGTCGTCTACCTCACTAAAACGCGCGCGCTTAATGCGCGCGGCGGCTTTGTAGATGCGCAAAAACTTCAGTCATATCTCGGCGTTCCCGTGTACGACTGCCCCTTTAAGGCATTCAAAAAAATCGCCCTCTCGGGCGCGCTCATAAAGCCCGTCTCTAAGGGCAATGTGTCGCTCAACGAGGTATACTACGGGGGAAACTGTTCAATCCGCGCATTTGAAAAGCCCTTTTACAGTAAAATTTTCGCGCCGCTCATATTCATGTCGGCCATGGTTTTAACCTTCTTTTTAACCTTTTATCCCTCCATGCCCGGCGCGCTTTTAAAAGGGTGGGGGGAAGAGCTAATCTGCGTGCGCTTGGCTGGCCTTTTATCCTCGCATATGCAGAGCGCGGCCTTTTCGTCCTTTTTCTGCGACGGTCTTCTGGGCGGCGTGGGAGGGGTGCTTTCCTTCGCGCCCCAGCTCGCCATATTGTATCTCGTGCTCATACTGCTCGACGAAAGCGGCGCCATGAGCGCTTTGTGCTTTGTCACCGACGGCATATTCGAAAAGGTAAAGCTTTCGGGCCGCGCGGCCTTCTGCCTCATTTCGGGGCTGGGCTGCACGGCCGCGGCCATAACAACTGCGCGCGGTTTTTCCACGCAGTCCGCACGTTCGCGCACCATAGCCGTGCTGCCTTACGTGCCCTGCGGCGCAAAACTGCCCGTATTTTTAACCTTTCTCTCTCCGCTCTTTGCCGACCCGTTCCCCGCCGTGTGCGCGCTGTATTTTGCAGGCGTCGCGCTGGCCGTCGGGCTCTCGCTGTTTTTAAAGGGCGACGGCGAAGGGCTCGTCTCTGAAATTACCCCCATAACGCGCCCGTCGCTTTTTGCCGTCGCAAACAAGTTGTATTTTCAGCTGACATCGTTTATAATAAAGGTGACGACCATCGTCGCCGTGTTCTGCATGGCCAGCTGGCTTTTAAGCCATCTGTCCCCTTCGTTTTCGCTGTGCGGAGAGGAGGACAGCATTCTCGCCGCCATATGCCGCGCCATTCTGCCGCTGTTCAGACCCATGGGCGTGGACGACTGGCGGCTGGCTTACGCATTTATAACGGGCTTTGCCGCCAAGGAAAACGTTGCGGCCTCGATATCCATGCTTATGGGCGGCGTAACGCTGCCTCTTCCCGCGGCCGCGGCATGCTGCGTGTTCGTGCTGACCTGTCCCGCCTGCATCTCGGCCTATGCCTCGTCGTGCAGGGAAATAGGCTGGAAAACTACGCTCAAATACAACGTAACCCAGCTGGCGTTCGCCTTCCTGTTCGCATATCTGACGCACTTTATATTTTGCCTTTTATGAAAAAATTCACCGTAACCTCGCCGTCCAATTTAAAAGATTTCACCGATTCGGTCTATCCGCAGGGCAGTTTTTATCTTTCCGCCCTGTTGCGCTCGGCCGACGTCCGCGTCAACGGTGCAAAAGTGCGCTCCAATGTATCGCTGAAGGCGGGGGATGAGGTCGTGTATTACACCACTTTAAAAATGGAGTCCAAGCCCAGTCATTCAACCATATATGCGGGGCAACATATATATGTGGCCGATAAATTGAGCGGCGTTTCCACCGAAGCGCTCGCCTCCGAACTCGGCCTCACCGCCGTTCACCGCCTCGACAGAAACACCTGCGGCGTCATCATCTTCGCCCGCGACGATAAAACGGCGGAGGAGCTCAAAAACCTTTTCAAAGAGCGCGCCGTGCGCAAGGAGTACATCTGCATCTGCAAAGATAATTTCCTCCGCCCGTCGGCGGACATGACGGCCTACCTCAAAAAGGACGAAAAAAGAAGTCTCGTCCGCATATGCGATTCTCCCGCCCAAGGCTTTGTCCCCATACGCACGCAGTACGAGGTGATGTCAAAAGCAAACGGCCTCGCAAAGGTAAAGGTCATTCTGCATACGGGCAAAACGCACCAGATACGCGCCCACATGGCGCACATAGGCTGTCCCGTGCTCGGCGATGAAAAGTACGGCGACGAGGCTCTCAACGCAAAATACGGCTTTAAAAGGCAGCTTCTGTGCTCGTACCTCATTTCATTTGACTTGGGCGGGAAAAATTATTCGTTCACGAGCTCTCTCGCACCCGAAATTCCGCGCATAACAAAGTAATTGCAAAGCCGCCCTGCGGGCCTTGTAAGGCCCGCAGGGCGGCAAAAAAGCCCCGCCTGAAGCGGGGCTTTAATTTTGGCTTTTCGGCGGCATATCATGCCGCGTATTTTATTTTCTGTCTTCCAGTTTTACATATTCGCGCCTGTCCTGCACGCACTGGTATGCGGGGCGTATAATCTTGTTACCGTTTACAAGCTCCTCGATTCTGTGCGCCGACCAGCCCGCAATCCTCGCTATTGCAAAGAGAGGGGTGTAGAGCGCGTCGGGTATGTTGAGCATGGAATAAACGAGGCCCGAATAGAAGTCTACGTTGGGGTTTACGGGCTTGTGGGTGTTGCGCTGTTCCTGCACGAGTTCGGAAGCTACCTTCGCAACCGTGTTGTAAAGCTCGAATTCGTCTTCCCGGCCCTTTTCGGCGGCAAGCTTGCCGGCGTATTTTTTAAGCACTTCGGCGCGGGGGTCGGATATGGTGTAAACTGCGTGCCCCATGCCGTAAACCAACCCGCTTCGGTCAAACGCCTTTCTGTTGAGTATCTTGCTCACGTAATCGCGGATGGTGCTTTCCTTCCAGTCGGGCACGTTCTCCTTTATATTGGAGAACATCTGCTTTACCTTTATGTTGGCGCCGCCGTGCTTGGGGCCCTTTAAGGAGCCGAGCGATGCTACGGTGGAGGAATACGTGTCCGTGCCCGAAGACGTTACCACGTGGGTGGTGAATGTGGAGTTGTTGCCGCCGCCGTGGTCGGCGTGCAGCATAAGGCAAATATCCAGCACCTTGGCTTCAAGGTCGGTAAAGGTGTTGTCCTTGCGCAGTATGTGCAAAAGGTTCTGCGCCATGGAATAATCGGGCAGAGGTTTGTGTATGATCAGCGAAGCGTCGCTCACGTCGTAATATTTGTACGCGCGGAACGAGTACGCCGCAAGCATGGGGAACTGCGCAATCAGCTGCAGACTCTGGCGGAGCACGTTGGAAATCATTATGTTATCGGGGTCGGGGTCATAGCTGTAAAGCGAAAGCACGCACCTCGCCAGCATGTTCATGATATCGCTCGAAGGGTTCTTCATTATGACGTCGCGCACGAAGTTGCGGGGCAGAACCATGAATTCGGCGAGCATGTCGGAAAAGTCTTTAAGCTCGGACTTATTGGGCAGGTTTCCGAACAGCAGAAGGTGAATTGTCTCTTCAAAGCCGAATCTGTTCTCTTTCACGCAATTTGCAACGAGGTCTTTTATGTTATACCCCCTGTAGCAGAGTATGCCGGGTATGGGTCTCTTTTCGCCGTCAACCGTCTCCCAGCTCGTAACTTCAGAAATTTCGGTAAGGCCGCAAAGCACGCCCTTGCCGTTTTTGTCTCTTAATCCCCTTTTAACGTCGTACGCGTCGTAAAGCGCAGGGTCTATCCTGTCGGCCTGCTCGATTTTGGCGAGTTCCGATATGGTGTGCGAATACTTTACAATAAGGTTTGCTGCATTAAAATCCAAATTAAATCACTTCCAATAAATTATTCAGGTATATTTAGAGAATTATACCATAAATGCACTTTGTTGTCAAATGAATTATTTGTGTATAAAATGTGTGTCCGTGTACCGTGATTTGCATATTTAAACATGCGAGCGCATAAAAATATAATTTGAACAAATTTGGCTTGAAAGTGGGCAAAAGTTGTGATAAAATGGTTTTGTCAGGCGCTGAAAGCGTTTATATTATATAAAGAACAGGAGTTTTTATTTATGAATTATAAAATCGAGGTAACGTCGCAGACGCCCCAAACAATAACGGTAACTTTAGGCGGCGAAGTCGACGCATCCGTATATGAACAGTTCGATTCCGTCATCTTCAGCCATTACAACGCAGACAAGCGCGACATAGTGCTCGATTGCACCGACCTCGCCTTTGTCGACAGCACCATTCTCGGCGCCATCGTCAAGGTTTATAAAGGTCTCAAAGCCGACGGAAAAAAGCTTATCGTAAAAAATTTAAGCCCGCGCATAAGAAAATTGTTTGAAATATGCGCGCTCGATAAACTTGTGGAGTTGCAATAATGAAAGATTTCAAGCTCGCTTTCTGTCTTTCCGACAGTAAATATTACACCGCCCTCAGGCTGGCCGTGGGCGGCGTGTGCGCGGCGGCCGAACTCGACATCGACGCCACCGAAGATTTCAAAGTCTGCGTCACCGAAAGCTGTTTAATGCTCAAAAACTGCGGTTTCGACGGCGCGGAGGTAATTCTGCACACCTTTGGCGGCGTCGGCGCGGAGATTTGCGGCACCGACGCGGGCACGCTCAGCGAGGGCGAAAACGAACTGTCCCTCGCGCTGCTATCCGCGCTTGTCTCCTCGTGCGAAATCGAAAAGTGCGGCAAGGCCATTAAAAAAGTTATATTAAAGGTATGATATCCAACGAAAAAGCGGCCGAGCTCTTCCGTCAATACCGCCGCACGGGCGACATTAAAATACGCAACGAGCTGGTAGAAAATTATATGTACGTTGCCGAAATTCTCGCAAAAAAGTTTGCGGGCAGGGGAGTGGAGTACGACGACCTTTTTCAGGTCGCGTCCGAAGCTCTCATTTCGGGCGTCGAAAAATTCGACCCCGACCTCGGCAATCAGTTCACCACATATATAACGCCCACAATAACGGGCATCATACGCAACTACTTCCGCGATTATTCGCGCTCCGTCCGCCTGCCGCGCAAGCTGTATGCGCTCTCAGCAAGGGTAAAGGACGCAATCAACAGTTACTATACAAAAAACGGCACAAAACCCACCGTAAAACAGCTTTCGGAAATTCTTGGCGAGGACGAAGAGTCAATAATCGAGGCGATGGAAAATAAATCACCCGTCTCGCTCGACGCCCCCGTCAGCAACGGCGACAGCGAAGCTCCGCTTTACGAAGTTCTCGCCGACGACAGCTCGTCTTTTGAAAAATTCGAGGACGTTGACGCGCTGAGAACGGAAATTTCCAAGCTCGACCCCACCGAACAGAAGGTAATAAAACTGCGCTTCATCGATGGCAAATCCCAGGCCGAAACGGGCAAAATACTCGGCGTCAGTCAGATGTTCGTTTCGCGCGCCGAGCGCAAAATCATCGGCAAATTAAAGGACGCTCTTACAAAATGATGACATTTGACGTCGACAACTTAACCGACATGTCCGACCGCCTTCATCAGTTCGAAGAATATCTGCGCGGCTGCGGCCTCACGGAAGACGACGTGTTTTTCAGCCGCCTCGTCGGGTGCGAACTTTTAACCAACGCCATCCGCCATTGCGGCAGCACGGCCCGTTTTTGCGGCGGTGTAGACGGCAGCGATATAGTCATAAGCGTGTCTTCCGAGGGCGCAAAAGCTTTTTGCATCCGCCGCAACCTGCCGGACATTCTCGCCGAGAACGGCAGGGGATTGTATATCGTAAACGTTGTCTGCGATGGCAACATTTCCCTTGACGGCGACGCTATAACGGCAAAAATCAAAATCAACGGCACAATTATTTAGTGCGGAACAATTTATTAAAAAGACGCCGCGCGCAGCAAAATTGCTGTGCGCGGCGTCTTTTATTTGGCCTTTCGCCCGAAAGGTTGGACCACAGCGTGGTCACCATTCCATTGTCATTCCAATCGCCTCTTTTGCCATACTGAGCTGAGCGAGGAGTGGCTTTCAACCCGACGAGCGCAGTCGAATGTATCTTGCATGGATATAATTCAAACAAGATCTTTCGACTTCACTCACTTCGTTCGTTTCGCTCAAGATGACATATGGACGCAGTGTCCGCTGCTTATCGGCCGCAAGAGGAGCATGGTATATTATAATTGCCCGATTGCGGAGCACGTCCGCGGCGACACGCCGCTTGTTGTCCGAAAGAGGAGTAGGGCACGAAGTAACTTAATTGTTGGCCGCAAGGGGAGTAGGGTTTAAGCAAAACAGCCCGCTTGCGGAGTATGTCCGCGGCGACACGCCGCTTGTGGAGTCAGATGCAACGGTACGTTGCCGACAACGCGGTCACCGCGCAAAAACGCCGTCGGCAATTTGCCTTGCCGACGGCGTCAGTTTTAAAACTCAATTATTTGGAGTTGAGATATTTATAAATCTTGCGGAGCAGGCTGCTCGAAAGCATTGCGCGGAATCTGCCGAGGTTGATGAAGATTGCGGGGAAGAAGTCTTCGTTGCTTCCGCCGATTTCATACTCCGGCATCTTAGCAGGCAGGCTGCCCTTAGTCTTGTCGATGAATACTTTGCTGAATTCAATCTTTTCCTCTGTGGTCAAAGTATCGATGAACGCATCCGAAGGTCCGTTGTAAATGACGGGTCTCGGCGTGTAAACGTAAGGTTCTTCCTGCTTTTCAGACTTATTGTCAAGTCCGTCGTCAACGGGAAGTTCCTCAATCTTAAGCTGTTCGTCTATGACGCCGCTCTCTTCGGGAACTTCTTCAACTACGGGCTCTGAAGCCTCTTCTTCAACGGCGCTGTCTGTCTCAACAGTTTCACTCTCTGCATAAGCGGGAGCATAGGGCTGTATGGGCATTTCGTCGCTGATAAGATCGGTCTGCTCTTCGCTCGACTGCGTAATGCCTTCGGCGGCGAGCTGCATGGTGCTGTCTTTCTGTGCTTCAGCCTTTTTCTTCTGGGAAGGAACGAGCGCAAGCCTTATTATGTCTATTACGAGGTTGATGAGTATGAAGAGTATTGCGAAGTAAGCGCATACGCCGATATCAAGCGACTCGTCTACGATTACGCATACGAGGAAGACGATTGCGATAGCGAGCGCAAGTGCATATCTTACTATGCCGAATATCTTGCCGCCCTTGTGGGGATTGAGAGCGCCCTCCTTATTGGTCTTGTTGTTGGCCATGAGACCGCAGAAATCGATGAAGAGGTTGAGCGCGAGTATCGCAAAGAGCGCGAGCACGCAGATATTTACGATGTTGAGCGTAACCGCGTTGTCGGCATTCCAGATGACGTTATTGCCTGCAAGCGTTGCGCCTATGAGTTCCTTCATTGCGGTGAAACCGGAAATTGCAACTCCGTTTACGGCGTACAGCTGACCTTCGGCAGATATTGCGTTGAGGATATTTGTCCATGTATCTTCAGCGTTGAGCGAGCTGAATAAGCGTTCGAATATCCTGTCGATTGCGAACATGGCGAAGAAGAATGCCGCAGCCGAGAAGAGGAAGAGGAACATTTTCACGACGCCGTAGGACTTCTTTTCGATTATCGACTGAACGAAGAGCACTACGAGCACTGCCGCGAATACGCATACGAGATTGAGATAACCCGTAACTGTCGTGCCGAGATTTGTTTCCCATGCGGAGAAGAGGAAGAGTATGGCCAGTGCGGTGAGCGCGGCGCCTTCGATGACGTAAGCGCTTATCAGGCTGGTCTTCTTGTTCTTGTTTCCTGCAAGTACGGGGATAAGGAAGATTATGGCGAGCACGGTTATTACGAGATAAACGAGCACCATAAGCGCGGGAATATGCAGTTCCACGTTGGGGATAATTTCCGATTCGAACGCCGTAAATGAGGGAAGGGCGTGTTCGCTTACGAACGTACCCGTAATCAAGGCTTTGTCGAGGAAGGGGAAGAAGAACGCGTTGATGAAGGCCGGTATATACCAGAACAGCATCATATCGCCTATTTCGAGCCCCTTATCATAGCCGAATCCGGGCACGAACCAGCCCGCGATCAGCAAAAGCGTTGCGATTACGTAGGTTACGACTACAGCGGTTTTAAGTTTGGATGGTTTGTTTGCAGTTGTCATAGTAAATCTCCGTAACAGTTTTTTAAAGTTAAGCGCATCGGCCGCGTTCGCCGCGCGGCGCAAGGCGCACGCCTACAGATTGAAAAATCAACAAAGAAATAAAATACTTCTACTTCATTTATTTTAATACAATTTTCGCTATATGTCAAGGTCAATAATAAAATTTTGTTGATATTACACACTTTTTTTTGTAATTTTTTTGCAATCCGTCCTTGCGCGGACTTGCGCACGACGCGAGCCGCGCAAGGACGGGGCATGCAGCGGCGCACAGCGCAATTTATGGCGCAGGACATTAATAAAATGTATTGAAAAATTTTTTGCCCTGTAGTATAATATTATTGTGCGCGGACAAAATTTTATCAGACGGCGCCTTCCGCTTGTCATATAATACTTGCATCAGGCCGCGGAATTGCTTAAACGCCGCAATGTTACAAAATCCGCGCACCAGTCATTCATTCAGGTGATAAAATGCCATTAACGCAACACGGCGGGCTGTCGCTTTCGGCGGTAGTCGCCGCCCTCGGAAAATCGAGGCGCGAAAAGCTGCTCGAAGGCTACGACCTCAAAAATTTTGTCAAAATCTTTGAGGACAGGGAGCTCATGACAACGCTTTCAAGCCTGTTCGAAAACGACCTCAACGTCTCGCGCACGGCGCGCTCGCTGTTCATGCACCGCAATACGCTCATCTACAGGCTCAACAAGGTGCGCGCAATAACGGGCCTCGACCCCTGCTCGTTCAGAGACGCCGTAACGCTCACAATTTTGTACGCGCTCTACCGCGCAAAGTAGGTTATAATTGAAGAATAATATGTCGTTCAAAAAATTTTATCGTCCCGCCGCAGTTGCCGCGGCGGCCGCATTGTCGATTGCTCTCGCGTTCATGTCGGCGTGCGGCATATATGCGTCCACCCTCGACTGGGCCGTGTCCATGATAAACAGATATTATTATCTCGACGTCTCCGAAGACGCCATCCGCGAAGCCGGGCTCGAAAATCTCTGCGGCAACGTGCTCGATATCTATTCGCAGTATTACACCGCCGAGGAGTACGACGCCGTCACAGCGTCCAACGAAGGAAGCAGGAGCGGAATAGGCGTAAGTTACCGGTACATTCCCTCATCCGCCGGCTTTTCGGGCGGGAGCGGCGTATACATCGCCTCGGTGCTCGGCAATTCGCCGGCACAGCGCAGCGGTCTGCGCGCAGGCACCTTTATAAAGGAAGGGGTTGCCGCCGACGGAACGCGCACCGCTATAGAGAACAATCAGGACTTTTCCGATTTTATCGACGCCCGCGCCGAAGGCGAGCAGTTCACCCTCGTCACCGACCGCGGCACTTTCGTCATGGCAAGGGAAAATTATACCATGAGCTATTGCTACATGGCGACGGACGACGGCGAGTGGACTATATCTTATAATTCCTCGGGCGAAATGTCTGTGGATTATTCCGAAAGCGGTAGGTATTCTTATCTCCCCGAAGGCGCGGCATACATAAGCCTATCGCAGTTTTACGGCAACGCCGCCGACGAAATGGCCGCGCTCTTAAAGCAATTCAACGCCATGGGCTGCACGTCGCTCATTTTCGACCTCCGCAACAACGGAGGCGGCTACGTCAGCGTGATGCAGAGCCTTTCGCATCTGTTCACGGCCAATCTGTCCGACCGCTCTCCCATAGCCATGTACGCCGAATACAAGGACGGCAGCCGCACGCAGTACGCCGTGGACGGCTTCACCTCCGACCAATCCTGTTATCTCCCCGCGGACTGTCCCGTAACTGTGCTCGCCAACAACGGCACGGCCAGCGCGTCGGAAGCATTGATAGGCGTGCTCGTTTCGGACGGCCTTATTGACTATTCGGACATTTACGTCTCCGATTTTTCACAGAGCTACCTTGATGCCACGGGCACGGCCGAAAAAAACTGCCGCACTTACGGCAAGGGCATCATGCAGTCGACTTTCACTTATTATACGGGCGAAGCGTTAAAACTTACCGTCGCGCGCATTTTCTGGCCCGACGGCACGTGCATACACGATGTCGGCATAGGGGTAAACGACGGCTGCAACGCGGTCTCCGCCGAATGGTCTGTGACCTATGCCGACGAGGAACTTCAGGCCGTAGTCGCCGCCCTCGCCGCGGCCGGCGCGCCTTCGCAGGCGGCCTGACTGAGCGGGACGGGTACGGCAAAATTAAATAAATGATAAATAAAGCTGTAAATAAAGCGCGGCGCGGGGCATGTTGCCCCGCGCCGCGCTTCTGCGTGTCCGAATCTTTTCGTCCCCCCCCCGTCGGGCGCGTCCGTGCGAATTTTCAGACGCGTCTGAAAGATTTTATCCTGCGCGCGCCGAAAATTATGCACACCGAAAAACCTTCTGCCGTGCGGGTAATGTTAATGTCGGGGTTGCCGTCGGGCTCGAAGTACTCGGCGCAAACCTTCTTAAAGTCGCACAAAAACAACTCCTTTTCGCCTTCGGTCATTTCTTCCCGCTCGAATATAAGTTCTGCCGCAATGTCTTCAGTCATATTCTGCTCCTCATTTTTCTTTTTATGTAACCGCCCGGTCCGCCGTAGCCCCGCGCGGGCGAATATATCTTCCCGTCGCCCGCGGCCATGCGCGCGGCCGTCATCTTAAAGGCTTTAACGCTCTCCGCCTTCATGGCGCCGAGCGGCATTTCAAGGTCTTCGGGTATAACGCCCCAAAGCGGTGCGTGCAGCAGCGCGGCTATGTCTTTTGGCGGCATAATTTTTCCGTCGTAAATCAGTCCGCCGTTTACCTTGTTTACGATTATTCCCACATCTTTAAAACCGCCGTCGCGCAGTTGGTTAAGGCATATGTCTGCCCCTTTTATTGCCAAAGGGTAGGGTTCGCACACAACTGCCGCCCGTCCGCACGCGCTTTTCGCCGCGCCGTCGCACAGTACCCAGTCGAACAGATTGCTCACCTCGTCCGTCGCCTCGTCAATAAATTTTGCCTCCGTGCAGCCCGCGCACGGCATAACAAAAAAGTTGGGGCAGCGCGGGTGCTCAACGATTACCTGTTTTGCGCGGCATGCGCCCTTGCGTGCCTCCTCAAGGGTATATGTCTGCAATCCCGCGCACCCGGCCGCGGTCAGCGCGGCGGGGAAGTTCGCATCCCCGTCAACAACCAGCACGCGTTCGCCCCTGCGAGCCAAGCTGAGACCCGTGCCCACGGCACAGGTGGTTGCGCCCGCGCCGCCCTTGCTCGATTTAAAATAAACAGCATGCGCCATTTTTTTAGCTCCGTCACAAATTTTTATCAATAAATATTATTTTATTTATTATATAATGAAGAAGTGTGTAAAAAGCGTAAAAACGCGTCGAAAAAGCCCTTGTTTTGGCATAAAAGACAGCGTTTTTGCCCTGCGCGGCGACAATTTTGTTTTATCATAAATGCACGCGGGCGGCTGTGCGGCCGCCCGCGCGCAATGTTTATTTTTAGTTTATAATGCTTCTTATCATTATAAAAGGTATAGGCGCAAAGCCTTCAATCCAAAATAAAAACGCACCGTGCGGAAGTCGTCCGCGCAGTGCAATTTATGACAGAGAGTTGTTTGATGAACAAGTTTATTAAACGTGCAACATTAACCGCGCTTCTTTCGGCGGGCGCAGCGGCGTCCGTAATGGGATTTACCGCCTGTGCCGGCAAATCCACCGCAACCGAAGCGCCTTCCGATACGGAGATAACCCGCCTTCAGCCCCCCGCGGACGGCAGCCTTCCCACCGCGCACACCGCGGAGGAAAACCTCGCTTACATGGCGTACGTGCTCGATTCCCAGCCGCAGTACCATTGCTATACGTATACCGTAACGCAGGCTTCCATTGCCACGCAGTATACAAAGAGCTATAAGGACTATCGCGACGGCGTAACCATCTCCTCGGATATAACCTATTCTTCGATGGTCAAGTCGGGTTCGCAGGCCTGCTTCGTAAACGGCAAAAACGGCCCCGAAGCTTATATGCGCTACAGTGCCGCGCCCGATTCCGAAACTACAAACCTCACGGCGCAGTGGGATACGGGCGAACCCTACTACTTCGACGAACAGGCATACCTCACAACTTACGGTCTGTTCCAGACGGAGATAACCAATTATATAATAAACGGCGTGACTATAACCGACAGCACTGCCGCAACCGACAACGGCGACGGCACCTATTCTCAGTCGGTCACGCTCGACCCCGCCGCCAGCACCTATTATTATCAGTACGGTATGAAAACGAGGGGCGGACTAAACGGCTTCCCCGAATTCCAGACGATAAATTTAACTTTCACCTTTGACGGCGACTGGCGCGTGCTCTCCGTCCAGACGGACGAGGTGGCCAAAGTCAACAAAGGCATAACCGTAACCTCCACTTCGCGCAGCTCGGCAGAGTATTCTTACGACGAAGCCGACTTCGACGAAGCGCACTACGCATTTTACGACAGCTACTTCAAGCAATATGTAGGCAATTCAAATCTCTCCTCGGGCGGCGGGTCGGCCGCGCTCGACGTTACGAGCGTTCTCTCCAACGGCTTTTCAGGCATTCTCAACGGCGGCCAGCAGTTCGAAGTCGCTTTAAAGCTCGGTCAGAACGAATATAAGGGTTATATCTTTCTCGGCCTCGACATCGCCGACCCCCTGAACACGCTCAACTTAAAGCTCAGCCTCGGCAAAACGCTCGAAGAGCAGGGGCTGTACGTCGAATACGCCGACGGCAAAGCGCGCGCCTACTACGGCGACGACTTCGGCATGACGGCCAATATCGCCGCCGTAAAACTCGTCGTCGACAACTTCGCGCAGTGGGCGGACGAACTCAACTCCGCGCTCGCCCTGTCCTCCGACGGCGGCGGGGGAAGCGGCCTTTCCCTTCCCGAAGGCGCTCTGGACGGCCTTCTTTCCTCTCTCGTTTTAACTCAGGGCGACGGCACGGCTTCGCTCGCCTTGAATGATGGCAACCTTCTCGGCCTCGGCGCTGGCGTCGACGCCGTGCTCAATTTTACCGTCGGCGAAAATAACGCCGTGTCGTTCTCCTCGGCGTCCGTTTCGGGCGTCAGCATCGGCGGCGATGGCATAGATCTGGCCCTCTCGCTCAGCACTACCGACGCTCCCGTAATCTCTCACGATCCCAATTCCGCCGAAGCCGACCTCGCGCTCTACGCGGCGGACATTTACAATCTGCTCTCGTCCGACCTCATCGAAGTAAAACTTTCCCTCGACGGCTCTTCCGAGCAGGTAAAGCTCGACGCGCTCAAGGGCCTCAAGGCCGACGCGACCGCATACGTCGACGCAAACGGCCTTGCGGCGGGCGCAGACGCCGATATCTCTTATACATATCAGGGCCGCGAATTTTCGGCCTCGGTCAGCGCATATTACAGCTATGAGCCTCAAACTTACGGCGACATAATTTTAAACGTAACTTCGCTCAACGGCAAAGAGGTAAATTTAAGCGTCGGCTGCGCCGCCGGCGGCCTTTCCGATGCGGTAAATGCGCTTTTAAATGCCGCAAATATCAAACTCGGCGGCACTGAAGCCGACGAGCAGGACGTTTCGGCGGGCATAGCGGATATTATAAATAATGTATTGTCCGCCGACTTTTCGCAAATACTCGGCGGCCTCTCGGCGGACGGCGCGCGCATAAGCCTTTCGTGCAACCTCGACGAAATTTTAGGTCTCTTCGGCGTGGAAGGTTCCTTCGGCAACGTCGGCCTTACATACAATTACGGCGGCGTTCTCTCGGCAGAGCTTCCCGCGCTCGGCCTCTCGCTCTCCGCGCAGGGCGCCGAAGGTGAACTTGAAGTTCCTTCGGACGGTTATCTCGCGCTCGACGACCTTATAAGCGTCGTAACTCAAGCGTACGCTACAATAAACGGCATAATTGAAAACGGCGCAATCAACATAGTTATTCCCGCGGACGGCAACCTCATAAGCTACGGCGATATGAGCCTCGACGTAACAGGCTCTGTCAGCGCACGGTGGAAGGGCAATACCCGCGTCGCGGCGGATATCAACGTAAAATTCGCGGGCGCAAGCGACGCCGCAACCACCAATTTAAAGATAATCTACAACAGAACGACCGATGCCGACACGCCGCTCGTGCGCCTTTCCATAAACGGCGCCGCGCTCGACATTTACGCCGACGACCTTGCGGGCGTGCAGAGCCAGATTTCCTCGCTCGCCCTCGCAACCGATTCCTCCGAAGAGGGTGAGGAGGGGCTCGTTTCCCTCATTCTCGATATGCTCGCGGGAGGGGAGTGGATAGATTTCTTAAACAGCCTCACCCTCACGTCCGACGGCCGGTCTCTCGCGCTCGGATACATAGGCGACGCCACTGCAAACGTCACACTCGGCACTCAAGGCGGCCTGTCGCTCGGCATAGACGCAGTTTACGAAAAATTCTCCTATAACGGACAGTTCAACCTCGTCCGCGCCGACGTGTATTCATACGTCAACGGACAGATAGAGCAGAGTTCCCCCGCCAGCACCAAGAACGGCGACGGCATAATAAAAGTCGTTTACGATTACATATTCGACGCATTCAACGCCGTCGATTTAACTGAAGTGCTGGGCGGAGCTTACGCCCTCGATTTCAGCCTCAACGGCGACAATTCGGCAATCCCCGCGCTCTCGGGCGTGCAGGTAAACGCCAACCTCGCATTCGGCGGGTATGATGAAAGCTCCAACGCCGCCGGCCTCGACGTGTGGGTAAAGGTAAACGGCGTCGAAGTCAAGTTCAACATAACGCTCATAGGCGAGCAGTTCTACGTTTCCGTAACCAACATAACGGGCAAAGAAATTCCCCATCTTAAAATAACGACCACGGCAAACAGCCTCTACAGCCTGCTCTCCGACCTCGTCGGTACGGCCGTGCAGAGCGGTCTGCTCGGCGGCGCATATCCCGCCTCGGCCAACGCTTCGGCAGAAAGTTCGGTGACGGATATTTTATACAGCCTCGCCACAACAGATTTTTCGCAGTTCATAACCTGCACTTCGACCACTGCGGCCAAGACTATGATAGTCGACGTCGACGGCCTGCTCGCGCAGTTCGGCGTAAACGCCGGCTTTGTCGTCGGCTCGGTCACGGCCGTGCTCAACGAAGATTTAACCTTCTCCGCGAGCGCGGAATATGCAGGCAAACAGTGGCTCAGCATAGGCGCGCACACGCAGGATACTGACTTTTCGCAGTTCGATACTTCGGGATTTATCGATTTCAGCCAGGTTACGGCCGTGCCCGTCGTCGATATCTTAAACCTCATCGGCAGCGATAACTTAAAGGTAGAACTCGACCTTTCCCACGCCTTCGGGGAACACAATGTTGCAATCTCTGCCGGCGTCGCCTTCAATGCGTCGCAGGAGGCCGTCTCCGCGGATATATCCCTCGCGTACGAATACGGCGGCATGCCTGTCAGCGCAAACCTTTCAATTTATTATATCGATAACGCCGCCTATGTGCGCGTAACGGCAATAAACGGCTCGCCCGTATCCCTCGGCGTGTATTGCGATATAGCCGAACTTTCAACGGCTATAGGCAATCTTCTTTCGGTCGCGCAGCTCGATATTTCTTCTGGCATGCCTCAGGTCGATGTCGATTTGTCCGACCTCGCCGCAAATCTCATAACGGCGGATTTCTCCTCCATACTCACGGGCGTTTACTCCGATAAGCAGATGGTAAAAGCCGATATAGATATGGATAGCCTCCTTTCGCAGCTCGGCTTAAACGCCCCCGCGCTCGGCAGTCTTTCGCTCGTCTTTGCGGACGGCAAGCTTTCGGGCACGGCGGATGAAATCGGCCTTTCCGTAACCCTGAGCGGAGCGGAGGGGGTAGATAAGCCTTCGGGCGAATATCTCAACCTTTCCGACCTCGTAAACTTCGTAACTGAGGCATATACGCAGGTCAACGGTATTATCAATGACGGCGCGCTCGCCTTTGCGATAGATAAAAACTCCCCCGCATACATAACTATCGACGGCATAACGGCGGCCGTTTACGGCAACGGCGAAATCGGCTGGGCGCAGGGCGACAACACCGTCGCGCTCGACCTCGCCATATCCCTTGCCGAAAATTCCTCCGCCGACGAGCTGGCTTTAAAGCTCGTCTACAACGGCAACGCGGCGCAAAGCGACCCCATCGTAACCTTAGCTATAAATAACGTCGGCCTTTCAATCACCCGCGCCGACATAGACGGCGTAACCGACAAAATAAATAAAATAGTTTCCGCCGTCTCCGTCCTCACGGGCTCAAACGGCGGTGCGGCAACCCTTTCCGCAAGATCTGCCGCAACCCGCGCGGCCTCGCACGACGATTTGGTTCTCGCCGTTCTTTCCCTCATTTCAGGTACCGACTGGGCATCCGCCCTCAACGATATGACGCTCACGGCCGACGGCCATTCGGTAGTGCTCGGCTGGGCGGCAGAAAACTTCGTCGCAGTTTCCGCAGGAGAGGAGGGCATAACGCTCAGCTATTCGGCGGCAGCCGAAGGAAACGGCGCGGCTCTGGCTACTGGCGCGGAGCTCACGCTCTCCAAATCTTCAAAAAAGCTTGCGCAGAACATACTTGCCGAGCTTGAGGACGATTACTATTCGATAGCTTCCTCCTCTGGCGGCGACAACTTCATAAAGCTCGTCTACGACAATCTGTTCGAAGCCATCCGTTCCATCTCTGTGGACAGCATTCTCGGCAACAACGTCTACAACGTTTCCTTCGACCTCGACGGCTCGAAAACGGGAGTGGAGGATATGAAGGATATCTTCGTTCATGCCGAAATGTACGTCAAGAACAACACCTACGGCGGCACTGTAATGCAGCTCGACCTCAACTTCAATATAAAAGGCGCTGTCGTGAACGGCTCGGTAATCATCGATAACGACAAATCGGGCAAAAATACAAACTTCTACATAGACCTCACTCAGGTACTCAACATAACGCTCAACGGCCTCAGGGTAAAGGCCTCGCAGGAGACCTTGTATGAGACGGTGCGTTCGCTCGTCGACTTAATCTGCGATACCGACATGCTTAAAACAGTCGCGGGCTTCATTCCTTCACAGACGGTTGAGGCGCAGTCGGCCGTCGCTTTAAGCCAAGAGGGCAAAAACTCCCTTTCGGATATTCTGTACGGTCTGCTCACAACAGACTTTGCCTCGGCAATAACGGGCGCAACCAATAACGGCGCAACCGTCGTTACAGTCGACCTCGACGCCATATTCGGCGGCATGGGCTTAAGTGTCGGTTCGCTCGGGGCGCTGGAGTGCGCAATAGACCACTCAACCCACGCCATAACCTCTTCGGCCGTCGCCGAAGGCCAAAGCGAAGAGTGGCTTTCGCTCTCCTCTGCAAGGCTTACGGAAAGTCAGATAACTTCCTTCAGCTATGCGCTTAAAAATATCGATACCGCGCAGTATATCGATATCGCCTTCCTGCCCTCGCTCGTAGACGACCTCTCCGCGTCCCTCACAAACGACGGCGGCGAAATGTACGACAGCATCACCTTCGAAGGCCAGTTAACGGCAAATATTGTAAGTATACTCGACGTTACGGTCTCCAACCTCAGCCTGACTGTCAACCTCGCCCCCGATAATTTCTATTTCTCGCTTCAGGGTACGCTTGAGAGCGCAAAGTTCTTAGGAATTACAGTCATTTCAAAGCACGATATAGGTTTAACCTTCCAGAACGGCTATCTCACGCTCTACCGCAATGCGGGAAGCGGCGACGAATACCGCGTAATGACCCTCGAATACTTCCTCGACAACATGTTCGGCGAAGGCGACACGCTCAACTGGTTGCTTAAAGTAGAAAAAATTCTGGGCATCGATGTCTGGGGCATGATAGCCGACAGCGTGCCCGAGGTGAGCTCGGGCCTCACAACGCCCGGTTCCTTCTACCTGTACTCTAAAGACGGTCAGGCCGTCTATGAGGAAATTTCGGTAACCGACTACGTAAAAGCTCTGTCCGCGGTAATAGCGGGGGAGGAAGTGCTCGACTTCGTCGCGCAGAACGCAAGCACAGACACAATGCTCTCCAACCTCGGCATAAGGGGAGACAACAACTATTACGCCTTCGACCTCAATGCGTCCCTGCTCACCGACGACGTGCTCACCGTACTCAGCGCGGCAATAATGCGCGCCGACAACGGCGGCATAGAGGGCTTAAAGGCCTACGGCGAAATACAAAGCTACGTAACATTTAATGTAGATCTTTCTTACAGCGAAGGCGCTGAAGGCGTTTCAAGCCACTATAGCTATGTAGAGCAAAATTTTGCCGGCTTCAATACAAACGATAAGAGCGCAGACGAAATTTTCGGCTGCTATAACTCGGCAGATAACTCATTCGCTTACTCCAAACTGCTCACGCCCTACACGCTCACCGTCAGGGACGTAAGCGGCGCCGTCATCGACACCTACACCGTGAGGGAGGGTTCAGAAGTCTACCTCTACGACAACGCTTACCCCGTCTATGCCGACGAAAGCGGGCAGTTCAGGCTGGTCTACACCAAAGACGGACAGCTTTGCACTCACTTCACCATGACGGGCGATGCGGAAGTGGTGGCCGTAAGGCGCCTTGCAAAGGATTTCGAAGTCGTCAACCTCGAAAATTACGCTCAGGACTTCACCTATCATTCCTTTGTCGGCGACACCCTGCCCCAGAGCTTTGCGGGATTTACGGCAGTAAACTCGTTTGTGTTCGAAGAGACCGACCAGCCTATAGCGGGGGTATTGGTCGAACAGGGCACGCCCACGGTCATAGTCGGAACTTACGCTCCCGCTGTGCAGACGGTAAATTATGTAAACTATGAGTTCGACGCCGCAACCGCAAGCTACCGCGCAACGGGCATGGCGACCGGCTTCCGGCAGTACTATGTGCAGGGTAACCGCACGCTCGTCCTCGAAAGCAGCATATGCGGCCTGCCCGTCACGGCCATAGCCGACGGAGCTTTTTCCAACACCGACGGCGACGAAACCAAATCTATCAAAAACGTAATCGTCCCTGCAAGCATAACTCATGTCGGCAAGCAGGCCTTCCTCGACAATTCGGGCATGCAGTCTGCAATCTTCCTCGCTCCCGAAGTATACTTTGCGGGCACTGATAAGGAGGTTCCTTTCTACGGCTGTTCGGCGCAGAAGGACGGCACTTCCACATTGCTCAATGTCTATTATACCTCGGCGCAGTCCGACGGCGACTGGACGTATTTCAGGGACGGCGGCTACAAAATCGGCTCGGACGGCGGCTCTCTGCACAGCGGCGACTGGTCGTATGTAAGCGGGGTCGAAGTAAACGACAGCGGCCTTTTGAACTCCGTCACGATAGACGGCCTTTCGTTCGCTCAGTACGCGGGCAACAACCTTCCCGCCGGCGTAATTCTCCACAGCGATGTTCAGTCGGTCTTCGGCACATATCAGACAATACTTCAGGAAGCACTCGACGCATTCACCCTTAAGCAGAGCGGCCTGACAAACGTATACGTCGTCGCCCTTTCTGTCAGCGGAAGCGGCGCAAGCGAACATTTCGTCGCAACGGTATCTCAGGGCACCCCCGTTGAAAACGTCGGCGTAAACGTAATAAGTAAGGTCAACTTCACCTACGGCGCAACCGAATACAAGTTCAGTTCGTCCAACAACTTCACCGCACAGGTCATGGCCGAAGTGCAAAGCGGCAGTATTATTAACTCCAAAACGCCCGCCGCCAACGGCTACGTATTCCTCGGCTGGGCAACAGAAGTTGAAGGACAGCTTGAGTTCACAACCCTTTCCGACCCTTCGCTCACCTACTACGCAATCTGGGCGGTCGAAAAGGACGGGGTAACATATTCGCTCCATACGCAGGGCAGCACGGTATCCCTTCCTGTGTATTCTTCGGGAACGTTCTATGGCTGGTATGGTGACAGCGAATACAGCAACCTTATTTCCACCGAAGCTTTATTAACTCTTTCCGTTGATAATACAGTGCTCAATATAAGAAGACAATTTACCCTTTCCGTAAGTGTTGCAGGCGGCACCGATAACGGGTTTACCAACAAAAAGACCTTCTATTATATCAACGAAAATAAAGTTGCTGAAGGTACTTCTTGCTCGGCGGGAGATTATGTATTGTTTGAAGGAGAAAAAGTAACCGTCACGCAATATACGAGCGGCAGCGACAGCGGTTATGCAATCGGTACAGTCAATGGCGAAATAAGAATATGTGCGTGGCTTATGACCAGATCGTCATGGTTCGGCAGCTGGTCAAAAAGTTCCGTTCATAACATAAGCCCTTCCGTATCCGATATCATCGTGTCGGCAGATACCTCCATATCGTTTGAAATTATTTAAAACATCCTGCCGAAAGGCGCAACATTTTATCCTGATATTGCCCGAAGCGTCAAGCTTCGGGCAATATTCATGCTATGCCGTCCGTCGTCCGCTTTTCCGCATTATAACAATCAAAACTGCATAAATTAATGTATGGAATTTTTGCAGAGCATTTTGAACGAAGCGGGCGCGGATACCGCCCGCGCCTTTACGATAGTGCCGCTCTTCGGCGGGTATTTCAAGAGCGTTAAGGGTGTATCGGAATTTTCCCCGCAAAAGATTGTCCTTTCGGTCGGCAAGCTTAATCTTACTGTCAGGGGCGAAAATCTTTGCGTCGGCAAGTTTTTTCAGGGCGACTTATTCATATCGGGCGATATAAAGGGGGTGGAGCTTGAATAATCTGGTAAAACTCAGCGTCGTCGCCCCTCCCGAAACGGTCATAAAAAAGCTTTCGCGCGCGCAGATTGCCCTTTACGACCTCAAAAAAACGGGCGTCCGCACAACTTTTTGCGTCCATGATAAAACGCTTAAAAAAGTTTTTGCAATTTTCGCACACCCGTGTTATAATGTAACCGTAGTAAAATACGGTGCGGTGCGCTCTTTTTTAACGCGCGCCTCCGCGCGCGCAGGCGCGCTCGTCGGCGCGGCGCTCTTCATCGCTATCGTAACGTTCTGCCAGACCTTTGTTTTCAAGGTCGAAGTCACGGGCAGCGGGGCGTACCTCTCACCGGAGGTCACTGCTATACTCCGCGACTGCGGAGTGGAGGCGGGCAAACCGTGCAAAAATATCGATAGTCCCCTTACTATATCTCGGATAATGGCGCTTCCCTCTGTCACTTTCTGCTCGGTTTCAAAGCGCGGAACGGTCGTAATCGTCGACGTCGAATGCGATGAAGAGGGCAGTATTTCCCCGCGGCGCGACCCCTTGGTTTCGCCCGTAGCGGGCGAGGTTGTGCGCATTGTCGCAATCTGCGGCACGCCTTGCGTTGAGGCGGGGCAGCAGGTCTCGGCTGGCGATGAGCTCATCTCTCCCCGGTATACCGCCGCAGACGGAACGTTTAACAGCTGCATCTGCGTGGGCTATGCCGATATCCGCGTGCGCGCAAGCATTTCCGTCGCCGCGGAAGACGACAGCGAAAAGTCTCTGCAGAGCGCGCTTTCGGCCGTCAATCTGTATTCCGACGGGGCGGAAGTTTTGTCTTGCACGGTAAAGCAATCATCTCAGGGCGTAATTTACGATATAGATTTCACTTACATTCATACTGCAAGCATAAACATGCAATAATTTTGCGGAGTTTTAATGGTAACCAAAAGAGTAAACTTAGGCAGCGTGGACAGGCTTTCGCGCGTGCTCGGCACGTTCGATGAAAACCTCAACACCATCATGCACGAACTGGGCGTGACCATCCGCGTGGACGGGCTCGACGCCGTCGTAAGCGGTCAGGACGAAAGCGCCCATCAGGCGGCGGAAGTCATCAAAAACCTCGCCCTTCTCTCCCAGAGCGGCGAAAAAATAGACAAGGGCAGGGTTATATATTGCATAGAGCTCGCCAAAGAGGGCAAAGCTTCCGATATAACCAAACTGTCCTCGGGCACGGTGACGATAACTTCGCGCGGCAAGCCGGTAAAGTGCAAAACCGTCGGACAGAAGATGTACGTCGACGCCATAAAAAACAACACGGTAGTGTTCGGTGTAGGGCCTGCGGGTACGGGTAAAACTTACCTTGCCGTCTGCCTCGCCGTTCAGGCAATGAAGCAGAAGCAGGTCGATAAAATCATTTTAACCCGTCCCGCCGTCGAAGCTGGCGAAAAGCTGGGCTTTCTCCCGGGCGACCTTCAGACCAAAGTCGACCCGTACCTTCGCCCCCTTTACGACGCCCTGCAGGAAATGCTGGGGCTCGAAACGTACACAAAGCTCATGGAGCGCGGCTCGATAGAGATTGCTCCGCTGGCATATATGCGCGGGCGAACGCTTTCAAACGCCTTTATAATTTTAGACGAAGCGCAAAATACCACCGTCGAACAGATGAAGATGTTTTTAACCCGCCTCGGCGACGGCAGCAAAATGGTCATCACGGGCGACGTCACGCAAATAGATCTGCCCGAAGGCAAAAAGAGCGGCCTCGTCCAGTCGACAAAAATTCTGCGCGGCATAGAGGGCATCAAAATTATTTATCTCACGGCAAAGGACGTCGTGCGCAATCCGTTAGTAATGAACATTGTCCGCGCTTACGAGCGCGCCGACGCCAAAGGTGAAGAAGATGAAAAAAAGACTATCAAAAAAGACGATCAGCCTTAGCGCGCTGATGTTCGTTTTAAACGTCATACTTCTGTTCGCAATGATATTTTTATTGCTCGAAGTAAATGAAGGTTTAAACGTCATCAATTACATCGTCGAAAATTATAACCGCGTTCTGTTCGTCGCTTCGGCAGTCATCATCCTTACGATGCTGATGTACGCCTATTTTTACTTCGAATGCACCGAACTTCTGCGCGACATGTCCAAAATAATCGAATGCTTCGTGCTTCTGGATATCGCGCTCTTCATGTCGTTCATAATAGGCCAGCTTATCGACCCCAACGCCCGCCCGTTTGCCTTTCTCGCATTGATGGCGGCAACCCTTCTGGGGCGCAGGGAAGCGGTGTTTTTAAATATAATTTATTCCCTCATTTTATTTATAATCGACATCAATTTCACGTCCGGCAATATGTGGGTCAACTGCGCGTGCCTGCTCGTTACATTCTGCGCGGGCATGACGGCGGTATTCATAACGCCCGCAATCAAAACGAGAATACAATCTATACTGATGGTGTTCGTTCTGCTCGTTCCCGCCGAACTGATCATAGGTGTGATGGAAGTGCTGTTTGTCGATGAAATGGGCGCAAATCCCATCGTGCTCGCATACGGCGCGCTCGGCTGTTTCTTCTCAGTCCTCGGCTATATGATAGTCCTTCCCGTTTTTGAAGTAATGTTCTCCGAACTCACCGTCTTCCGTCTGCGCGAACTTACCGGCGATGACGCAAAGCTCATTAAAAAGCTCAAGGATGAGGCGCCCGGCACGTACAACCACTCGGTTGTCGTCGCCCAAATCGCGCAGGCCTGTGCAACCGCCATCGGCGAAGATGGCGAACTCGCCCGCGCCGCAGGGTATTATCACGACATGGGCAAGCTCAAAAATCCCGAAATGTTCACTGAAAACCAGTCGGATTACAACATGCATAACGAACTTTCGCCTGAACTTTCGGCCGACATAATCAGGTCCCACACGCGCGACGGGGCTCAGCTCATCCGCAAAAACCATCTTCCCGAATTTTTTGCCGACTGCGCCGTTCAGCACCACGGCACCATGCCCATAAAATATTTCTACGCCAAGGCGCTCAAGATGAGCGACGGCGAAATAAACATAGCCAACTACTCCTATTCGGGCCCCACGCCGAGGTCTAAGATAGCGGCCATATTAATGATAGCCGACGCGTCCGAAGCGGCCGCCCGCTCGCTCAAGGACAGGTCGCCCAAAGCGGTGGAGGAACTTGTAACTTCCATTATCGAGGAGAGGCTGGACATGGACCAGTTCGCCGACTGCGACATAACCCTGCGCGAACTTACAATAATTTCCCACACTGTGGCCGTCGCCCTTTCGGGCGTTTACCACAACCGCATATCTTATCCCAAACTCAAGATATCTAAAAAGGATAAAGAGCAATGAACGATTTAAAAATCTATTGCGAAGACTACGACTTTTCCGACCTCGCCGCCGCTTTCGGCGGCGAGGTCAAAAGCGATTGCACCCTTTCGGCCGAAATAATATTCACCGACGAAGAGGGTATAAGGGAGCTCAACTCGCGCACGCGCGGCATAGATTCGGTTACGGACGTTCTCTCCTATCCGTCCTTTGAAAATGACCCTCAAAAGGCCATATGTGCGGCCGAACACGGCTTTGACATGGACGAAGACGGCTGCGTTTTCATAGGGTCGATCGCCATATGCAAAAAGCGCGCGGAGGAGCAGGCGGCCGAATACGGCCACTCTTTTGAGCGCGAAATCAACTACCTCGCCGCCCACGGCGTGTGCCACCTTCTTGGCTACGACCACATGACGGACGAGGACAAGCCCGTCATGCGCGCCGCAGAGGAGCGCGTGCTCAAAAAATTGAATTTATCGAGGGGGCAGTCATGAACAGCGGATATGTTGCGGTAATAGGCAGGGCAAACGCAGGCAAATCCACGCTCGTCAATGTGCTCGTCGGCGAAAAAGTGGCCATCGTCTCTCCCAAACCCCAGACCACGCGCGACGCCATAATGGGCGTGCTCACAAAAGAAAATTATCAGATAGTTTTCGTCGATACTCCCGGCCTGTACAAGGCTAAAAACGCCCTGTCCGAGAGCATGATGAAGACGACGCAGACGACGGCTAAGGACGTCGACCTGATACTCTTCGTCCACGACGGCCACGCGGGGCTTTCCGAAGAGGACATCAATTTAATAAAACGCTATTCGTCGGGGGATATCCCCATGTTAATCGCCTATACCAAGATAGACATAATGCCCAAGGAGAACATTCCCGAAGACATTAAAAAGCTTTACGAGGCGGGCATTGAGTGCGACGTTTACCCCGTCTCCGCGCGCAAGGGCACCAATCTCAAAAAGCTCGAAGAGGGCATCGCAAAGATGCTGCCAGAAGGCGAAAAGGTCATTTTGGACGACATAGTCTCCGATAAAAGCGCAAAATTCATGGTCGCCGAAATCATGCGCGAAAAAATCCTTTTAAAATACGACAAGGAAATCCCCCACGGCGTGGCCATCGTTGTCAACACTTTCAAAAAGCAGGATAACGGCGTTTACGACGTAAATCTGGACATAATCTGCGAAAAGCCTAACCACAAGGCCATCATAATCGGCAAACAGGGTTCGGCTTTAAAGGAAGTAAGCTCGTTCGCGCGCAAGGACATGGAAAAATTCCTCGGCGCAAAAGTGTTCTTGACCACCTACGTAAAGGTCAAGGAGGACTGGCGCGACCGCCCCGCGCTCATGCGCGATTACGGCTACGACCCCAAGGGCAACAATTAAGCTGGAACGGCCGCGGTCTGAACCGCGGCCGCTAATAAAAAACTGCATTCGGCGCACACTACTATTAATGAATAAAAGGGGGTGCGCATGAAAAAAGACGACGACGCCGAGCTCGCATGGAAAATGTTCAAAAAAACGGGCTCGATAAGCTATTACATGCTGTATAAACATTTGCGAGGCAAATAACCGATGGAAGGCATAAAGGTCAACGCGCTCATGCTGCGCGCTGTCGACTATGGCGAAAACGATAAAATTTTAACCCTTTTAACCGACTCGCTCGGCAAAATTTCGGCGGGCATAAAGGGTGTAAAAAAGGCGGGGGCAAAGCTTAAGTTTGCCGCCCAGCCTTTTTGCTTTGCCGAATATATCCTCGCAAAGCGCGGCGAAAAATACACCGTCACCCAGGCGTCTGAAACAGAAAGTTTTTACGACCTCCGCACGGACATAAACAAATTTTACGCGGCGGCGGCCGTCTGCGAAGCGGCCGACAGGCTGTCCTACGGCGGGGCGGAGGACGAAACTCTCTTTGCTCTCACCGTGCGCGCGCTTTCCGAAGTCTGCAACGGCGACGAAGCTTCCGCGCTCATAAAATATCTTTTCTCGGCGCTGTCGTCGTCGGGTTACACTATGGGGCTGGATAACTGCTCCGAATGCGGCGCGCCCCTCGTTTCCTGCGACAAAATGCGCTTCGATATGAACGCCGGCGCCTTCACCTGCTGGGACTGCGGCACGGGCGCAGGCGTCAGCGGCGTCACATATAATGTGCTCAGGCAGTGCGCGGGCAAACCTTTTGATTCCGCATACATAACTGCCGACGGCAAAAAGCGCGCTTTAAGGCTGCTGCGCGAATATATCGCGTACAAAACCGACGCGCGCTGCACAAGCCTTTCGGAATATATAAGACTGCTCTGAATAAAAAAAGCGGCCGCGGAGGTTGCGAAACGCAACCTCCGCGGCCGCTTTTTTCAGCCGTTATTTAACCGCCCTGTTCAGCGCGGCCGTAAGCGGGTAAAAGGTAAAGCCCACCGTTATTACCGTGCATATCGTCTGCGGCAGCATTGCCGTAAACGATGCGTAAAAGTACGCCAGCGCCCCGCCCTTTGTCATACCAATGACGAGGGGCGATATAACGTCGTCCAGCAGCGTAAAGCACACGGTGCACGCCGCCGCAACCGCCGTTATAAAAAATAATTTAAGCGCATTTTCGCCGCTACTTTTTCGGCAGGCAATCCACAGTCCGTCAAAGACGATAAGCATGGCCGCAAAAATGCCGCCCAGCGCCCACAAAAGTCCGTCCACCGTTTCTTTATATATGCGCGAAATTTTAATAAGGTCAAACCCCGCCGCGCAAAACGCCCCTGCGCACAGCACGGCAAGCAATACGTTTACGCCGATTTTGAACGCCGTCGGCAGTCTTTCTCCGTTCAGCCTCCCCGCGAGGCCGAATATCAGCCCGAATAAGGGAAAGTAAATGCAGTAGAGCGCGATGACGGAGGGGTAGAACCCGAACAGTATGCACCTTAAAAGGCTGAACGTCAGCCCCGTGAAAAAGCCGAACTTCGCCCCGAACGCGTAAGAAGCGCACAAAAGAATGACGGTTACGCACTCCACTCCGGGCACGGCGTACAGCGCAAGCTGAACGCATATAAGTATCGCGCTCGTCACGGCTATGTATGCCGCCTGCTTTGCGGGCGACAATTTTCTGCGTTTTGCCCTGACTATTTTGCCTTGTACAGCAGGCGAAACGCATTTTGTTTTTTGTTTACCACGAAGTGTGGCTGTAGACAATGGCATAAGTATAGCCCTCAACGGCGGGCAGGCCGCTTATTCCGTAGCTGGCGCTGTTCAAAGTTTTGCCGTCGTAATCCCATGTGCCGTATTCGGCGGATGAATAAATTGCGCCGTCAAGTTCGGTAAGGTCGGTGTAAATCATCCATGAATACATGCTGTTTTCGCTGTCGTATTTTTCCGCCACGCCGTCGACCGAAGTTATGTAATATCCGTAACTGCTCTTCTCGGCCTCAAAATTGAGCTCGCCGTCCTCCCTCAAAGCGCACATGTAGTCGTAAAGGGTGGTGGAGTCGGTAAGTTCTATAACCGAAGAGGAAACTGTCATCACGTAGTTTTTGCTTCCGTCGTCGTTTTCCACTGTAACCACTTTGTCGCCGCATGCGGAAAAAGCCAGCATCGCGGCGACGGCCGCTGCCGCGGCCGTCGCCGCGCACAGTCCTTTAAAAAATTTCATAAACATCTCCTTAAAAAAATAAAATTCCCTTAAAATCCTAAGGGAATGCACGCTGTCGCCGCCACGGCCTGTCCGCCGCGGCAAAAATGCGTTTCGTGCGTCCCCTCACGTCGTCAATCTCCGGCAAAAATGCCGTCCCGCCGCGCAAGGCAGGTCTTCCGGCTTAAAACGCACCTTAAAATAACGGTGCGCGCGCAACCATTTCGGCCCTTCGCCTTCCCGAAACATATCAGTGACTAAGGAGGTTGCGCAACGGCAGCGGGGGCTGCGGAGCAATAAGCTCTCTTCCCTATTAAAGCTTTAATCAAAAAGCTGCCTGCGCGGCGTATGTTTTAATACATTTTACCTGTCCTCGAGCAAAAAGTCAACCGCGCAACGCATACGGTTTTATTGGCTTTGCTATAGGTTGAATCTATAATAAGGCGGCCGCGCCCGCCGGGCAACAAACATAGGCAGGTGTTCCCGAAGGAATTGTAATCTAAATATTAGCACCGCAGTGTCATACTGAGCGAAGCAGGGTGAAACCCTGCGTAGTCGAATGTATCTTGCTTGGTTATAATCAAACAGGATCTTTCGACTGCGCACGTCAGGCAGGCCCATCCGTGCTCCGCTCAAGATGACAATGGGGATAAAAATTAAACACCGTTCGTCAACTCTCAACATGGGAAAAACTATTGCAAAAGGCGTTATATTGTGGTAAAATACAATATGAATAACCATTTTTGCGGCGCGGGCATAAACTGACAGTATGCAAAAAACTGTAGCAAAAATCAATCTCGCCGCAATCCGCTCAAACGCCCGCCATTTAAAGGAGCTTTCGGGCGGCAGGTTTTTTTATGCCGTCGTCAAGGCCGATGCCTACGGCCACGGCGCCGTCGCGGTCTCGCGCGCTCTCAGCGACGTTGCCGACGGCTTTTGCGTCGCCATTGTCGACGAAGGGGTGGAACTTCGCGTCGCGGGAATATGCTCGCCCGTGCTCGTTTTAACTCCGCCCATGGACGCAGACGATTGTTCGCGCATGGCCGCCTACAACCTCACGGCCACGGTTGCGGATATCCGCTCGGCCCGTCTCTGCCGCGGCATCAATGTGCACGTAAAGATAAATACGGGCATGAACCGCTACGGCTGTGCCCCGCGCGATTTGCCCGCCCTTTTATCCGCCCTCAACGAAAGCCGCGTCTGCGGCGTTTATTCGCACATATATACACCCCAATCGCCTGTCGATACGCAAAAACAGCTCAAAGTATTTTCTGACTGCGCAAGCATGGTAAAAAGGCAATACCCCTCGGCAACCGCGCATTTTGCGGCCACGGCGGGCGTTCTCCTCGGCGGGGAATACCTCTTCGACGGCGCGCGCTGCGGAATAGGCCTGTACGGTTACGCGCCCGCTGGCTTTTCAGATAAAGCCTTGCAACCTGCATTAAAGGTATACGCCCGAAAAGTGCAGACTTTCAGGCCGCCCTTCGGCGGAGGCGTCGGTTATGCGCCCGCCGCACAAGAATATGCCTGTCTTTCGTCCTACCGCGCAGGCTATGCCGACGGTTTTTGCCGCACCAACCCCTTGGGCGAAGGCAATCTGTGCATGGATGCCTTTATCTCGCAGGAGGACAAAGGCGAGCTGTGTATTTTTTCGGACGCCGACAACTACGCGCAAAAATGCGGCACAATTTCTTACGAGGCGCTCTGCGCCGTCACAAAAAGGAGCCTCCGCGTATATGAAGGATGAACTTCGCTATAAATACAAAATAAAACGCAAATATTTTCAGCATTCACGCCGCGAAGTGGCCGATGGCGCCATAGCTGACAATTTTTTAGCGCTCTTTGCCGATAAAAACACCTTTTTTATCTACAATTCATTCGGCTCCGAAGCCGACACGAAAAGGATAATTAACTCGCTAATATCCCTCGGCAAATGCGTTTTGCTACCGCGGGTGGAGGGGGACAAAATGGTCGCCGCCGAATACCGCGCGGGCGACGAACTCAAAAAAAGCTCCCTCGGCGTGTACGAGCCGACCGCCCCCGCATATGAGGGGGATATCGACGTGATAGCAGTGCCGCTGCTCGCCGTAAACAGCCGCGGCTTTCGCCTCGGCTACGGCGGGGGGTATTACGACAGATTTTTAAAGGACAGCGCCGCCGTAAAGGCGGGAATAAGCTACGATTTTCAGCTGACCGACGAATTTACCGAAGACGAGTGGGACGAGCCCCTCGACATATTAATAACCGAAAGGGGGATTTACCGCTTTGCAAATAACGCTGACGCCTGAAGAAAAAAGGCAAAAAATCTGGTGGGAGTTTCTCGACCTGTTGACGGGCGCCGTTCTGCCGCTCGTAATAATGCTGCTCTTCAGCTGCACCATAATCATGTTCGCCGCGTCGGACGATTTCGCCGTCCAGCTCGTGGCCGTTATCGGCGGCGACATTCTGCTTGCCGCGGCGTATGTAATCTTCGGAACAAAAAACGGTTCCACGGCATACCGCAAATTTTATCTCAACCAGACCAAGCGCGCCCTCGACTCCACCGAAAAAAAGGTCATCTACAAGACGGGTGAGTACGCTTTATGGAAGGGCTTTGTCATTCCGCTGATTTCCTGTGTGCCCTATGTCATAGTCCAGCTTATAAACATCTGCGCGCCCAACACAGTGTGTGAATTTTTATTGCTCTACGCCTTCGGCTGGGCGTATTACCCCCTGCATATAGCGGGTTTAAATCAGGGATTTAACTTCATATTCATATTAATGCCCGTGGCCGCCCACGCCGCCGGGTATTATTACGGCATGCGCAAGGAAGAAAAAATTCAGGCCCGGCTCGAAGCCACCAACGCCGAAAATAAGGCCAAAAAGCAGAAGGGCAAAAGATGAGGATTATAAGCGGAAAATACCGCGGCCTTAAACTCAACCGGTTCGAAGGTTCGTCCGTCCGCCCCACGGCCGACAGGGTAAAGGAAAGTCTATTCAATATTCTCAGCTTCCGCATAGCGGGAGCTGTCGTTGCGGATGTGTTCTGCGGCAGCGGCAACCTCGGCATAGAATGCCTTTCGCGCGGTGCGGCGGCCGTGCATTTCAACGATATATCCACGCAATCCGTAAAGCTTTTAAAAAGCAACTTGTCCCGCCTCAAGGGTCCCGATAACTACACCGTCACGACGGGCGACTATTCGGCTTTTCTCCTGTCGGCGAAAACAAGGTACGATATAATCTTCATCGACCCGCCCTATGCGGACGACTGCGGAATCCACGCCCTCGAACTTATCGGCAGCCGCCGCCTTCTCAATCCCGGCGGGGTAGCCGTGTACGAGCGCGACAGGCCGTTTACAGGACATATTACGGGGTTAACCGTCGCCGACGAGCGCAAGTACGGCAAAACCTGTCTCACGTTTTTCCAATGCGAAGGGGAGGACTGACATGAAAAAATGCGTCTTTGCGGGCACATTCGACCCGCCCACCGTCGGCCATGAGGACGTCGTAAAAAAGAGCCTCGAAATTTTCGACGAAGTTGTAGTCGCCATCCTTATAAATCCGCAAAAAAGCGCTTTGTTCACCGTTGAAGAGCGGCTTAAGCTTTTAAATAAACTTTTTTCGCCATTTCCGCGCGTTAAAGTGCGCACCTTCCAGGGCGCCGCGGTCGACCTTTTAAGGGAGGAGGGCACGCCCTTCTATGTGCGCGGCGTGCGCGACGGCATAGACTTTGAATACGAAAACCGCAACCACTACGCAAGCAAGCGGCTCATGCCCGAACTTATCTCAATATATCTTCCCTGCGAGCAGGAGCATCTGCACGTAAGTTCCACGCTCGTCAGGAATTCCGTAAAATTTTCTAAAACTTACGCCGACCTCGTTCCCTCAAGCATATACGGGGACATATCGGCCATGCTGGAGGACAAAAATGTTTGAAAAACAAGTAAAAATTCCCGAGCCCGAAGAAATAAAGGCCGCAATGCCCATGCCCGGAAATCTCGTTAAAATCAAGGCCGTGCGCGACAAAATGGTCGCCGACGTAATCACGGGTCAAAGCGATAAAATGCTCATAATTGTCGGTCCCTGCTCGGCCCACGCCGAAGAGCCCGTTTTGGACTACGTCGAACGCCTCGGCAAACTCAACGAGGAGGTAAAGGACAAGCTCGTTCTCGTCCCCCGCATTTACACAAACAAACCCCGCACCAAGGGCGTCGGCTACAAGGGCATGTTCTCCCAGCCCGACCCCAAAAAGGGTGAAGATATTTTAAAGGGCATCTACGCCATCCGCGATTTAAACATACGCGCCATCTCCAATTCGGGACTGACCGCCGCGGACGAAATGCTCTATCCCGCCAACTATAACTATGTAGACGACCTTCTTTCCTACGTCGCCGTCGGCGCAAGGAGCTGCGAAAATCAGCTTCACCGCCTAGTTTCCAGCGGCGTGGACGTCGCCGTCGGCATGAAAAATCCCATGAGCGGTTCGGTGATGGTAATGCTCAACTCCATCTATGCCGCCCAGTCCAGCCAGATTTTCAAGCTCAACGGCTGGCAGGTCAAAACACAGGGCAACCCCCTGGCGCACGCCATTCTTCGCGGCGCGGTGGACGGTTACGGCAACGACATTCCCAACTTCCATTACGAAACGGTAATGCAGGTCGCTGACGGCTATGCAAAGTCCGGCCTCAAAAATCCCGCCATAATAATCGACGCAAACCACTCCAACAGCGGCAAAAAGTGCCGCCAGCAGATAAGAATCTGCGAAGAGGTCATGCAGAACCGCATATACGACGCCGACTTCAAAAAAATTGTCAAGGGCTTCATGATAGAAAGCTTCATTGAAGAGGGCAACCAGAAGGAAGATATCGTGTACGGCAAGTCGATAACCGACCCCTGCCTCGGCTGGGAGGATACCAAAAGGCTCATTCTCGATATCGCCGCAAAAGTTTAATCTGCAAGCCCCTTTGTCATTTTGAGCGCAGCCGAAAGATTCCGGAGCTTTAGCGGCGGACAAAGGGGACAAATTCCCCTTTCCCTGATTCCTGACCCCTAAATAATAATTATGTCAAACACAATCGCTTATCTCGGGCCCGAGGGCAGTTATTCCCAGACGGCCGCTCAAAAATTTTGCCTCGGCGATATCAGACCCTATCCGTCATTCTATGCGGTGGTGGGCGCGCTTTCGCGCGGCGAAGTCGACGGCGCCGTTCTCCCCGTCGAAAATTCGCTCAACGGCGGTGTAATGCAGAATCTCGACCTTTTGCAGGACGCCGAAGGCCTGATTGCGGTCAAAGAGCTCAATTTAAAGATAGACCACCGCCTCGTAACCTTAAAGGGCGCGCCCCTTTCGGGAATAACCACCATTTATTCCCACCGTCAGGCGCTCGGCCAGTGCGCAAAGTATATCCACGCGCATTTCCCTAAGGCGCAGCTGATTGAAACAAACTCCACCTCGGCCTGCCTTTCCATGATAAAAACGCCCGCCGACGCGGGCATAGTGGGGGCGCAGAGCGTGGATGAAAGGTTTTCCCTCTCCGACGAATGCATATCGGACGAGCAGCTCAACTACACGCAGTTTCTGTACGTGGTCAAAGGCATGCCCGACCCGTCTTTACACAGCAAAAAAATATTTCTTTCAATAACCTGCACCCACCGTCCGGGTGCGCTCATCGGCGCGCTGTCCGTGTTTGCAAAGGACAACATCAATCTCACCAAAATCGAAAGCCGCCCCATAAAGGACAGGGTGGGCGAGTACAGGTTTTTTATAGAAATCGAAGCCGATTACGCTGCTCCCTCAGTTCAGTCGGCGCTGCGTTCGCTGGCGGATATGTGCAGCTCAATCAAAATTTTAGGTTGCTATTAACGGCAGAAGAAGAACAAAGCACAGCGCTCCCTGCGCCGCTTTTACCGCCATAAATTTCACAGGCTTTATTCCGCATTTTGTAAGGTAACAAAGCTGTTGGGCGAGTATTGAAAACCCGCCGAAAGTTATTAAAAATCCCGCCAGCGGCAGGGCGAATATGCTCGTCCCCGCGGCGAGCGCCGCGCAGCCGCCCGTCGCCTCTATCAGTCCGCAGCACAGCGCGTCCGCGCCGTCGCCGAACAGAGGTCTCAGCAAGGTCGCAGGCAGGGCGAAGACGTTCAGGTTGCGCGCCGCCTGCGACAGCGTGTAAAAAAAGCATATGAACCCGCCCGCGACAATTACAGAAACGACGGCTGAATAAAAGCTGTCGTAAAGCGCATTGCCGCCGTCTGCCCTGAGCGGCCGCGCGGCATTTACATTGCCCATGCTTTTCGTAAGCCTGCATATTACAAGGCATAAAACGAGGACGGAAAGTATGTGCGCGCACATAAGACAGGCGCCTTTAGCCTTGTCGCCGAACATATTCTGCCCCACGCTTCCTATCATGAACATGGGGCCGGAAGTAGAGCACATCGGCGCAAGCTTTTTTGCGTCTTCCTTTGTAATGTCGCCCCTTTCGCAGTATTCGTAAACAATTCTGCTCCCTGCGGGATAGCCCGAAAAAACGCTCATTATAAAAATAACGGCCGCCTCTTTGGGTAGTCCGAAAAAATCCCCCGCGCGCTTAAAGGGCGCGGCCATCGCTTCGGCTCCGCCCGTCTTTATCAAAAGCAACGTTATCACCATAAAGGGGAACAGCGCGGGCAGAACGCACTTCGCCCACAGCGCAATCCCCTCAAAACAGGCGGGCACATATATTTCGGGCGACAGCGCCAGTATCGCCGCAAAAAGAATAAGCGCGGCGTAAAGGGGAGCATATCTCAGTTTCATAGTACATAATTATTTGTCCGGGAGGTATTTTATGAGTAAAAAATTAGGCCTCGCACTGGGTGCCGGCGGCGCGCGCGGCGCCGCCCATATAGGTTTTCTCCAGGCCCTCGAGGAAGAGGGCATAAAGCCCGACGTCATAACCGGCTGTTCCATGGGCGCGGTGGTCGGCGGCGGCTACGCCGCGGGACTCACCGTCGAGGAACTGCTTTCAAGCATACGCGAACTTAAAGCTTCCGACATAATCGACCCCGCCGCGCAGGTCGTAACCAAGCTCGGACTGTTCAAAGGTAACAAAATAAGGAAAATCTTACTTCAGAAATTCGGCGACGTCACCTTTGACGACCTCAAAATTCCCTTCGAATGCGTGGCCGTAGATATTTTAAGCGGCAGGCTTACGGCGCTCAGGGACGGAGTCGTCGCCGACGCCGTGCGCGCCTCGTCCGCCATACCCACCGTTTTCCGTCCCGTGCAGCGCGGCGACATGCTCTTAATCGACGGCGGAGTTTTGTGCCGCGTGCCCGTAAAGCAGTGCAAAGACCTCGGCGCCGACGTGGTCGTCGCCTTCGACGTTTTAGCCAACACGGGCGAAAGCGTGGAAAAAGTTCCCAACATCGTGCAAAAGGTTCTGCGCGTGTTCGATATTATGGATTACAACCAGAACGAATTCACCAAGTGCGATTTTAAAGATTGTTACGATTTATGGCTGGCGCCCGCTTTGGAGGGGCTAAACCAGTATAACGTAAAGGACGCTGAAAAAGCTTACGAACTCGGTTACGCTTACAGCAAGGAGCACATCGCCGAAGTAAAAGCTTTGCTCGACTGATTTTATGGACCTTTTCGATTTCAACGGCAATGCCGAAGGCGCAAAGCCGCTCGCCGAGCGCATGCGCGCCAACAACTTAAACGATTTCATCGGACAGAAGCACATAGTGGCGGAAGGGAGCTTACTTCGCCGCGCAATTTCATTGGACCGCCTCGGCAGCTGCATATTCTACGGCCCGCCCGGCACGGGCAAAACTACGCTCGCCAACATAATCGCCCAGACCACCCACGGCGAGTTCATAAAACTCAACGCCGTTCAGGCTGGCGTTGCCGACGTAAAAAAGGCCGTGCAGGAGGCCGAAAACAATTTAAAAATGTTCGGCAAGCGCACATATCTCATGCTCGACGAGTGTCACCGTTTCAACAAAACGCAGTCCGATTCTCTCCTCCCCGCAATAGAGCAGGGCACAATAATTTTCATCGGCTCCACAACCGAAAATCCCTACGCTTCCATGACGCCCGCAATAGTTTCGCGCTGCCGTGTCTTTGAGTTCAAAAGGCTGTCCGCCGAAGACATAAAGGGCGCGCTCTACAAGGCGCTCGCCGACAAGCGCAAGGGCCTCGGCAACATGAATGCAAAGGTGGACGAAGAGGCCATAGAACATATCGCAGTCACCGCGGGCGGAGACCTCCGCACGGCGTACAACGCGCTCGAACTCGCCGTGCTCACCACCACGCCGCAGGCCGACGGCACAATACGCGTCACCCTTTCGGACGCAGAACAGTCCATTCAGAAAAAAGCCCTCTCGTATAACGAGGACGACTATTACGATTATCTCTCCGCCTTCTGCAAATCGCTGAGGGGGAGCGACGCGAACGCCGCGCTCTACTATGCAATGCGTCTGATTTCTGGCGGGTGCGACCCCATGCTCGTCGCAAGGCGGCTGGTAGTGCACTCCGCCGAGGACGTCGGCATGGCAGACCCGCGCGCTCTGCAAATTGCGGCTGCGGCCATGTACGTGCTCGAAAAAACAGGCGCGCCCGAAGGTTTGATTCCTCTTTCCGAAGCCATAGTCTACGTCTGCGAGGCTCCCAAAAGCAACTCGGTTGCAAATGCCATGTTCGCCGCGCAGGAAGATGCCGAAAAGGTGCGCGATGACGACGGCGTTCCCTCGTATCTGCGCGACCACTCATACGACAGCCGCGAGGGCAAGAGGGAGGCGGCAAAATACAAATACCCCCACAATTATCCCAACGGCTATGTCGAACAGCAGTACCTGCCCGACGCGCTTAAGGATAAAATATATTACGTGCCCAAGGGCATAGGCTACGAAAAGACGGTGGAAGAAATCCGCCGCTCAAAGGGCAAAAAAGATTGATGTGTTCAACCGATAAAATTTAATGTATAAATATAACAGCCGCGCGGCGGGATTCTCCCGCCGCGCGGCTGCTTTTTGCTTACAGTCATAATTGCACGGCCCAGCAAATATATTATCGTATAAGTCGCCGCTTGCCTGCGGTATTTTCAACAGAACAAAATATTTTTCGACAAAAGTTCGGTATTTCCGACACCGTCAATAATATATCATCGGGGTACAACTTTGGCATACGTATTAAAAATCAAGGGCGTAATAATCTGCTTCTGCATGGCCGTGGTCATCACCGCGCTCTCGCTCTCGGCGTACTATTCGGGCGCCTACGCCGTCTACTTCGGCTCTACAACCCGCAAACTGCCCGTCTATTCGGTGGGTACGGAGGAAAAGGTGGTCGCGCTCTCCTTCGACTGCGCCTGGGGCACCGAACACACGGACGCCATCTTAAACGAGCTCGCGCGGGAAAATATTGCGGCCACGTGGTTCATGGTCGAATTCTGGACGGAAAAATATCCCGACTACGTAAAAAAGATAGACGCCGCCGGGCACGAAATCGGCACTCACTCCGCCACGCATTCATACATGTCGCGGCAGAGCGCGGAGGAGATTAAAAGCGAACTTTCATCCTCCTCGCAGGCCATAACCGACATAACAGGCAAGCCCGTCGAACTTTTCCGCGCGCCTTACGGCGATTACGACGACCAGCTCATCGAGACCGCGGAAGAGCAGGGGTTATTCACCATCCAGTGGGACGTAGACAGCCTCGACTGGAAGGACTTGTCGGCTTCGGACATAGCCATGCGCGTTTTAAACGCCGTTCAGCCGGGCAGCATTATTTTAATGCACAACAACGGCCTGCACACCGCCGAAAGCCTGCCGCTCATAATTTCCACGCTAAGGGCGCGCGGCTATTCGTTCAAAACTATAGGCGACATGATATACCGCAGCGACTACACCCTCGACAACAACGGACGCCAGCAGTTGATTACTCAATGAAATTCCGAGAGGTACAATTATGAATGTCAGCAGCGAAAAAAACAACAAAGTATATCTGTGCGGCGAAATAGTTTCAAAGGCGGTTTTCTCGCACGAAGTGTTCGGCGAAGGTTTTTATGAATTTTTCGTCAAAGTCAACCGCCTGTCTGGTCAGGCAGATACCCTCCCCGTAACCATTTCCGAGCGGCTCATGACGCCGCAGATGACCGTCGGTTCAACGCTCTGCGCGCTCGGTCAGTTCCGCTCCTACAACAAGCTCGAAGGCGGCCGTTCCCGCCTGATGCTCACCGTGTTCGTGCGCGAAGTGCTTTCGTCTCCCCCTTCGTCAAACCCCAACTCGGTAGTGCTTTCGGGCTACATATGCAAGCCGCCCGTCTACCGCACTACGCCCTTCAACCGCGAAATAGCCGACCTTCTCATAGCCGTCAACCGCTCCTATAACAAAAGCGACTATATCCCCGCCATCGCGTGGGGTAGAAACGCCCGCTTCGTCGCCAAAATGGCTGTGGGGGACAGGGTGGTGCTCTCCGGGCGCATACAGTCGCGCGAATATCAGAAAAAGCAGGCCGACGATTCCTTCGTCACAATGACGGCTTACGAAGTTTCCATTTCAAAGCTTGCGCTCTACGACGAATTTTCTCCCTTCGACATAGACGAAGAGTTTTCGCTCTACGCCCGCCCGCACGGCGAGGAGCAACACGCCGACAAGCTTTAACCAAGGCATATCGCCGCCCCTTTGCAAAAATTGCGGGGGTGGGTAAAAAGCTTAAGGCGCGGATATATAAATAAAATTAATAAAACAATTTTAAAAAAGTTGCGCCCGCCGTTTGCAAAACGGCGGGCACGCTATTA
Source organism: uncultured Clostridia bacterium (assembly GCA_944368215.1). Lineage (GTDB taxonomy): Bacteria > Bacillota > Clostridia > Christensenellales > Borkfalkiaceae > Coproplasma. The sequence goes on along the minus strand of CALVWX010000004.1, from coordinate 13,378 downwards.
TAATTCAATTCGCTATGCAAGAGAAAATAAAAAAAACACGGTCGGGAACGACCGATCTGACGCGCGGCAACGAGTGGAAGGTGCTCCTTTTATATTGCCTTCCCATCTTCGGCAGCGCAATGGTTCAGCAGCTCTATTCGCTCGTCGACCTTCTGGTCGTCGGAAACTTCGCCGCAAACTCCAATCTCGCGGTCAACGCCGTCGGAAACGCAACTACCATCGTCAACATTCTTCTGGCGTTCGCTTTAGGCGCCAATGCGGGGTGTTCGGTTACCGTCGCCAAATACTTCGGCGCCAAGAACCACTTAAAGGTGAGGGAGACGGTCAACACCTCGATAGTCACATTTTCGGTGCTCTGCGCCGTCACCATGGTTTTGGGCTTCGCCTTCGGCGACCTCTCCATGGACGCGCTCTCCGTCGACAGCTCCTACCGCGACGACTGCCTTACATATCTGTATGTATACGCCGGCTCCATGCCCTTCGTTTTTTTATACAACACGGGCTGCGGAATATGTTCGGCAATGGGCGATTCAAAAACGCCCTTCGTTTTCCTCGTCGTATCTTCCCTTTTAAACGTCGTTTTGGACCTCGTTTTCGTCTGTGTGTTGCATTGGGATGTGGCAGGCGCGGCGTGGGCAACCTTCATTTCGCAGGCAATCTCGGCCGTCCTCACGGCCTTTGTGCTCGCACGCAAGCTCAAAAAACTGCCCGCCGACGACAAGCCCCGCATGTTCGTAAGGGAAATCAGCCGCGACCTTATAATAACCTCCGTGCCCGTCATTTTGCAGAACGCGTTCGTCTCTGTCGGCAATTTCTTCGTCAACAAGCGCATAAACGATATCAGTCTCGACGCAACCACGGGCTTTACCGCGGCGTTCAAACTCGTATCCATGGCCAACGTGGGAGTGGGGCAGATGACTTCGGGTCTCGCCAATTTCTGTTCGCAGAATAAGGCGGTGGGCGAATACAAGCGCATAGTGAAGGGATTTTTCGTCGTTTTAGTCTATTGCCTGATAACCAACGCAGTATTTATGGCGGCTTTTATCGCGGCGCCGCAGTTCTTTACGGGGTTGTTTGTCGACGCCGATAAACTTACGGCCGACGCCATGGCATATTCCTGCAATTTTATCGTAATAGTGTCGTCGTTCCTTCCCGTCGTGTGCGTTAAAATAGTATGCGACGGCGTCGTGCGCGGTTGCGGAGGAAACCTCGGCTTTACCATTTCAACCTTCAGCGACCTCATTTTGCGCGTCGCCTTCGTCTATATACTCGTCCCCCTGATGGGTTTCCCCGGCGTCAGCTGGGCATGGGCCATCGGCTGGGCGCTCGGCGCGCTCGTGGCTGTGGGGTTCTTCCTCGCCATTCCCTGCCTGCACTCCATATTTTTCAAAAAGCGGAGTAAATTGTCATCTTGAGCGGAAGGCGGAGTATAGCGACGCCTGCAGTCGAAAGATCCTGTCGGGTATCTGACCCGACAAGATACATTCGGCGCGCAGGGTTTCACCCTGCTTTGCTCAGTATGACACAGCGGAGCTGTTTTCAGAATATATTCTTTCGTAAATACCTCAATGCAAAAAACAGTTGCTTTTTTGCTCCGCATATGATATTATAGAAACAGTTTAATACTATAATGCAATGAAGCGGAGCAGTAAAAAAGTTTTCCCGGCATTCAGAGAGCCGTCGGTCGGTGCAAGGCGGCGGAGGGGACTTTTCGAACTCGCCGCGGAGCAGATCGGGTGAACTTGCAGTAGCCCGGTACGGTTTCCCGCCGTATAACGGGCAGGATGTATTTACGCATCTCAGAGGCAGCTTTTTTTGCTGTGAAGAAGAGTGGTACCACGCACGGGGCGGCGTCTCTTTAATTTAAAGAGCGCGCCCCGTTTTTGCATATTTTTGTGCGGAAACATAAAGAGTATTAAAATGAAAAATTTTCAAAAGTACACCCCTCAATTTATTCTCCCCTCCGAAAGCTGCATGGACTGGGCGCAAAAGTCCATGGTCGAAAAGGCCCCCGTGTGGTGCTCGGTGGACCTGCGCGACGGCAATCAGGCCCTCGTAGAGCCCATGTCCCTGCAGACCAAGATAGAGTTTTTCAAACTACTCGTCGAAATAGGGTTCAAGGAGATAGAAGTCGGCTTCCCCGCCGCCTCGGAGACTGAATTTACATTTCTCCGCAGGCTGATAGAGGATGACCTTATTCCCGGAGACGTCACCATTCAGGTTCTCACGCAGGCGCGCGAACACATAATCAAAAAGACCTTCGAAGCCGTAAAGGGCGCAAAGAATGTAATAGTTCACGTCTACAACTCAACCTCCGTCGCCCAGCGCGAACAGGTTTTCGCCAAGGACAGGGAGGCGGTAAAGGCCATAGCCGTTGACGGCGCAAAGCTTCTGAAGAAGCTCACGGAGGAGGCGGGCGAAAATTACCGCTTCGAATATTCCCCCGAATCCTTCACTGGCACCGAGCCCGAATACGCGCTCGAGGTGTGCAACGCCGTACTCGACGTGTGGAAGCCGACGGCCGGAAGAAAGGCCGTAATAAATCTGCCCGCCACTGTAGAAAACGCAATGCCCCACGTCTATGCACAGCAGGTGGAATATATCCACAAGCACTTAAAATACCGCGATAACGTCGTCATTTCCCTTCATCCCCACAACGACCGCGGCTGCGGCGTCGCCGCGGCGGAAACGGGGCTTCTCGCCGGCGCGGACAGGATAGAGGGCACTCTCTTCGGCAACGGTGAGCGCACCGGCAACGTCGATATCATAACCCTCGCCATGAATATGTACTCGCAGGGCGTCGACCCCGGGCTCAACTTCTCCAACATGCCCTATATCACTTCGCTCTATAAAAGCTATACGGGCATGCCGGTCAGCCCCCGCCAGCCCTATGCTGGCGAACTCGTCTTTGCGGCCTTCTCGGGTTCCCATCAGGACGCCATCGCCAAGGGCATGGCCTTCCGCGATAAAAATAAGCGCAAGGTATGGGACGTTCCCTATCTTCCCATCGATCCCAAGGACGTCGGAAGGGAGTACGAAAGCGACGTGATACGCATCAACTCACAGTCCGGCAAGGGCGGGGTGGGATATATCATGCAGACGGCCTTCGGCATAAATATGCCCCGCAAAATGAAGGAGGACATGGGTTACAAGGTAAAACACGTCTCGGACGCGGGCCACAGGGAACTCAAGCCCGTCGATATATACGAAGTGTTCAGGGAAAATTATCTCGACAATCACGCTCTGTTCGAAATAACCGAATGCCACTTCAGGCAGGTTGACGGAATTGAAGCTACCGTAACGGTGTCGCACGGCGGCGAAAACAGCGTTGTAATCTCCAAGGGCAACGGCAGGCTGGATGCGGTCTCCAACGCGCTCAAAGCGTTGTTCGGCATAGAATATGCCTTAACGAGTTACGAACAGCACGCCCTTTCGGATACCTCCCGGTCCAAGGCCATCTCCTATGTCGGAGTGGAAACGAAAGGGGGCACGTATTTCGGCGCGGGCGTCGACGACGACATAATTAAATCGTCTTACAAGGCCTTGACTTCGGCCGTCAACAATCTTTTAAAAGCAAAAAACAAATAATGCAAAAGTGCCGCCGCGCCAAAGGCGCGGCGGCATATTCGCCGCTTTCACATAAATTACACCCCGCGGCGTTTGACAGCGGGGAAAAGTAGTGCTATAATCTGTACGTAACAAAAAAGGTTACAATATCTACAGGAGTCAAATCATGCATCCTCAGGCACTGTTTCACATATTCGGCCAGCCTGTTTATGCTTACGGCATATGCATGGCCGTCGGCATAATCGCCTGCTTCATCTTTTTAATGTGGGCCTTCTGGTACCGCAACTTCAATGAAGAAGCGTCGGATAAAATTTTAATAATCGGCGTCGTCGCCACGGCTTTTGGCATATTCATGGCCATGGTCTTCCAGTCGGTATACAACTATATCGAAAACCCCGCCGCAGGCTTCAGACTCAATACTTCCATGACCTTCTACGGCGGTCTCATCGGCGGCGTAAGCTCCTTCCTCATCGTCTGGAACCTTTACGTATTCGTCATCGCGCCGAGGGCCAAATCCAGACTTCTGCAAAACAACATGAACGCTTCCCTTTCGGACGCGCTCCCCATAATCCCCATCGGCATAACTATAGCCCACGCCTTCGGCCGCCTCGGTTGTTTCTTCGGCGGTTGTTGCTACGGCGCCGAAACGGACGCATGGTACGGCATAGCCTGCCAGGCGATCGGCGGCATAAACACGGGCGTAAAGGTGGTGCCCGTACAGCTGTTTGAATGCATCTTCCTTTTCGTGCTTACGGGCGTAATGGTCGTTCTGTACTTCAAGTTCCACTTCAACTGCAACTTCGGACTCTATGCAATAGCATACGGTATATGGCGCTTTGCAATAGAATTCGCGCGCGACGACCACCGCGGCGACTTCGTCGCCGGCCTTTCGCCCTCCCAGTTCTGGGCGATAGTCATGGTCGTGCTCGGCATCGCATATTTCTTTGCATATAAATACTTCTTCAAGCGCTTCATGAAGCATCCCGAACTCCAGCCCTCGCTGCACGCAAAGAAGGGCGGAAAGGCAGAAGAAGCCGCCGAATAATCTTTTTCAAAAAATCAATAATAAAACCGCCCCGCGCCGAAACGGCGCGGGGCGGTTTTTTACTGAGCCGGGCGGCTATTTGCCAAAATTTTCCGGCACGGTTTTTTGCGGTTGCGTAAAAGTTAAAAAAGGGCCGGCGCAAGCTGAAAGCTTGCGCCGGCATTTTAGGAGCGTGCCCTCGATATCGATCGGGGCTATGGGGTGAACTGTTAAACTATACTAATAATGTCGTTTTTACATTTTACCATATCTTGCCAAGTTTGGCAAGTATTTTGTAAAATTTAGTCAAAAAAAATTATTAATGTGTCGTTATCCGGCGCATATCCGCCCCGCAATGCTCTTTACCTCGTCTGCAAGCGACTGCGGCGCCAGCACTTTAACCGCGCCGCCGAAGGACAGAATTTTGTTTGCCAGCCCGTCGGAAGGCAGCTTTACTTCGCATATCAGCGCGTTGCCGCGCGGCTCTATCGAATCGACGCCCAGCCATTCCTCCGCGTCGGCCAGCGCACTCCTTTCAATCTCAAGCGTCACGTCCGTCATCTCGTCGGGGGTGTAAAAGAAATCCAAGGGTATGTCCTCTTTTGAAATTTCCTTGCGCTCGAAATGCCCGCCCGTAAACCACAGCTTTTTTATGCGCCCGATTTTGAATGTCCTGAAGTCCTGTTTTGTGTGGCAGAATGCGTAAACGTACCACACGTTGCGCTTTAAAATGAGCACATACGGGTCAATAACCCTGCGGCTGTGCTCGCCCTCGCGCGAAATATAATCTATCTGCACGCTTGCGCACTCGTTCACGGCGCGCTCGCACGCCTTCATCTTGTCCGAATACGCTCCCGTGTCGCCCCAGACGCCGCCGTCGACGATTATGTTTCCGCTTACGGCCAACTCGCGCTTGTCGTCCTTGCGCTGCCTTTCGATTTTATCCAATGCCGAAAGGGCCGCCTCGTCGCCCACCTGAGCGGCCCACGCATTCAGTGCGTTGCACGCCGCTTGGTATTCCTCGCGCGTAAAGTATCCTGCGGGCAGTCTGTACGCGTCCGAAATGGTTATCCCGCCGTACCTTCCGCGCACCACGTCGATGGGTATTCCCGCCACCGAAAGGTCTTCAATGTACCTGTAAACCGTCCTTAATGAAACCTCGTACTTGTCGGCAAGTTCCTTGGCCGTCACTTTGCGCTTAGATAAAAGCGTTGCCAGAATTTTTACCATAATGCGGTATTTCATCGCACCGTCCTCCATATAATATGTCGTAAGCGCGGCTCAAAAATTTCGCGCCGCACAAGTCTTACGGCAAATGTCAATACTTTTTGCAAAATTTTTTTAAAAAATGCTAAAAAAATTTTATCATACATGACAATTTATGTCAACATATATTGATATAATAGTTAATGTAAAAAACATTCGGGGGTGCATGCAATGAATTTCACCGCTTATATCCGTAGTCAGAAGATGCGTATCCGCGCCGAGCGCGCGGGCGAAATAGACCTTATCACGTCGGACGGACAAACTTATACTGTCTACGACGGAGTGTACGTTGTGCGCGACAGCGAAGAACTTTTGCGCGAACTCGACTCTCTCCGTGGCCTCAACACGCGCGAGCGCGCCTTTTACGCGGGCGTAAAAAGGGAGGTGGCTTTTTCGGCCGCATAACGCCTTGCCGCATTATACTCATAAAGAATTCTGCGGCCCGCGCCGAGGCGCGGGCCGCAAGGCAAATGCCGCCGCCCATTCGGGCGGCGGCATAATTTTATTTTGTAAGAACCTTTTCAACCAATGCGACGACGGCATACATCGCGCCCGCAAGCGCGCATAGGATTATCGTCGCAGTCATTACAAGGTCGAGTCTGAATACCTGCCCGCCGTACACTATCAAATACCCCAGCCCCGCGCGCGAGACGATGTATTCGCCCATAATCGAGCCTATCCACGCCAGCCCCACGGCCACTTTAAGGGTGTTCATAAGCTGCGGCAGGGAGGCGGGTATTACAAGTTTTGTAAGCGTCTGCCGCTTTGTCGCTCCCAGCGCCCGCATGAGCGTCAGCATTGTGCCGTCCACCTGCAAAAAGCCGGTCAGCGTGTTCATTATGCAGACGATTATGGCCACTATTATCGTCATGAATATTATGGCCGTGTATCCCGTGCCCATCCATATGATTATCAAAGGTCCCAGCGCAATTTTTGGCAGGGCGTTCAGCACTACGATGTACGGTTCGAATATCTTCCTCGCGCCGTCGCTCATCCACAGCGCCACGGCTATGGCGTAGCCTAAAATCACGGCGGCAAAAAATCCTGTTATCGTCTCCATAAGCGTTATGCCTATGTGGTAAAACAAATTGCCCGTCGCGTACAGCTCGCCTATGGTCGCAATTACGCGCGAGGGGGAGGAGGTAACAAAGGGGTCGATTATCTCAAAGCGCGCGCACAGCTCCCATATGGCAATCAGCGCAATAAGCAGCCCCGCCCGCGCCGACCAGATAATTATTTTTTTTCTCCGCACGCCCTTTAAAAAACGGACGTGCCCTTCAGAATATTGTTGTACTTTTTTCATAGGTTAATTTATTGCCGCCGCGCTGCACGCGGCGCGGCGGCCGCCTTTATTTAAATTCCCAGTTCGTCCCTTAAAATTTCAAAGGTGTGTGCAAATTGCCCCGAATTCCGCCGCGACTTGGGCGTTCCGTCGCCGAATGTTATGTCGTGCTCGGCAACCACCCTCGCGGGCCGTGCGGAAAGCACTATTACCCTGTCTGAAAGCGCAATGGCTTCGGATATGTCGTGCGTGACCAAAAGCGCCGTCTTGTGCTCGTTTTTGATTATCGCCTGCACGTCGTCGCACACCTCCAGTCTCGTCTGGTAGTCGAGCGCGGAAAAAGGTTCGTCGAGCAAAAGCAGCTCGGCGCCCGCCGCAAGCGTGCGTATAAGCGCCACGCGCTGCCTCATTCCTCCCGAAAGTTCCTTGGGCTTCTTTTTCAAAAAGTCCTTAAGCCCGTATTTTTCCGCCAGCTCTACGGCTTTCGCGCGCGTTTCGGCGTTGCTTTCGCCGCGTATTTCAAGGGGCAGAAAAATATTCCCCTCAACCGTCCTCCACGGGAACAGCGCATCGCGCTGCAACATGTAACCGCAGTCACAGTCCCCGCGCACAATCTCCCCGCCGGTCGGCTGCAAAAGCCCCGCCGCAAGCGAAAGTATAGTCGTCTTGCCGCACCCCGAAGGTCCTATCACGGAAACGAATTGCCCCCGCGATATGCTTAAGTTAAGGCCCTTTAAGGCCACTGTTTCGCCGCTTAAGGTGTGGTAGGTGTAGTCTACGTTTTTAAATTCAACAATCATTTGCCGTACACTTGTTCATACACCGCGTGCGCCACGTCGGTTAAAACCATCTCCCCGAATTCAACGCGCCTTTCAAGCTCGCCCGCGCTCTCTATTATGTCCTGCAGACGGTTGAACGCGCCCTCTTCCATGGCCATGTCTGTAACCCACGCGTCTATCGCCTTGTAGCTGTCGAGCGAAACTTCGAGGGAGGATACACTCGTTCCGTCGAAGTATGGCACAAGCTGCTGCGCAACGGTGGAAGAGGGGGTTTCGTTTACATATTTAATCGCCTTTGTCACCGCCCTTAAAAATCCTTCGATTTTGTCGGGGTTGGCGTCTATATAGCTGCGTTTGGCCATAAAGCAGGTGTAGGGCACTTCGCCCGATTCCTGCCCGACGGACGCAACTATGTATCCCTTGCCCTGCGCCTGATACTCGCTCGCGCCCGGCTCGAACATCGTGCAGTAGTCTGCCACGCCGCTCTCGAACGCCGCTGTCATCATGTTGAATGCCACGTCGTAATTTAGCGTCGCGTTTACGCCCTGTTCTTTGAGCGCGTATTCAAAGGTCATCGCGGGCACGCCGCCCTTTCGCCCGGCAAGTATTTCCTTGCCCTCAAGGTCGGACCATTCAAAATCGGGTTCTTCGGTGCGCCCCACAAGGAAGCTGCCGTCGCGCTTTGTAAGCTGGCCGAATACCATTGGCTGGTCGTTGCTGCCGCCTATTGCCACGTAGATGGCGGCCTCCGGTCCGCAGAAACCTATGTCCGCCCCGCCAGAAAGCACGGCCGCCATCGTCGCGTCGGCGCCGCCGCCGTTGGTCAGCTCAATTTCTATGCCTTCTTCCTCAAAATACCCCAGCCCGTCGGCAAGGTACATGGGCGCATAGAACACCGAGTGCGTCACCTCGTTTATGCGTATAACGCCGTTGTCGGTCGCGCACGAACCCAAAGCCAGCGGCATGGCGGTCGAAAGCACCGCCGCCGCGAAAAGACAAATAATTTTATTTTTCAATGTCAGTCTCCGTTAATTAACGTTACGAGGGGAATTGATTTCCCCGAAGTAGCCTCAATTTGCGCATACTTGCGGCTCACCGTGGTGAATTTGTGCGATTAAATAATATGAGTGCAAAAAAAATCGCACAAAGAGGAGCGGGCTCCTCAAACTAACGGTAAGTCGCAGGCGGCGTCAGCCAAGACTTACGTTAATTGAATTATTTTTTCGATAATACATTGTATGTAAGTCATTTTACATTTGACAATTCGCGCCCCGATAAATTATAATAATTGCGTATCGCTTCAAGTATAATTTTACATACGCTACATAAATTGCGGCCGCGCGCATCAGGCGGCCGCGCAAAAAATCACGAAAGGCTCCGGTCAACGCAGGCCAAGACTTTTGTGAGGAGGATTCAATGGAAAAAACTTATAACCCGCACGACTTCGAGGACAAATTATATAAGGATTGGGAAGAGCACGGCTATTTCAGGGCCGAGCGCGACGACAACAAAGTGCCTTTCACCATAATGATGCCGCCCCCCAACATCACGGGCCAGCTTCACATGGGCCACGCACTCGATACAACCCTTCAGGACGCCATCATCCGCTTCAAGCGCATGCAGGGCTATTGCGCCCTCTGGCTGCCCGGCACCGACCACGCTTCCATCGCAACCGAGGTAAAAATTGTCGAACAGATGGCCGAAGAGGGCCTCACCAAACAGGACGTCGGCCGCGACGAATTTTTAAAGCGCGCGTGGGCGTGGAAGGACAAGTACGGCAACAGAATAATAACCCAGCTTAAAAAGATGGGGTCGTCCTGCGACTGGTCGCGCCTCGCCTTCACCATGGACGACAAATGCTCAAAGGCCGTCAGGGAGGTGTTCGTCAACCTCTACAACAAGGGTTTAATCTACCGCGGCTCGCGCATAATCAACTGGTGTCCCTGTTGCAAAACCGCCCTTTCCGACGCGGAGGTGGAGTATGCCGAAGAACAGTCATTCTTCTGGCACCTCAAATACCCCGTGGAGGGGAGCGATGAATATCTCGTCGTCGCAACCACCCGCCCCGAAACCATGTTCGGCGACACGGCCGTGGCCGTCAACCCCGAAGACGGGCGGTATAAGCACTTAATCGGCAAAAACGTCATTCTCCCCATAGTCAACAAACCCATTCCCATCGTCGGCGACGAGCATGCCGACATGGAATTCGGCACCGGCTGCGTAAAAATCACGCCCGCCCACGACCCCAACGACTTCGAAGTCGGTCTGCGCCACAATCTTCCCGTTGTCCGCGTAATGAACGACGACGGCACCATGAACGAAAACGCGGGAAAGTATGCCGGCATGGACCGCTACGAATGCCGCAAGGCGCTCGAAGCCGACCTCAAGGAGCAGGGCTACCTTTTAAAGAAGGAACCCCACGCCCACAACGTCGGCCATTGCTACCGCTGCCATTCAACCGTCGAACCCATCGTCTCCAAGCAGTGGTTCGTAAAAATGCAGCCCCTCGCGCGCCCCGCAATCAACGCCGTTACCTATAAAAAGACGACGTTCATTCCCGAAAGGTTTGCAAAAATATATTATAACTGGATGGAGAACGTAAAGGACTGGTGCATTTCCCGCCAGCTCTGGTGGGGTCATCGCATACCAGTGTGGTACTGCCCCGACTGCGGCGCCGAAATCTGTGAAAAGACCGACCCTACCGTCTGCCCGCACTGCGGCTCCAAAAACATTTATCAGGACGAAGACGTGCTCGACACATGGTTCTCTTCGGCGCTCTGGCCTTTCTCAACGCTGGGTTATCCCGACGACACGCCCGACCTCGATTATTTCTATCCCACCGACCTCCTCGTCACGGGCTACGACATAATCTTCTTCTGGGTCGCAAGGATGATTTTCTCGGGGCTCGAACACATGCGCAAAGTTCCCTTCCGCTACGTGCTCATTCACGGCATCGTGCGCGACGACAAGGGAAGAAAGATGTCCAAATCGCTCGGCAACGGCGTAGACCCCCTCGAGGTCATCGATAAATACGGCGCCGACAGCCTGCGTTTTTCTCTCCTTCAGGGCGTCGCCCCCGGCAACGACATGCGCTATTCGGATACCAAGGTGGAAAGTTGCCGCAACTTCATGAATAAAATCTGGAACGCCTCCAGATATGTAGTAATGAACTGCGAAGGCAGGAAGATAAAGCCCCTTTCCGAAGTCAAGCTCACCCACGCCGATAAATGGATAATTTCCAAGCTCAATTTTGCCGTGCGCGACGTAACCCTCGCCATGAACAAGTTCGAACTCGGCGTCGCCTGCCAGATTTTGTACGACTTCATGTGGTCGGACTTCTGCGACTGGTATATCGAACTCACCAAGCCCGCGCTGTGGTCTGACGACGACGACAGAAAGGACAACGCAATTTCCGTTCTTCATTACGTGCTCGTCACCGCTTTAAAGCTCCTGCATCCCTTCGCGCCCTTCATCACGGACGAAATTTACCGCAATCTCCCCGGCACCGAGGGCTCGATTATGGTTCAGGATTTCCCCCGCTACAACTCCAAGCTCTCGTATAAAAAGGAGAGCACGGCCTTCGAAGGCGTAATGGACATAATAAAGGCCGTCCGCGCCGTCAAAACCGAAACGGGCTGCGCGCCCTCCAAAAAGGTCACGCTGTACGTTCTGGCCGAAAATAAGCGCATAATTTCCGCCAATGCCGACTGCATATTAAAGCTCGCCGGCGCGGCCGAAATCAAATTCGTCTCCTCGCAGGAGGAGGCGGGCGAAAAGCTCGTCACCAAGGTACTTCCCGCATGCACGCTCTACATTCCCATGGGCGAACTCGTCGATTTCGAAAAGGAGAGGGAGAGGCTCAATAAGGAGCTCGAGCGCGTGACGGAGGAAATCCGCCGTGCCGACACCAAGCTCAACAATCAGGGCTTTATCTCCAAGGCGCCCAAAAACCTCGTCGAAAGCGAGCGCGAAAAACTGGGCAAATTCCAGGACCTGCGCGAAAAAATTCTCGCTCAGCTCAAGGCCCTTCAGTAAGGTTGGTGGCATAATATATGGCAGCTAAACGTTCATCGCGCAGCAAAAAAAGTTTCTTCGGGCGTCACCCCAAGCTTCTCGCCGCGCTCATAATCATTGTAATTATAATCATCGCCGCGGCCATACTTTTGTATGTGCTCCGCCCCGACCTTTTCAACCGGGCTATAGACAGAGTCCGTCAGGAATACCTTGAGTACACTCAGCTCTATTACAACGACAGCAACCTCGACGACCCCGAAGGTACCAACGGCGCCGAAGCCGAACAGATTCCTTCCGGCGACCTCGCTGAAATTTCCGGTTCGGAATTTTCCATTCATTTTTTGGAACTTGGCAACAAGTACACGGGCGACTGCACGCTGATTGACTGCGGCGACACGGAAATTCTTATAGACGCGGGCTCGCGCAAGTCCTCGGCCACGACGATAAATTCTTACGTCGAACAGTATTGCGGGGACGGCAAGCTCGAATATGTCATTGCCACCCACGCCCATCAGGACCATATCGCGGGTTTTGTGGGCAATTCCTCTGGCGGTCAGCGCACGGGCGTATTATATAACTTCGAAGTAGGCACGCTCATTCAGTTCTCGCGCCACAATACAAATTCGCAGATATACAAGGATTACGCAACCGCCGTGCAGTACTGCGCGGATACATACGGCACGGCCGTCTACAACGCCGACGACTGCTGGTACGGCCGCAACGGCGCTTCAAAAAGCTTTGCCATAAACCAAAGCGGCACGCTCACCATGAATATCCTGTATAATTACTTCTACGAGAACGAAACTTCGGACGAAAACGATTATTCCGTGTGCATGCTTTTAAGCTATCAGCCTCAGGGCGGTCAGGCTTCCCATTATCTCTTCACGGGCGACCTCGAAGGCGACGGAGAGGAGTACCTCGTCGATAACAACGACCTTCCCAAAGTCGAGCTTTTCAAGGGCGGCCACCACGGCAGCAAAACTTCCTCAACCGATAAGCTTTTGCAGGTAATTCAGCCCAAACACGTCGCCGTGTGCTGCTGTTCGGGCTCTACCGAATACACCACCAATAACGACAACACCTTCCCCACGCAGGACTTTATTAACAGAATTTCGCAGTATACCGATTCCGTTTATTGCACGTCCCTTGCCGAAGACAGTGCGGAAGGCTTCGCTTCAATGAACGGCGACATAGTTTTCTACTACAGGCCGTCTGGTGAAAACGGTGAAGAAGGCCTCCGCCTGTGGTGCTCAAACAATACTTTAAAGCTTAAGGATACCGACTGGTTCAAAGCCAACCGCACCTGCGCCGACTGGGGCTGGACGGAGCAAAACCGCACGGACTTCAACAACGGTTAAGTTTGTTACTTTGCGGTAAGTGCTGTCGGTTATATAATTTAATTGCTGATATTAATAAAAAAGGCGGCGGCCGCGCTTTAGCGCGGCC
>CALVWX010000003.1 GCA_944368215.1 uncultured Clostridia bacterium | reverse complement strand
TGGAATTGGCAGACGCGCTGGACTCAAAATCCAGTGGTAGCGATACCATACCGGTTCGACCCCGGTCAGCGGCACCAAAAGGCAGCAAAAGCTGCCTTTTTTATTTTGCGCTTTTCCTTTTGAGCCGTGCCGCCATTTGCGAAGCGCGGCACTTCTCTATTTTTATTTTGTTTAATTTACTTAAGTATTTAATTACGCTAAGAGAGCGGCGCAGCATTTGCGCAGCTCTCTTCTTTTATTATTTATCGTCTCCTTCCTTTTCCCTCGAAAGTTTGACAATTTTAATAATCTGTTTTACGATAAACGGCAATGCGACAACAGCGATGAGAATTATTACGCCGTAGCGCATCATAAATGAGAAAAATGCGCCCCATCCTGCGGAATGATATATACATATTCCTACAAAATTTTCTGCGCTGACCGGGGTCAAGTCGTCGTTTGCATTATTTATACCATATGTTATAATGCTGATTTCATCGTTTTCGGTTGTTACTTCGCGCACTCTATGCACGACGTTTTGTCCCTGTATTGCCGAATCGAAACCGTTGCCCGCGACAAAAACAATATCGTCTCCCGCCTGAACTTCGCAAATTTCGTTATGCGTAAAAATTATCAGATCGCCCACGCCAATCTCCGGCTCCATTGACGGCGTCAGAACAATGCCCATTGAATAGCCGAAAAGATTGACGTCTTTATTCTGGACGCGCGCGACAATTATACTTATAACGACATAGGCCGTCAAGGCAACAATAAGCGCGGTAAACACGGTCGCAACCGCGGAAAGTACCTTCTTTTTATTCAATTCAATCCTCGCTGCGCTGGTCGTCATCGTCGTCTGACGTTTTAACGACTATCTGCATGTTTTTAACGGTCTTGACTTTTCGCGCAGCGCGCTCCTGTCTGTAAGAATTTTTAAGCTTTTCAAGCCTGGCCCTCGCACGCTCTTCCTTGCGCTGGGCCTTTTCAAGGTCTTCCCATTTGAGCTTTGTAAGCATGGCGCGCCGCCTTACGCGCTCCATCTGTTTGAGAATCTCCTTTCTCTTTTTTGTGAGCTCCGATTTTTCAAACCTGTCCAGACTTTCGTTGGCGAACTGTTCGATAACATCTTCGAACAATTCATCGTTGATTCTCGATATCGTGCGGTAAAATTTCGAAAAATTTACCTGAAGGTCGCGCTCTATCGCAATTTCGTTCTCGGCGGCAAGCTTGGTGAGCTCGTCCTTCATGCGGCGGAAATAGTATTCGTTTATGCTCTCCGGCCCGGCCGTTTCGCGCGACTTATCAAAATTGGGAGTAAACGTATAGTTTGTGATAAGCTTGTACTGCTTCTCCTCGCGCTCGGTATAAGGAATCGATGCATACCTTTCGCGGGAAAGAATGTTTCTGTCGAACATATTTTTCAGGCTCATGCCGGCGATATAAGTGAGATCGTCGTAATAATCGCCGTCGACAGGCAGGTTTTTATCTTTGACGTCTATTGAATATCCGACGTTTGTATAAGCCGAAATAAACAACCAAAGTTTATAACAGTTGTTGTAGTCGACGTTCTTCATTAAAAGATTGGTCTTCTGTATGGGCGGACGGACTACCTTTTTACCGCTCATCGATTTCATAAAATCTGTATTCTGAAGAATGCGCAGGCGCTTGCGGATAGTTTCGACCCTCTCGAACAAGTCTCTGTTTTTTTCGATCTCGGCACTGTCGACGGGCGGCTCCTGAACCTGAAGCCGTATGTCGCACGTAAATTTGCTGTCGCCGTAATTGAACTGCGACTTCATGCAGAGATTTGTCATCGTCGAGATATCCATCTTCCCGTCAAGGTCTCTGTGGCGCTGTTCGACGAATAAAATAAGCCTGTTTATAAGCGCGCAGATAAAACGGTTCTCGTAAATAGCGAGGTCGTCGTCAAGATAGGAGACGAGCAATTTGCTCGGAATCACATCCCCGTTTTTATCTATATTGCGCACATACTGCGAATGTGACGCGAGATGACGCACGGTTTTTGACGTAACCCTGCGTGCCTTTGCGACGTCGACCAGATCATCCTCTTCGGCAATGAATTTTCTCGGATTGCGCACTATTTGTTCAATAGAATACAGCGCACTCTCGATGGTCAGAATCCATCCGTCATCGAGCATAACCGCCTGCGACACGGAGTTATGCAGAATTTCGTTGTCTCCGCTGCGTATCGCCGAAATAAAATTATTTATCGCCTCGCCGTCGCCGACGAGATTATCATAAAACTTATTGATAGCCGTCCTGTCCATCTTCCACCTTCCGTCTTACAAAATCAGCCTAACCGACAAGTTAGGCTGAACGCTTATTTTAAGTTAATTTCTGCAGTTCGGCGACATATTCGTGACAGTATTTCATTGAACCCACGCCGAATTTATCGTCGAAGAAAGCGGCCAGTTCACTGAGTTCCTTCGTCAGGAACGGCAGGTTGAGCGACCTGAATTTACGCAAAATTTTAGATGCTATGATAAAGTCGACGCCTTCAAGCTCGGTTCCGCCGCACGCTATATAAACGGGTACAAACAGTGTAAGCTGTTTTAAGATACGGTTACCGAAGCTGATTTTGAACTTGTCGCGTATGAACAAATCAAATTCTTTGATAAGTTCGAGCGTGCGTTCCGACAGCGAATAATCGTGCTTGGCTTTGTCGAACAGACTGTCGAGATAGCCATATGAGCAGGTATAACTTTCGGTGAGAGGCGCGTCGAAGTAATCGGCCTTGGTGTTGAGTTCCAAAGTGACCGCACGGTCGTAAACCTTATCGGTAATGGAGAATGTCGAATCGTCGTTGTTTGCCGTGCCTACAAACCAGATATTCTGCGGCACGAGGAACTTGCCGTAAACCACATTCTTGGGGTCGGTCGGCTGGGGCGCGGCTATAAGATCTATCTTCCACTCCGCAACGTCCGGCATTTCCATTATTGACAGGAAATCTGCGAAATAGTATTCAATTCGCGCAAGGTTCATTTCGTCGAGCACGACGAAGTTAGGATCTTCGCGCAGAGACGCTTCATAAATGGCCGCAAGAAAATCGGTTTCGTTGAATTTTTTTGTAAATTCGTTGTAGTAGCCTATAAGCTCCGCTCTGTCGCGCCACGAAGGCTGAACGGAAATTATCGATGCGTTGTTATTAAAAAATTTACCCATCGCATAGGGCAACGAAGTTTTACCAGTACCTGATATGCCTTCGAGAATGATTATTTTGGAAGTTGCAAGACCCGCCATAAACCTGCGGATTGTTTCCTCCGTATAATAAAGCTTCAACTGTGAAGCCGCAAAATTGACGAACCGCGTGACAATTTGGGGAAGGGTCAGCATGTCGTCGTCCTGCATGTAGATTATATTTGGCTCTGTGTCGTATTTTTCGTCAATATTGACAAGTTTTGTAAATCTTGAAGTTCCTGCGGCAGTCTGTCCATTCTCCGCCGTCGTATCACTGCTGACGCCCGCTTCAAGAGAGGGTTGGAATTCTCCCGTTCTGATGTCCTGTCCGAGCTTGAGCGCAAAAATTTTGCTTTTTTCCTTCACAAGTTCGTCGGCCTGTTCCTTGAGGCGCGCAACCTCTTCCAAAAGCATATCTTTATCCACTTCGCGCGAGCGGAAAATGAAGTAGCGTCTTATAAGCTGGAACAGTCTGTAACAGATAAAGAACAGAAGCGCTATATTTGCAGCAGAGACGATTATTAGGCAAATCCAGCCCCATACATCGAACCCCGAAACATGCTCGCCGAGGTTGACGCAGTAACCTATCGCGTCGGCGATAAGCAGCTTATAAATGTTATAGAAGAACTGACTTATAAAGTACCATACGTTTTGCAGCCAGTTCCACAAAAACTCAACGTAATACGCAGCAAAATTAGCCATATCAATTCCCTTATCAGTATAAATTTTGCGCTAACGCGCAGTAAAAACGCGTTTTGTTACTCGTCCTCTTCAGGGCTGTCCGTCTGCCCGCCTTGGCTTGGATGCTCTGCGGAATCTGCCGCTGGTGCGTTGCCTTGCTGCGCGAGCTCGGCAAGAATTTCCTGCCTCATCCTTTCCTTTTCTTCGGCGAGCTTTTTCTGATTCTCTTCCTCCGCCTCGGCGCCTTGCTTTGCCTTTTCCTTTTTGATTACAAACACAAGGTTGACGGCGAAATAGATAACCACAAGCAACGAAGGCACTAAAACAAACGTGCAGAACCCGCCGAACGAGCTCATGAACAGAACAAAGTTGCCTAAGCCTTCGATTTTGTCACCCTCATAAATACCAACAATATCGTTAACAAAAACAGTTTCATTAGTGCCTTCTGGAGCATTGTCACCATGAGTTGTATACCAACCGTCGTGGCTTTCTATTATGCGGTGTGTGTTAAGTACGTATGCCGTATTGTCTTGATTTAATGTCGTTTTAAAAGTAATTATCGTTCCAACTTCAAGATTTTGGGCTTCTTCACCTTCGACCATCCTGATTATGATAAGGTCACCGGGTCCGAAATTATCCTCGCCGACTTCACCTGTATAATAATCTTTCTCCATTGAATCGGTTCTGACTGCAAGATACGAACGACCAAATATTACCGTATAGCCTTCGTATCCGCTCGCCCGTGAAGAAATTATACTTACGCAAAAAATTATTGCAAAAGCAAGGATTATAAATACTATAACGTCAACGACGATGTTGAGTATTTTCTTGGTTTTTTGCGACATAGCCATTTCTGATTTGTTCCTGGACGCCGCCATTCAGCGGCATGTAAATATATACCTATATTATTTTAACATACTTTTCACAATTAATCAATAGATAACAAAAAGTTTTTAAGGCAAAATGTACAATTATTTCAATTTATGTTCGGCTTGCGCGGTTGACCGTACCGGCCCGTGTCATCTTGAGCAACAGGCCCCCTTAAAGCAAAAGCATTAAGTGGTGCATGGTTTTGTCATCCTGAGCCTGTCGAAGGATATCGGAGCAACGCGACGGACAAAGGAAAGCCAAACAGCACAGTGTGCTGTTTGGAGAAAAACTTGCTCAACTCTCGGTATGACAATGCGTTTTGATTATAAAATAACCTCGCTCGGCCGGGACTGCGGGCAGCGCTTTTTTAATATTTCAGTAAGGTGTGGCGGAAAACAGAATTGAAAAGTTTAATTCGCTCATATTCAAAGCGTTTGCATTGATACAATCGGGGTCGGTACCCTCGAACCATACTATAAACACAAGCTGTATGGGTGAATAGTCTCTGGCATCGGTATATAGTGTAAACGGCAGAACGAAAGAACCGTCGTCCGACGGAGATGTCAAATTGCCCGAAGAAATAAAAAAATTGCCGTCAAAGAAGGCAAATCTTAAAAATTTCCAACAGTTATCGCCTTCGGCAAACCCTGTGATGGTAACCGTAGCTGATAACATATAAGTAGCGTAAATGGATTCTTTTCTCATCAACGTCATTCTTTGCGTAAGCACATAATCGCTTAAATCATGGCCGTTTGCGCTTTCATCTTCATTGAGAGCAATCGATCCGACGTCTGTATATCTTCCTGCTTCGCCGGCACCATCAAATGAAGGCGGCGTAATCCAGCTGTCTTCGTCAGGAATACTCACTTCATACGAGCCGCCGTTATTGGATAAAGTTGAAGGATTCAAAGTTGCTGAAGAGTCGTTGAAAGTTAGCGAAGCACCCGTAATTCTGCTTGGACTTGTAACAATTCCTTCGGCAATAAAAAGATTTGTAGGCACGGCTACCCCGACAGATATTCCCGTCGCCGAGGCAGCGCCGTTGCCCGCAAACCATGCAAATGAAGAGCCAAAGGAAAGCGCCGCGGCCGCAACCAAAGCTGCAACTGCGCCGACAATCTTTTTGGTTGCCTTCATCCAAATTCTCCTTTTTCTTTAGTAAATTTTAATGCATTTATCACGCTCGACAATCTGGACAATTTCAAATTAGCGATTCCGCAAAAATTATACTATAAGTTGGCTAATATTGCAATTATTTACAAATTTATTCGAGAAATATATACAAGTAATTTTCTTTTTTTTAATTGTGCAGAACAGTTGTTACCTTATTATGTTATTTTGTAAGTGCGAAACCGCGAAAGCAATAAAATAATAACAAGGAGATAACAAACATGAAATACTTAATGATAAATAATGTCAAAAAATTTGTCGATGACTATGTGACTGAAAATTACGTTGACGGAAGCGTGAATTCTGAAACCGACTACTTAACCGTCCTCGAAAATAAAATCACAGAAATTATTGAACCTGTATTAAAACAAAATACCAAAGAAAAATATATGCTGGTACTTCCGGAAGCAATATTTTTGAACAGAATGAAAAATTCGCAAGGGCTTTTTTCTGAATCGACATTCCAATGGTTTGCCGATGATAAAACACCGTTTCATATACTGACCGAAAAATATGCAAATTTAATAATAGTTGCAGGAACAATTTGCTGGCAATATCGTGAAGGGCATGGATATTTTAATACATGTGTAGTATTTGAGCACGGCAGAAATGTGCTGATATGGGACAAGCAGAGTTTTGCCGATGTGGATTTACCCGATAAACTCTGTCAGCTCTTTAATGAATATGTGACGGAGCGATGCGAATATTGGAACATAGACCATGATCAGAACAACCAATATATCCCCAACTTCTCTGACCCGTATTTAAACAAATACTGCGATTATGAAAAGCCGCGTTTTATTTTCGACGGAAAAGTTTCAGCATAATTATCTGCGCAGATATCTATGATTATTCGTCATTCATTGCTTCAGGCGATACAATAATTTACATTGCTCATGACGGCAACGTCCACGGAGAGACACTTTTAGAGTATAAAAACCATTCCCTTTGCTATTGTGATTTGCATAACGGCACAGATTTTATAGACATAGATAAGAACGGCAACATAACTCATAAACAACCAACCCAATGCGGCGAAGCGATAATTTTTTGATAAATTAATATTTAAAAAATTAGCATGTCGTTTAAAGCTTTGTCAGCGGGCATTAAAACCCCCGCGCGGTCTCCGTGCGGGGGTTAGATAATGTAAATTATTATTTTATTGCTTCTTTTTTCGTCCTGTCATCTTGAGCGAAGAGAACGTAAGTGAACGAAGTCGAAAGATCTTGTTCGGTTTTATACCCGGCAAGATACATTCGACTGCGCTCGTCGGCAAAAAGCCCCTCCTCTCTCCGCTCAGTATGACAAATGCCCTTTAAAGTTGAAGCGTTAATGGGAGCTCGGTCGGCGGGCATTAAAAACCCCGCGCGGAAACCGCACGAGGTTTTTTAATGCTAATTATTATTTTGTTGCTTCTCCCCCGCTTCGTCACCTTAATGTAAGAGACACATGTGGAGCCACCAATTTTACACCAAAGCGCTGTTATAACAGCACTTTGGTGTTTTTTAAAATTTTAATTAGCCTGCTGTAAATGTAATCGAAATTCCGAGATTATTAATCGAAGGTGCATTATTTGATATACAATCCGGATCTGAACCATCATAATATATTGCCAGATAAACTTTCTGCACTACATTATCATTGGCAGTTGCATTAACAACAGTGTTGCTTGTAGTAACAGTCCCTTCCGCTTGATTTGCAAAAGCAGCTTCTGCAAAAGTAGTGCCACAAAGGAATCCTACCTTAAGGAAAGTATATGTATTATTTTGTATGCCGGAAATAGTTACGGATGCATTTAATGAATATGTTGTTGCACTATCTTCGTCGTTAGTTCTCGCTACTGTAATAGGCTGAAGTAAAACATACTCACTAATATCATGAGAATCTGCGTCGCTTTCACCTCCAGATACACTAAACGTACCTAAAGTTGTCCAAGTAGTAACACTGCCGGGTGTGCTGGGTGTAGGGTCAGTTGTATAGTTTTCAGGTTCACGAACTGTAACAGTACCATCTGCATTTTCCAAGTCAGCAGGTTTAAGGGTAGTTGCTGTGCTAAAACTTTCAGATAAATTCAAAGTTGATGATATAAGACTATTGATATCATCCTGAAAACCCTCTGCGATAAGCATATTGTTGGGCACTTGCACATTAACCTGCATGCCGCTTACCGTTGCTTCACCACTCGTTGCAAACCATGCGAATGTGGAGCCGGCGGAGAGTGCTACGGCTGCCACTAACGCTGCGGTTGCGCCTACGATTTTTTTTGTTGCTTTCATTTATTTTTCTCCTTTTTTTCTTTTTTATTTTTACGGTTTTTGTTAAACCGCGAAAGCCTGTTTTATTTTTTAATACCTCACACCCGTGTCATCTTGAGCAAAGTGAGCGACTGCGAACGAAGTCGAAAGATCTTGTTTGACTTCATACCTAGCAAGATACATTCGACTGCACTCGTCGGATGAGCCCCTCCTCGTTCCGCTCAGTATGACAATGTGGAGGTTTCATATCGAACCATATCTACTCCCCCGTCATCTTGAGCGAAGTGAGCACTGCGAACGAAGTCGAAAGATCTTGTTTGACTTCATACCTAGCAAGATACATTCGACTGCACTCGTCGGATGAGCCCCTCCTCGTTCCGCTCAGTATGACAATGTGGAGGTTTCATATCGAACCATATCTACTCCCCCGTCATCTTGAGCGAAGTGAGCGACTGCGAACGAAGTCGAAAGATCTTGTTTGACTTCATACCTAGCAAGATACATTCGACTGCATTCGTAGGGTAACCCCTCCTCGTTCCGCTCAGTATGACAATAAAGAATAAAGTCAGATAGGTTTCAACTCGTCCCATTCGGGATTAACTGAAGTTATCAAAGATATTTTTTTACCCCTCGTCCAATGTTTAAGCTGTTTTTCGCGTTCAATAGCGAGCTTAATTTCATTGTGACATTCGTAGTAAACTAATTTGTACACATTATAGTGTTTTGTAAAACCTTCGACAGAACCTTGTTTATGCTCGACAATGCGCCTTGCAAGATTATTTGTAACACCAATATATAACACGGCATTAGTTACATTCGTAAGAATATAAGCAAAATACTTAGTTTGCATGAATTATTAAAAATCAATGCCCCACAAAGTCGATGGAAAGCTTTGCACGCTCGCCGAAGATATCATTGGTGCATTGTTCGTCGTTGCCTTCAAGCCACATTACAATGGTAAACTTTTTGGAAGCGCCAGCGGCAAAATCCCTTAAACCGAAATCGCCTTCGCGGCTGAAGATGCACCTGTCGGAAAGGAAATCGGTCGTCTGGTAATTGACGGGCTGGGCGTTCGCGTCTTCATGATAGGGGTGTCCGGGGTCCTCCGCCTTTGCATAAACCGTGTATGTATCGTCGGTAATAAGGGGCGTGTCCTCTATTACCATTATGCGGAGGACGTCGTCTATATGATGGTTATAATCATTGTAATCTGTCATCAACCCGTCAAGGTTCATTATTATATCAACGTCGACGGCGCGTGACGAATTATTAACAAGCCAGAAACTGAAAGCGGAATACGTAAAATTAGTTCCGTTTTCATCGTAGAACGTGCCGAAATGCTGTCCGGAAAGCTGTGCGATATTATTGGGAATATTGCGCACATTGGATTCGGAATCATACATGAATGACTCGTAATTTATCTCTGTGGGGTCGAATGTGGAAGCCGTCTGGCTGCCCGTAAACGGAACGGAGAGAACAGAAGTCTGGCGCGTCAAATCTTCCTGCATGGTGAGAGAAAGGCGGATTTCGTCGTCATTTCTGGCGCGGATAACAAAGTTCTGCGCCTCGTCGGCATATACAGTGAATCCGACAAAGATGAGCGAAATCGCCAGTGCAATAGGAATTATTATTTTTGAGAGCCTGAACCACTTCAGGCGTTTTTCCCATCTCAGCTTTTTCAAAAAATTCCTCCGCATACAGCGCATGCACACGCGGCGCTTTTACGCAAATACAGTAAACTCCCTGCGGCGATAAAAATCCGCATTGCATTTTTTGAGGAAAAATCTGAAAAAGACTCAACCGTAAAAAATGCCGGAAATTTTAAATAAATTGATTATGGGGGCGGCGCGAAGCGCCGCCCTTTTGCGTGCCGGAGGGCACGCAAAGTTTTATAATTTTATAAAATTAATATTCAGAGAGAATATTGATAAAGAGGTTTTACGTAATAATAAAAAAAGCCAAAACAACTTAAAAAAGCGGCTTTGGCAACTGACAACCATGCCGAGCAAAAACAATGCGCGGTTTAGGCTCTTAAGCTTTGCGTCCTGCATTTTCATGCAGTTTGCTATTAACTTGCGTATTCTTTTATTCCCGGCCCCTTATCGTTAATATTATATCACTCGGGCATTTATTTTGTCAATAGCATTTTAACTATTTTGTGAAGGTTTGTCAAAAATTGTTTTGACTGCGCACAACTGAAAAATGATTATTTAAACGGCGCGCGGCGCAAAATTTTGCGCCGCGCGTTTATTTATTTAAAATATTCTTCATAGGTTTGGGGTTTACCGAAATAATAGCCCTGACCGTAATGAATTTTAAGGCTTCTTACGTAGTTGCAGATAATTTCGTCCTCAACTCCCTCTGCAACAATTTTGCAGTTCTTGCGCTCTGCAAAACCGACAAGTGTATCAATTACGCCGCCGATAAGGAAATCGTCCTTGGATTGTTCTATAAATTTGTTGTCGAGCTTTATCCAGTCGAAGTTGTAATTTTCGAGGAGCTTCAGGGAAGACATTTCAAGGCCGAAATCGTCCACTGCAATCTTGAACCCCATCTGCGTGAGCTTGAGAACGTTGGAAGCGACTTCGGGAACTTTGTCGAATATAGAAAACTCGACTATCTCAAGACAGATATTCTGCGCGGGAACATGATATTTTTTAAATACCTTGCGAATGTCCTCGGCAAGCTGCGGATACATAAGCTGCTTAGGAGAAAGATTGAAAGAAAAAATCATATTCGCGTCGCCGCGCTGTTCTGTTGCATATCGGGTATAACCTTTGAGCATTTCCTCGAACGCCCATATGCCGAGCCAGTTGACGTCGCCTGTCTGCTCCATGATGGGCAGGAATTTATCGGGCATGAGAAGGCCACGCTCGGGGTGCTGCCAGCGTATAAGCGATTCGTAGGCAACAGTCTTATTTCCGTTCAGATCATAAATGGGCTGATAATACAGAACAAATTGTTTTTCGGAAATAGCCTTTCTGATTTCCTGATACTGCTTGTATTCTTCAGTCTGCTGTTCGGCAAGTTCGCGCGAGTAGATTGAAAACAGGTTGACGCCCTCCCTTGCGGCATTTGCAAGGGCAATCTGAACATTTTGCAGCAAATCGACGGAATCTGTGCTGAATTCGTTGTTTACGGCAAATCCCACATTGACGTTCAATGTGATTTTTGCGCGGCTGATGAGCGAAACAGGCTTGGTCACTTCCTTTATTGCGACGGTTGCAATGTCGGTCATGGCAATGCCGTCAAGGTCTTCGGGAATGAAAACAATGAACTGGTCGGCTTCATGCCGGCAGATTTTGGAGCCGTGCGGAATTACGCGGATGAGCCGTTCTTTAACCGTATACATTACGCGCTTCATCTGCTTTTCGCCGATTGACGCGCGGAGAGTTGCTTCATCGTTTATGCGGAGGAGCATAACGGCAAAATGCGTGTCCTCGTCGGCGATGGAATAAGCATGCGCCAGCATCTGAGTGAACACGGCGCTGTCGAGCTCGTTTATTTCATATTTTTCGGCGAGAATACGGTTTCTGTCCTTTCTGATGCCGCGGACGAGAAAAAATATCCCCACTATACAGACAATAAGAAATAGCACGACGAGAAATATTTCCACGCCCGGTTGAAGGTTGAGTTCCAATAAAGAATAGCGCATTTGCTTTTCCCCTTATTTATAATGCCGCAGCGCGGCCGTTATTTGCCGAATTTAGGCTGTTTGATTTGGGCCAGCTGGGCATTCTTTGCCGCCGCGGCCTTTTCGTAATCGAATGTATCGATAATGTCAAGAGCGTCTTCAGGCTTCATGGACCTGCCTATAAGCCATCCTTGAACTGTATCGCAGCCCAGCGCTTTGAGCATATCGTACTCCTGCGGCGTTTCAACGCCTTCGCAGATAGTTTTGCAGTTTATCAGGCGGGCGATGTTGGTTATGAATCTTATAATTGCCTGACTGGTCTTGTCCTTTGCAACGTCTTGCACAAATTCTCTGTCTATTTTTATTGTAGAAATAGGCAGTTTTTTGATATACAGAAGCGAAGAATATTCCGTGCCGAAGTCGTCGAGGTGAATGGCTACGCCGTTCTGCTGCAGAATGGTGAGTTTGCGCAGGGTTTCGTCGAAGTTGTTCATGAGGAAACTTTCGGTAATTTCCACACAGACGGAACCGGGCTTTAAATCGTATTTGCGGAATATGCGCAAAAAGTTTTCAGTGAATCCGGCCTGCATCAGCTGCACGGGCGAAACATTGAGGGATACCGAAACGTTTTTGTCTTCAAGTTGTTTAGCAAAACGCATGCCCGTATCAAAAATGAAATCACCCAGCTGTACCATCGCGCCCGTGCGCTCGGCATATGTAATAAATGAGAACGTGTCTACGTTTACGTCCCAGCTCTTCTTTACCCTGAACAGCGCCTCGAAACCTTCTATGCGGCCTTCGCGCACATTGTACTGGGGCTGATACTCAAGCTCGAACGCGCCCTCCGCGAGCATTGTTTTAATATCATACTTAATGAAGTACTTCGCATAAACGCTCTTCTGCGACTCGTGGTAAATGAGAAAATCGGCAACTTTTGTATCGAAACAGCGTTGAAGCGCGGCATCTGCCGCCTGCATTGCGTAAGAGAAATCCAAAACCGGCATTGTATCGTCGCAGACGGCAAAACCCGAACGAAGTTCTGCAACGAACAGGTTGTCCTCCATCTTTATCGGCTGGGCGAGATAAGCGAGATTATCCGCCATTCCCGCAATGAGAACGTTGAATTTGTTTCCGTCGGGACAGGCAATGCCCATACGGCCGAAGTCGAGTTCATAGACATACCTGAATTTTTCCTGCGCCTTGCGGATTACCTCCTTTTGAACGTCCAAAGCCATCTGTTTGCCGAACAGTCCGCCTATCTGCGTGAGGTTTGTAATGACGATAATACCAATCAGCGTGCGCTTGCCGCGGTGGCTGAAGTCGTCAAACGCCTTCGAGAGCGAAGCCATGGCTTTGCCCGTGGAGGTAATCTCACCGCCTTCTGAATCGGAAGCGTCGACTACGCCGGTAGAATTTTTGATTTCATCGGCGCGGACGACATATTTTTTGTCGTTTTTATCGACGGTGAAAGCCAGCGTCTTTTCGCCTTTAACGCCGTTTACGCTTATGATGTTGTATCCTTCGGAATACTTTGCGAAATCGACGTCCATCTTGGTTATCGCACCGAAATCTTCGCGGAATTTTTTATTGTAACTTATAATTTTTCCGTCTTTTCCTACGGCAAATTTATAGGCATGCTTGGGCGTAAACGCGCGGTAGCCTGCCCAGTTCACATAGAAAATAAAAACCGCGATAATAAATACTCCCGCAATGACGAGATAGGCGACCATATTGGAAACCAGTCCGTCGATGGCGGCCTGTCTGTCGGTAAAATCATCGACGAAACCGAGGCGGTACACGCCGCCCAGAGACCTGGAACAAAAAGCGTACGTCGTTCCGTCAATCTCGAACAGCCCCGTTTCAAATTGGTCTATACCGTAGCTTTCAAGCGTTCCCGAAAGCGCCCAGCCTTCTCCCACTATCCGGCCGCCGCCAGCTTCGCTGAACAGGACGTAGCTGTCTCCTACGAGTGATTTGAGTTGGTTCTGAACTTCGGATGACGAGTAATCTGCCCCGTCTCCGATAGTACTTACAACGCCTTCTGCAACGTTTGAGATGTAGCTGTCATATTCGGCATACGCTTCCTGATAGGTATGCGAAGTATAACTGCTGAAGATGAGCGAGCCGCAGATTATTTCAACTGCAACGATTATCAGCCCTGTAAGCACGGCTTTAAAAATAGTCGATTTATTCAGTTTGCGGAAGAGTGCAGACTTTTTCAAATTTTCCCCTCTGGTATCGCAAGAATGATTTCATGCATATATACACATTATATTATAACTGCACTTTATGACATTGTCAAGGTCGTTTGTGAAATTTGCACATTAAATGATAAAAAAACGAGTAAAAATAAATAGGCGCCTGCATGATTGCAGGCGCCTGCTTAAAAATGTTTCAAATTAAATCTTCAAGAATGAGCTTATCGGCTACGAGCGCTATAAATTCGGAATTGGTCGGGCGCTCGCTTCCTATGTATACCCTTACTCCGAAAATGGCATTTATTGCGTCGACGCGGCCGCGGTTCCACGCGACTTCTATCGCATGGCGGATTGCTCGCTCCACCTTGCTTGCCGTAGTTGCAAATTTTTTGCCGATTTCAGGATAGAGCTCTTTTGTAACACTGTTTATTATAGACGGATTTTCAACGGCCATTTTTATGCCTTCGCGCAGATACTGATAACCCTTTATATGGGGCGGAATGCCTATAGAGATGAAAATATTGCTGATTTTTTCGTCCAGAGACGCCACCCTTCTTTTATCGCGCACATCTGCGGCGATATTATAGGAAGGCACTTTGTCATTGAGCACGTCCCGTATTCTCTGTGCAACATTTTCGGCAGAAACGGGCTTTACAAAATAATATTTTGCACCGCGCGCAATGGCCGTGTCTATTATTTTGTCGTCGCCGAAGTTGGAAACGACGATTATTGCGCATGCAAGCTTATTCTGCTTTATGTAATCCATTACGCCCAATCCGTCGGTTCCGCTCAGAACAAGGTTTAAAATTACGACGTCGGGCTTGAACTGATTAATAAGGCTTATGCCCACATTGCCGTTTGCGCTTACGCCGCAAACATTGAAATCTTCTGTGCGGTCAAAATAATTTTTTAACTCGTCTGAAAACTCCTCGCTGCTGTCCAAAATTACAATATTAATGTTTTTCATATATTTTTCGCTCCGCTTTTTAATTGGTAAATAAATTATATTACGCAATTTTGTAAAAGTAAAGCGATTTTGTAAAATATTACGTTAAATATTTTAACTATTTTTGTACAATAATATTTAATTTTGTCGAATCAGGTCGCTTATTCAGCTGTAATAATATCGAGATATTCGTCATACGTCACGTTTTTGTCGAAAGTTTTCGTGCCGTTGATTTCAATTATTCTGTTTGCGACTGTATTCATCAACTCCTGGTCGTGCGAAGTGAAAAGCATGCAACCCTTGAAGTTTTTCATGCCGTTATTGAGCGCGGTTATCGATTCAAGGTCGAGATGGTTTGTGGGTTCGTCGAAAATGAGGAAGTTACCCCCTTCAAGCATCATTTTTGCGAGCATACACCTTACCTTTTCACCGCCTGAGAGTACTTTGGCCTGTTTAAGCGCTTCCTCTCCCGAAAAGAGCATTCTGCCGAGCCAGCCGCGCAGATACTCCTCGTAATGGTCGGAAGAATACTGGCTGAGCCATTCCACGAGATTGAGTTCGCAACCCTGAAAGTATTCATTATTGTTTTCGGGGAAGTATGAAACCGAGATGGTCTTGCCCCACCTTATTACGCCTGCGTCAGGCTGAACTTTGCCTGTGAGGATGTCATATAGCATCGAGATAGTAGTCGATTTGTCGCTTACGATGCCTATTTTTTCATTCTTCTGCACGGTAAACGACACGTCCGAAAAGTAGCCGTTCTTGGTCAGTCCCTCCACCATCAGGATATCGTTGCCTATCTCCTTTTCGAATTTGAAGTCGATATATGGATACTTGCGGAGCGAAGGTTTGAAATCGCTTATCGTCAGTTTTTCAAGCTCCTTCTTCCTCGATGTTGCCTGTCTCGATTTGGAAGCGTTGGCAGAGAAGCGCGCGATAAACTCCTGCAGTTCCTTTGCGCGCTGTTCGTTCTTTTTGTTTATATCCCTCTGCTGGCGGGCAAGCAACTGACTGGTTTCATACCAGAAATCGTAGTTGCCAGGCATCATATTGATTTTGCCGTAGTCGACGTCGCAGATATACGTGCATACCTTGTTCAGGAAGTGACGGTTATGCGATACGATTATAATGGTATTTTCGAAGTCCAAAAGATAATTTTCCAGCCAGCGCACCGTTTTGATGTCGAGATTGTTGGTAGGCTCGTCCAGAAGAAGAATATCGGGATTGCCAAAGAGCGCCTGCGCAAGCAATACCTTGACCTTCCTCTTTGCGTCGAGGTCGACCATGAGCATGTCATAGCATTCCTCGCCGATTCCCAATGCGGTCAGCAGGGTCTGTGCTTCATATTCGGCGTCCCAGCCGCCGAGCTCCGCGAACTCGCTCTCCAGCTCGGATGCGCGCACGCCGTCTGCCTCGCTGAAGTCCTCTTTTGCATACAGCGCCTCTTTTTCGTCCATTATTTCTACAAGACGCTTGTGTCCTAGCATTACGGCGCGTAGCACGGTTACGTTATCGAAGGCATTCTGGTTCTGCTGCAAAACCGACATACGCTCCGTCTTGTCCATGGTCACGTCTCCCTTGTTTGGTTCGATTTCGCCGCTGAGTATCTTTAAAAAGGTCGACTTACCCGCGCCGTTGGCGCCGATTATGCCGTAGCAGTTGCCTTTGGTGAATTTTAAATTGACGTCTTCGAAAAGTTTTTTGCTGCCGTATTGCAGAGATACGTTGTTTACCTGTAACATTTATTCCTCCGGAAATTATTTAGCAAATTGACTATTATATAATTGGTAATAGAACCCGCCGCGGGCAATCAGCTCGTCGTGCGTTCCCTGTTCAATAATATTGCCGTTTTTCATGACGAGTATAATGTCTGCTTCCTTTATCGTCGACAATCTGTGTGCGACGATAAAACTCGTTCTTCCCTTCATTAATTTGGCAAAGGCGTTCTGAATCTGCATCTCAGTGCGCGTATCGATTGACGAGGTTGCCTCGTCGAGTATGAGCATGGGCGGAAGGCAGAGCATGATGCGTGTAATGCATAAAAGCTGTTTCTGTCCCTGCGAAAGGTTGCCGCCGTCCTCGCCTATGACGGTATCGTAACCGTTTTCGAGCTGCATTATGAAGTTATGCGAGTGCGCGGCTTTTGCCGCCTGAATAACTTCTTCGTCGGTGGCCTGCGGCGCGCCTATCGTTATATTGTCGCGCACGGTTCCGCTTTTGAGCCACGTGTCCTGCAACACCATGCCGTAGTTGCGGCGGAGAGATTTACGCGTTACCGACTGCGCGTCCTGCCCGTCGACGGTTATTTTTCCGTCCTGCGGGTCGTAAAACCTCATAAGAAGATTGATAAGCGTAGTTTTTCCGCACCCCGTGGGCCCGACTATTGCCACCCTCTGCCCTGCTTTTGCCGAAATATTGAGGTTTTTAATAAGAGGTTTTTCGGGATCGTATGAGAATGTAACATCTTCAAACGCTACGTCGCCGCGCACGTTTGCAAGTTCTGCCGCATCGGGCGCGTCGGGTATCTGCGCAGGCTCGTCTATGAGCTCGTATATCCTCGCCGCACAGGCGACGGCGTTCTGAAGTTCGGTGACGACGCCGGATATTTCATTGAACGGCTTGGTGTACTGGTTGGAATAGCTTAAAAGCGTGGTAAGCTTGCCGACCGAAAACGTGACGGGCAATACCGACGGAAAAATGAGCGTAAGCGCGCCCGAAAGGGCGACGGCCGCGTAGACGACGCTGTTGACAAAACGCGTGCAAGGATTTGTCAGCGATGAATAGAAAATTGATTTGAGCGAAGCTTTGGTAAGATCTTCGTTTATCCTGTCGAATTCGGCCTGATTTGCCTCTTCGCGGTTGAACGCCTCTACAACTTTTAAATTGTCAATCATTTCTTCAACGAAAGCCGTCTGGTCGCCGCGTATGCGCGAAGTCGCTATGAACATAGAATAAGTTCTGGTAGCAATGAAGCGGGCGACGAAAAGTGATAAAGGCGTTATAAAGAATACAATCAGCGCGATTATCCAGTTTAAAGTGAGCATCAGAACGAGGGTACCGACTATCGTAAGCACGCCCGTAAACAGCTGGGTGAAGCCCATTAAAAGTCCGTCTGCGAACTGGTCGACGTCGGCGATATTGCGGCTGACGATGTCGCCGTAGGAATGGCTGTCGATATAATTGAGCGGCAGAACCTGAAGGTGCGCAAACGCTTCGGCGCGGATATCGCGCACGACTTCATAAGTTATGCGGTTGTTAATAATATTCATCAGCCACTGTGCAACGCACGTAGCGGCTATTACAACGCCGAGCAGAATAAATTTATAAGTCATTCCGCCGAAGTCTACATTGCCTGCCGAAATTATCAGGTCGATGATATCGCCGAAAATTATGGGCGCCCACAGATTGCCCGCGACGGTTACGAGTGCGAGAATTATAGTTATCGCAATCCATGCGCGGTATGGTCTGAGCTGCCTTAAAATGCGCTTGTATACATTCTTCTTGGAGAGTTGCGCCATGATTTAAGCACCCTCCTTTTCATATTGCGAATAATGTATTTCGCGGTAGAGCTCACAGCTTTTGAGCAACTCTTCGTGAGTACCCACTCCGGCAAGACGGCCGTTGTCGA
This sequence comes from uncultured Clostridia bacterium, assembly GCA_944368215.1. Taxonomy (GTDB): domain Bacteria; phylum Bacillota; class Clostridia; order Christensenellales; family Borkfalkiaceae; genus Coproplasma. Next base: position 90,870 of record CALVWX010000003.1, on the reverse strand, counting down.
GTACGAGAATTTTATCCGCCCCCTGTATGGAGCTCGTCCTCTGCGAGACTATGAACACCGTGGGATTATATCCAAGGTCGCGCAAATTTGAGCGAAGCTTTGCGTCGGTCGCATAGTCGAGCGCGGATGCGCTGTCGTCGAGAATTAGAATTTCTGGCTTCTTGACGAGCGCGCGGGCTATCGTCAGCCTCTGCCTCTGTCCTCCCGAAAAATTCTTGCCGCCCTGTTCGACATAGGCGTCGAGTCCGCCGTCCTTTGCCGAAACGACGTCCGAAGCGCACGCGCATTCTATGGCTCGCATAATTTCCTCGTCGGTGGCCTGCGGGTTGCCCCACTTCATATTGTCGCGTATCGTACCCCTGAAAAGCACGGCGCGCTGGGGGACTACGCCGCACATGTTGCGAAGTTTTGCGTCCCCGACATCGTTTACATTGAACCCGTCGACGAAAACGCCGCCCTCGCTTGCGTCATAAAAATGTGGAATAAGGTTGACGAGCGTAGTTTTGCCCGAACCCGTGCCTCCGATTACACCTATGGTCTGGCCTTTTTCGGCCGTAAAAGATATGTCTGTAAGAGCATTCGCCCCGCCGGTGTAGCGCGCGCAAACGTTTTCGAACTGGATATAATGCCCGCTGCGCTTCTCCGCTGAATCGGAGCCCGGGCAAATTGCGTCGGGAAGCTCGAAAACTTCATTTACTCTACCGGCGCACGCAAACGATTTGGTGACGGTTATTATGAGATTGGCGAGCTTGATAAGTTCTATAAGTATCTGCGCCATGTAATTGTAGAGCGCGATAACTTCGCCCTGCGAAAGCGCGCCGGAATTCACCTGAACGGCGCCGCAATAAATGAGAATGATAGTACCTGCGTTAATTATTGCGTAAGTCAGGGGATTCATGAGCGCCGAAATGAGCCCTGCAAATTTCTGCGAAGCGCACAGCGCCCCGTTGCGCTCGTTGAACTGTTTTATCTCCTCTTCCTCTTTGCAAAAAGCACGGAGCACCCTCACGCCGACGAGAGTCTGACGGGTGGCCGCCGTAACTTTATCGAGGTTTGACTGCGATTTTTTATAGAGTGGAATGGTTATAAGCATTATGCCGAACACGACGACGCACAACACGGCTATCGTCACGGCAAAAACGTTGCCCGCCGCAACGCTTATGGTGTAAGCCATTATCATTGCGCCGAACACTATGAACGGCGAGCGCATGAACAGGCGCAATACCATGTTGATGCCCGACTGAATCTGGTTTACGTCGCTCGTCATGCGCGTTATCATGCGCGAAGTACCTATTTTATCTATCTGGGAATAGGAAAGCGATTGCATCTTTGCAAAGAGGTCGCGCCTGAGCTCCTTTGAAAATCCCACCGCACTCTTTGCCGCAAAATACTGCGCCGTAACCGAGCTGATCAGCCCTACTACGCCGAGTGCGACGAGTATGAGACACATGTAAACGACATAATCTGCGCCCCTTCCGCCCGACACGCCGTCGTCTATAATCGACGCCACAATAAGCGGCACAATAAGTTCGAACGCGGCCTCGAGCAACTTGAAAAATGGCGCGAGAATGCTCTCCAATTTATAATGCTTGAGGTACTTCAATAGTTTTCTCATAGGGAAATTATACCAAATAGCACATAAAAAATCAATCGTAATTGATTTCGTTTGCAATTATTCTCGCCGTCTGTTACAATTAATTTATGGCATACGAGTTATATCTCAAGAAAAATGAGGAAAAGCGCATAGTTGCAGGGCACAGCTGGGTGTATGCAAACGAAGTTGCGCGCATAGAAAACAAGGACAAAAACGGTTCGCTCGCCACCGTCTATTCAAACGACGGCCGGTATATCGGCAAGGGCTACATAAATCACGCGTCGAAAATACTCGTCCGCATATTCATACGCGGAAGTGAAGCGGATGACAGACAGCTCTATATGGAGAGAATAAAGGCCGCCGACGACTACAGGCGCAAACTCGGTTACGACAACTGCTACAGAATGGTATTTGCCGAAGCCGACGACCTGCCCGCTCTCATTATCGACAGGTACGGCGACGTGCTCGTTATGCAATGCCTCTCCCTCGGCATAGACATGCGCAAAGGTATGATTGTCGATTGCCTGAAAGACCTGTTCAATCCCAAAGGCATTTACGAGCGCAGCGACGTAGCCGTGCGTAAAAAAGAAGGCCTTCCCGAAACAAAAGGACTGCTCTCCGGTGAAGTCGGCGACTACGTGGAAATCACCGAAAACGGCATAAAAATGCTCGTAGACATAAAGAACGGGCAAAAAACGGGCTATTTTCTCGACCAAAAGGAAAACCGATTTGCCGTGCGCAGGTACTGCAAGAATGCAGACGAAGTTCTCGATTGCTTTTGCAACAGCGGCGGTTTTTCGCTCAACGCAGCGACGGTTGCAAAAAAGGTGACCGCCTGCGATATATCCGAACTTGCCCTCAAAAACGTTGCCGATAACGCGGCGTTGAACGGATTTAAAAATATTGAAACGTTGTGCGGTGACGTGTTTGAAGTTCTGCGCAACTTCAGACAGCAAAAAAAGCAATTCGACGTAGTAATTTTAGACCCGCCCGCTTTTTGCAAGAGCGCCGATCAGGTAAAGGACGCATACCGCGGCTACCGCGACATCAACGCAACGACCATGAAGATAGTCAAAAGCGGCGGATTTTTAATAACATGTTCGTGTTCGCACTACATGACAATGCCGCTGTTTGAAAAAATGCTCATCGAAGCGGCCCGCCAGTCAGGCAGAGTCGTGCGTTCGGTCGAAGTGAAAACGCAGGCGCCCGACCACCCGTCGCTGCTCTGCGCGGAAGAAACGCAGTATTTAAAATTCTTTGTGTTGCATATCAATTAGTTAATGTACAAAAGCGGCCGCAGATATCCTGCGGCCGCTTAAATATTGTAAAATTAATCTTATTATATCTAACGTAGTACTTTTTAATCAGTTAAATTTTAATCAAATCAGAATGCCCAGTTGCCGTCCTTGAATATCTGCACGCGTTTTCCTTCCTTGGTTACGCCCACTATCGATAAATCTTTGCTACCTATCATGAAATCGACGTGAATCATTGAGCTGTTTATACCCAGCTTTTCGCACTCTTCGTTTGAGTACTGCTCGTAATTTTCAAGGCAGTTGTTGAATCCCCTGCCGAGCGCAAGATGGCAACTTGCGTTTTCATCGAAGAGAGTGTTATAGAAAAGTATGCCGGTGTTGTTGATGGGTGAATCGTAAGCGATGAGCGCAACCTCGCCGAGGTAAGCGGCGCCTTCGTCCATGGCGACCATCTTTTCAAGGACGTCCTGATTTTTCTCCGCCCCTACCTTTATGACCTTTCCGTCTTTGAATTCAACCCAGAAATTTTCAATCAACTTGCCCTGATAGGACAGCGGCTTTGTAGAAACGACTTTGCCGTCAGCCCTGCCGCGCATGGGCGATGTGAACACTTCCTCGCTGGGGATATTGGGGTTAAAGTATATATTTGCGCCGAGCGTAGTTTCGCCGCCGCCGCAAAAAATACCCTTCTGATTGAGGCCGACGACAAAATCTGTGCCGTTCAAGCTCTTGTATTCAAGCTTGTCGAAGCGGTAATCGTTTAAAAACTTGCAGCGCATTGCGAGGTTTTTGTTGTGATTGTCCCATTCTGCTATGGGGTCTTCCGTCACGCGCGAACACAATAAAATGGCGTCCCACAACTTTTCGATTGCCTCTTCGGCGGGAATCCCGGGAAAAATTTTGCATGCCCATTCCTTTCCGGGAACGGCCGCTATGCACCACTGGTATTTGTTTTCGATAGCGTCGCGGAATGGCTTTATCGAAGGGAACCGCGCCATGTTTGCGCTTGCAATCTTCTGACTGTCCGTTCCGGCAAGCCCGTCGGGGTCATCCGAATCCAGCCACAAAAGGCAAGGGAGCTTATCTACTCTGTATTGCCACTCCGCTCTTTCCGTATCAGTGAACTCTGAGAGCGTTTCAAGCGAACGGTAAATATAATTAACCTTGCTTACGGGCATGTGCGACCATTTGACGGTGACGCGCTTAGCGCCGGACTTGTAACATTCTTCAACGACCATCGTAACGAATTCGGGCTGGTCGAGCGAGCACTGAATTAAAACTTCCTGCCCGTCCTGCACATTCAGGCCGCTTCTGACAATTAATTTTGCATAATTCTCAAGTCTTGTCTTATCCATAATCACTTCAATCCTTTTTCGCGGGATTCTTTATCAAGCTGAAGCGCAACCCTCAAAAGCATCTCATCGTCCGCTTTGGCATTTTCCTTTAAAAACCACGCCATATCGTCGAGTTCATCGTCGAGCGAAAGCAGCATTAAAATCTGCAACATAGTCTCTTTGCGGACGTTGTGCGCACGCAGGGCGAACCCCAGCATTTTTTCCTTGTCGGTCAATTTCATAAAAAACACCGCCGATAAATTATTTACTAAATTTTAGCATTTATAAAAAAATTTGTAAAGAATAATTGCAAACACGGCGCAAAAATGCTTGATTTTTTATGCGTTTTTTTATATCATATTAATTGCTTGCGGCAAGCCGCAGGCATCGCATGCGGAGATGGCTGAGCGGTTTAAGGCGCACGATTGGAAATCGTGTTACGGTTAACCCCGTACGGAGGTTCAAATCCTCTTCTCCGCGCCAAAAAAACGTGGCGGACAGTTTTAACTGTCCGCCACGTTTTTTGGTATTAGTTTTGAATATTGAAGAGGATTTGAGAACGAAAGAGGCAATTCATAGAGCAGTGGACACCCTGTATGTGCCGAGTGAGATGAGTGAGCGCATAATGAATGTCGCGAATGATGACTAAAATCGGCGTTGCCATTGCGCCGATTGAGAAGGGTGCGAAAATTAATAAAACTTTTCAAGCGGCAAATCCTCTTCTCTTATTGATTTTACAAAGTAAAAATAGTGGTACAAATCGAATAGCGTGCGCCGAACGAGCCGAACCAAATTATTGTAACAGGTGGTTGGTTCGGATTACTTTTTATCTATGAAGGCGCCGGGATATTGATTGTTGTCTTCCTTTGTGGTATAATAGATGTACGGAGAAATGTTATGAAACTTGATGGAATCGGATTATTTGTAAAAGATATGGCGACAATGGTACGTATTTATCGAGACGTATTAGGTTTTGAGATTAAAGAAAGCGAAAATGCCGTCAATGTTTATTTGATTAAAGACGGCACTTTGTTTATGCTTTATGAAAGAAAGAAATTTGAAAGTATGACAAGCCGAAAATATGAGTATACAAACGGATTTAACGGACATTTTGAATTATCCTTGTATGTGGATACATTTGAAGAAGTTGACAAGAGATTTGCCGAAGTCGTCAACAAAGGCGCAACGCCTGTACTTGAACCCACAACCAAGAAGTGGGGGCAAAGAACATGTTATATTGCAGACCCCGAAGGCAACCTAATTGAAATTGGCTCCTTCAATAAACCCTTTCAAAGATAAATTTTAATTTATTTGTTTGTGTGTAATATAGCTATTGTTAAAAATTAAAGTATGGCTCACTATACTTCGCAAGCGAAGCTGAACAAATAAAAAATTTGCGACACAGAAAAAAGCAGGACTTTTCAGCCCTGCTTTTTATTTTACTTATATTATGATACAACCCTTATAACGGCGGCGACCTTTGCAATTTCGTCGCTTTCGTTGATAACTTTGACGGCCTTATTTATGCTGTTTTCATGCGTTACGTGAGTGATGAAAATGAGCGGAACAGTGCCGTCCTCATCGGGATCCCTCTCCTGCGACATCTGCGCGACGCTTATTTTATACCTTGCGAACACCGAAGAAACCTTTGCAAGAACGCCGGGTTTATCCGTGGCGATAAGTCTGATATAATAAGCGCTTTCAAAGTTATCTATAAACTTGGTACCGGGCGCGGCGTCCTCGGTATTTTTGAAAGTTGAATACTGATAGTTTGTATGCGTGGCGCAATAGATTATATCGCCGACGATTGCGCTGCCCGTGGGGAGCGCGCCTGCGCCGCGGCCGTACAGCATAACATCCTCCACACAGTCGCCGGTAATGTATACGGCGTTGTAGCTGTCGTTTACGCTGGCGAGCGGGTGGGAGCTTTTAATGAACGAAGGATGCACCCTCACCTCTATGCCGTTGTCGCCGTTCTTGCCTATGGCGAGGAGCTTCAGCACATAACCGAATTTTTTGCCGTATTCGATATCCTTTACAGAAATATTGGTTATGCCCTCCCTGTAAATTTTTGTATAGGGAATTTTTGTGTGGAAAGCAAGGCTGGAAAGAATGGACAGTTTATAAGTCGCATCGTAGCCTTCGACGTCGGCCGAAGGATTGGCTTCCGCATAACCGAGCTTTTGCGCTTCCTTTAAAACATCCTCATATGCGGCGCCTTCGGAGGCCATTTTTGTAAGAATATAGTTAGTCGTGCCGTTGATTATACCCATCATGGACAAAATTTTATTGCCCTGAAGATTATCGAGCAGCGCACGGATTACGGGCACGCCGCCAACACAGCTCGCCTCGTAGAATAGTCCGCAATGATTCTTTTTGGCCGCGACCTCGAGCTCGTGGTTGTATTTGCAGAAGAGCTCTTTATTCGAAGTAACTACAGATTTCCCCGCGCGGAGACAATCGAGGACGAAAGTCTTTGCGGGCTCCACCCCGCCCATTACCTCAACAACGATGTCGACATCGGGATTGGAGCAGATTTCCTGTATGTTTGACGCAATCTTTTCAGGTTCCACGCCGAGGGAGATAGCTTTTTCGCGGTTGCGCTCCAGAACTGCCTCGACGGTAATATCTATTTTGTGGCTCTTCTGATATAATTCGCGGTGCTCCTTCAAAATTTTATAGGTGCCGCCGCCTACCACGCCGAGACCGAGTATTGCTACGCCGACTTTCTTCATCTTATTCCTCCGTGCTGTTGAGATAATACAGGTACTTAAGACCTTCAAGCGTCAGGAGCTTATCCACATGGTCAATACATGAAATTTCATTTGCGATAATTTCAGAAAAACCGCCCGTGGCAATGGTCTTGACGCCCTCTGTCTTCATTTCTTTTTTAATCTTTTTTACAATATATTCGACCAAACCGGCAAATCCATAAAAAATGCCCGACTGCATGTTTGTAACCGTGTTTGTGCCGATAACTTTATCGGGCTTTTCTATCTCCACTCTGGGCAGTTTTGCCGTACCGTTGACAAGACTATCCAAAGAGCCTTTAATTCCCGGCGCGATTACGCCGCCGCGGAACTGACATTTTTCGTCGATAACATTGAATGTCGTAGCGGTGCCGAAATCTATAACGATGAGGGGCGCTCCATATTTTTTTACTGCCGCTACATTGTTTACCACTCTGTCTGCGCCCACTTCCTTTGCGTTGTCTACCTTAAGATTCATGCCCGTTTTGAGCCCGGAAGCCACTATTAGCGGCTTTATTTTAAGGTAAGTATCGCACATTCTTTCGAGCGTGTAATCGAGTGGCGGAACGACGGACGAAATTATGCCGCCGCTTATGTCGCGGGGCGAAACGCCGTTGTTTTTAAGAATGCTGATAAGCTGTCCGCCATATTCGTCCGAAGTTTTTTTATGTTCGGTTGCAACGCGGAAGCTCAAAACAAGCTCATCGCCCTCAAAGAGCGCATATTTTATATTGGTATTACCAACGTCAAGACAAATTATCATAATTTTAATTACTGTGCTTTTCCGCCCGCAGCGCGCTTCTTTTTATTAATTGCCAGCTGTTTTTCCACAACTCTGGTAACCGTATAAAGCGCAGGGGACAATACAAGATTTATTGCAAATTCAATAAGGAAATTTACTCCGGCGCAACCTATTATAAGGAAGTAAATAACAGACTGTCCGTCGGCAACAAAATTTGCCGTGAGCACATCAGAGAGAACAAGCCCGCCGAGGATGAATATGCCTGTGTTTACGATGGGTGCAGAAACCGCAGCAACGATAACGGCGACGCGCTTGTTTTTAGGTGCGATAAGCTTATATAACAACGCCGGCACTACTCCGGCAGCTATACCTTTCGCAAAGCACAAAAACACCGTAAATACAGGGCTGTCACCTAAGAGTATAAGCGTGAACGAATCAAGCCCGCCGAGTGCGTCACATATTACGACGAGGCCGAAAACCGCACCGAGGAATGCGCCTGCACCTACTCCGAGAATTACACTGCCCAGAACTATTGGAATGAGCACAAAGCTCAAAGCCGTCGTTCCGATAGTAAAGAAACCGCTGCACGTTTGCAAAACAATGACGAGAGCAGTGAGCACCGCAAGATAAGAAATATTTTTTGCGGTAAAGAAAGGTGTTTTAACCTTTTTCATAAAAACCTCCATCGGATTTCACTAAAGAATATCCGTAGAAAAAAATGTATTATACTTATATACGGTCGGAGTTTTTTGCAAAATGTCCGCCGAAAGTACCAAAAAATATTAAATTTGTAATTTTTATTTGTAAATTATATCATTGTAAATGCATTATTGCAAGCGTTTGAGCGGCAATGTAACATTTTTTCGTCTTTTCAAATATTATTAAGTATAGAGAAAACTGCAGGGCCATTAATTTTTATGAGTACATACCGCCTTGCAGAACATTCACAGGAGGAACTTTATGAATATTTTTTCGCAGTTCGGCGGCTGCAACAGCTGCCTTTGGATACTCATACTCTTGCTCATAGCTGCAAGCTGTTCGGATAACGGATTGGAAAGCGTACTTTCGGGAAGCTGTACCCCCATTCTCATCGCGCTCGTTTACACAATGTGGAAAAACGGTACTTTAAGCAACCTTTTCTGCGGCAACAATAACAACTGCTGCGGTTGCAACTGCGGCTGTAACTGAAAGGCATCCTGCTGCGAGCGGCATAAATTTTTTACGCGCTGTGCACACAATTCAATAAATAAAACGGCGGGCCGCGTCAATGCGGCCCGCTTAACTTTTTATATTCTGAAACTCATAGATTTACGCATGGGCTTTGCGGATAAAATATGCATATACGGCGCAGATTGTTTTAGCGTCTTTTATTTCTCCGCTTTCAATCATTGACAGAACTTGACCGGCCGGAACAAACGAACAATTTAAAAATTCCCCTTCATCGAGCTTCTGACCGACAAATGCGGCCTTATCTACATTATATATATGTATAATCTCATCGGTATAACCCGGCGTAGGATAAATATCTATAAGGTGCTCGCTCCCTGCGGCCCGATACCCCGTTTCCTCTTCAAGTTCACGCATTGCGGCAACTTCAGGGTCTTCGCCGTAATTGAGCTTGCCGGCTGGAATTTCGTAAAGCGCCTCGCCATAAAGATAACGAAACTGCCTTACGAGCGCAATTTGCCCGTCTTTGACGAAAAGCGCCGCCGCCCCGCCCGAATGACGGACACATTCACGCTTTGAATGTCTGCCGTCGGGCAGTTCAACTTCGTCCAGCTCCACCTTAATTATTTTGCCGTCGTAAATCGTAGAAGAATTAAGCTTTTTTTCCTTTAAATTCATGCCGCTCCCTCATATCCTTCTATACTTTCAAATAGCATCTGAACGTTAGGACTGATGGTATTGTTATACAGAATATAATAATTGTAGCCGTTGACCAGAGAGTTTGCCGCATCGAAATTTTTATCCTTGAGCGCCTTGTAAATTTCAGTCAGCATTTTATAACCCGTTTCCTTGTCGTCATCGGGAATGGCGCTTTCAAGAATATATTGCTTTTCCTGCGCTATGAGCAGCCAAATCGCAGAAAGCATGCCCGAAAGCTCCGCTGAGGGCGCACCTTCCTGCGATTTTGGCGAAACGCCCTGAACCTCCGGTTGCGAAGGTGCGCTGACACCTTCGCGTTCAGAATCGAGTTCTTTTACAAATACGCCGCGTATAATATCTTCGAGCGGATCGATAATTGTTTTGCAGAATAAATAATAACTTGAATAAAAACTGCCGTCCTCGGAAAAATATTTCTGCAGAAACCAGTTGAAGTTGAGAGCATCCCTGTCTATTTCAACCAGCAGGCAGAAGATGAAAGCAAGTTTTTCCTGCGCGGTGCGCGGAAGCACGACAGTGCCGCGATTTGAAAAACCGTCTGAAAGATCGACGAGACAATGCGATTTTGCAGAGAGATAATCAAACCCCGTAGAAACAGACATGAACAAATCATAAAGTTCGCGAGAATTGACTATCGATTTTAAAAGATCGCGTATCTTCGTGGGAGCCATAATAAATTTACAGCTTTTAAGCTCCTCGCACTTATTCAAAAAATCTTTAATCTGCGTTCTGACCTCTTCCATCGTTCACCTTTTATATGACATTTTTAAATATTATATCACAAACATTTGCAAAATAAAATATTTTTAGAATAAATATCTTGATTTTATGTCAGGATTTATGTATAATAACAGTACTTGTCAAAAGACAGAAGGCGGTAAAAGCGTAAACTATGATTAAATCGGGCGAAACCTCCATAAACAAATTAATAATACTGTTCGTTTTCGACAAAATGGAATCAGCCCTTTCGGAAAGGACGATAGTGGACATGTGTTCCTCCTCAAACGAATGGATGGGATACATGGACTGCGTCAACGTAATTCACAAACTGCTCGACGATAATTTCATCTGCATCGTCAATCAAGATGAAGACACGCTGTACACAATAACCCCGGACGGCAGAGAAACTCTTGCCAATTTTTATATAAATATCCCCAAGAGCGTCCGCGAAGAGATTTCCATATTCGTAAAAAAGAACAGCGCAAAATACCGCAACAGGCAGGAATGCCGTTCAGACTACTTCCAGAACAAAGACGGAACATATACGGTATTTTTAAAAATACTCGCCCCCGTTCAGCCTATGCTCGAATTGAAATTTGTAGTTCCCGACAGAAAAACGGCAAACAAAATATATAAAAAATGGGAAGAAAAAGCCGCAGACGTCTATTCCGTAATTTACGAAAACCTCTGCGACTGATAAAAATAAGATGCGCGACAGCATCGAGGAGCGAAAATGTTTACATATCAGACTACAGGCACGTGTTCGCGCCAGATTTATTTTGAAGTAGATAATCAGAACAAACTGCACAACGTAAAATTTGTAGGCGGTTGCAGCGGAAACCTTCAGGGCGTAAGCCGTCTGGTTGAAGGTAAGGATATCGACGAAGTGCAAAAACTTCTTGCCGGCGTCATATGCAGAAACAACACCTCCTGCCCCGATCAGCTTTCCAAGGCTATTGCCGCGTACAAGCAGACAAAGCAGCAATAAATCATAAAGGTGTAAATTCTGCCGAAATACATAAAATATCAAAAACGAGGAAGCCGGTTTGGCTTCCTCGTTTTTATGTTGAATATATTTTTAAATATTATTATGTGTGACATAGTACAATGCAAATCAACTCAAATTTGTATATTTTTGATTTCATTGCTTATTGAAGACATGTTTTTGTCGTTGAGTTGCATATAAAAACACCTGCCGAAATACCCTCCTTCCGAGAGATATCTTATAACATTGAATCCGCTGTACTCTTCCTCTACTTTTACAAGCAGTTTCTCAAACGGCATTTCATTGTACTGACATTTGCCGTCGAAAACAAATTCCAGCCATTGGCCCGACTTCATCTCTTCCCGCGTAAGACTGTCAATGCTTACGCCGTATGCAGGCATTTCGTAAGCATCGCATACTATTTCATTCCATGTATTCATAATCAATACATATTGCTCTTCCCCTTTAAAAAATTCGTGAGATGAATTATCTTTATACACGATTAGTGACGAACAATTATTAAAAACCTGCTGCAGCTGCATTTTCGTACCTTCCTGTTATATTTCAAAATTATTTTTAATTTTAGTTTGCTATAAAGTTGCTGTTTTTATGATAACTCTGCGATTGGATTATTCCAAAAAAAAGAATTTGGTTTTTTTATCGTATTTTCAATTTAAAATTTTATGCGCCGTTTCCCGTGAAACGATTTTAAACTATTGTTTGTATAATTTTTTTTAAATAAACGGGCGGATTTTATGTTTCCGCCCGCTTTATTAATATTACGGGAATTTTATTATTTTTATGCTCAGGCTTTATTGATTTTTGCCCTGTATGTATTCATCTATCGCGTGCGCCGCAGTTTTTCCCGCACCCATTGCAAGAATAACGGTAGCCGCGCCCGTGACGGCATCGCCGCCTGCATAAACGCCTTCCTTTGAAGTTTTGCCTGTCTCTTCTTCTACAATGATGCCGCCGTGCTTATTGACGTCGAGACCCTGCGTAGTATTTTTTATGAGCGGATTGGGGCTCGTTCCTATGGCCATAATCACGCAGTCGACAGGAATGACATATTCGCTTCCGGGAACTTCAACGGGACGGCGCCTGCCCTTTTCGTCAGGCTCGCCGAGTTCACATTTAATAACTTTTATGCCTGTAACAAACCCGTTTTTCGGATCGCGGCGGTCATCGGGGTTGTGGTAACCGAGAATTTCAACGGGGTTATTCAGGATCTTAAATTCAATTCCTTCTTCCTCGGCGTGCTCAACTTCTTCCTTTCTTGCGGGAATTTCTTCCATAGACCTGCGATAGATTATGTAAACATGGTCGGCGCCCAGTCTCAAAGCTGTACGCGCGGCGTCCATGGCAACATTGCCTCCGCCGACTACTGCAACGGTTTTTGCATGCATTATGGGCGTATGGCTGTGGCCGTCGTAAGCTTTCATCAAATTGCTGCGCGTTAAAAATTCATTTGCCGAGTAAACGCCCTTCAGGCTCTCGCCGGGGATTCCCATAAATCTGGGCAGACCCGCGCCCGAACCTATAAACACAGCTTCGTAACCGTCTTCAAACAATTCGTCTATGGTGAGAGTTTTTCCTATAACGACGTTAGTTTCAACGTCCACGCCGTATTTTTTTAAAGTATCGACTTCCTTTTCGACTATGGCCTTGGGCAGCCTGAATTCGGGAATACCATACACGAGAACGCCGCCCGCAAGGTGCAACGCTTCAAAAACGGTGACTTTATATCCATTTTTGGCGAGGTCGCCCGCACATGTAAGGCCAGAAGGTCCCGAACCGATGACGGCAACTTTGTGGCCGTTTGACGCGGGCACGCTGAGTTCGCCCTTAAAATGTTCATTGTGGTAATCTGCGACAAAACGTTCAAGTCTGCCGATGCCGACGGGTTCAAACTTTATGCCGAGCGTACACTTGCTCTCGCACTGGGTTTCCTGAGGGCAAACCCTGCCGCACACCGCGGGAAGAGATGACGATTGGGAAATTATATTGTATGCGCCTTCAAAATCGCTTTCTTTTACCTTTGAGATAAATTCGGGAATGTAAATATTTACGGGGCAGCCTTCAACACAGGGGCGGTTTTTGCAGTTAAGGCACCTCTGTGCTTCGGCCACGGCAATTTCGGGGGTATAGCCGAGGGCTACTTCCTTGAAATTATGCGCTCTTACAGACGCTTCCTGCACGGGCATTTCGTGCTTTTTAGGTTGAATAGCCATTATTGCACCTCCTTTGCGAAGAGGTTGCAGGCCTCTTCCCGCTCGTGTTTTTCAAAATCGGAGTACATCGTAGAGCGCTCCATCGCCTCGTCGAAATCGACTTCGAAGCCGTCAAAATCAGGACCGTCAACGCAGGCAAATTTTGTTTTTCCGCCGACCGTAAGTCTGCAGCCGCCGCACATGCCCGTTCCGTCTATCATTATGGGATTCATCGAAACTGTAGTGGGAACGCCGAACGACTTTGTCGTGGCGACGACAAACTTCATCATTATTACAGGGCCGATAGCGATTACTTCGTCATACTTTTCGCCGCTCTCCAAAGCTTCTTTAAGCGGAAGCGTTACAACGCCGTGTCTGCCATAGCTGCCGTCGTCAGTCATTATGGTGAGCTTATCCGAACAAGCTTTAAACTCATCCTCTAAAATTACGAGGTCTTTATTTCTGAATCCCACTATGGAATGCACTTCCGCGCCGAGATTGTGAAATTCCTGCGCGACAGGCAGGGCGATAGCGCAACCCACGCCGCCGCCGACGATGCACACTTTTTTGATGCCTTCCGTCTTTGTCGGGCGGCCGAGAGGACCGACAAAATCTTCTATGTAGTCCCCCTCATTCTTTTGATTGAGCGCCATAGTGGTTGCACCGACGACCTGAAAGATTATTTTAACGGTGCCGTTCTCACGGTCGCAGCCCGCGATTGTCAGCGGAATTCTTTCGCCGTCTTTGTCGACTCGAAGGATTATAAACTGACCCGCCAACCCCTTTTTGGCAACGAGCGGAGCTTCTATATCCATCATCGTGACTGTGGGGTTAAGTATGCGTTTTTTTGCAATCTTGTACATAAAGTCAACACTCCTTTTCAGGTTTAATAAGCTTACGTATGCTCTTTATAAGGTACAACGGAAAGGGAGCGTTGTAATCTTCGGTAATCCGCACTTCACAAATCACTCCTTCCTGCGTGCGGTTATGTCTGCCGAGCGGCGCAATCACATGATCGCCCGCAACGGCACCGTCAAACGGACACAAATACCAATACTTCATATCGGCAACATTGGGGTCATCGGGAAACTGCACCCTGACAAAACACAACACATCGTACATATAAATAAATTATATAATTTTTCCGTGTAAAAATCAATAAAATAAGACTTGCTTTTACAGCAAGTCTTATTTTATTATTCATAATCGACTACGTCAATCCATGTGCGAAGGAATTGTTCTTCACCGGGCTTTGCCTTTGTAAGGCGGGAAGCCGCAACAATGGGTATCCACTTCTGCACATACTGCTTTGCGGTATCCGATTTTTTGCAATAGAGATTGAGATATTTTTCGGCGAGTTCCTTTTTGCCGTCGAGGTAGAACGAAAGATAAGTTCTTGCAACGTCGGCGGAAGAATTGCCCTGCGTTGCATGCGACCAGTCTATGATGTAAGGCGTGCCGTCGGGCGAGATTATTATGTTGCAGGGATGAAAGTCGCCGTGGCAGAGATTTAGGTGCTTGGGAAGAGCGTCGAGACGCGTGTGGAGATCGTACCTCGTCGTGGCGTCGAGCGCGGCGCCGCTTATTCTCGCCTGCATTTTATCCTTGAGCTTGTTGAGCATGGGCACCTTTTTGGAGAGCACCGTGCGCTGAAGGTCGACGAACATATTGAGGTATTCATCTTCCTTTTCGGGATGCTCGTGCATTAGCTTGTTGAGCGTAACCCCTTCTATGTAGTCCATAACAATCGCCCACTTGCCGTCCACAACCTGAACGGCATGAATTTTGGGTATGTTGAGGTCAGTTTCCTCTACTCTTGCCTGATTGAGTGCTTCGTTTAAAATATCTGCCTTGGAATATCCCGCGTCAAACTCCTTTACGGCGTAATCGCCGTCGCGGTAGAGTTTTTTACCGGGCATTTCGGCTACTATAATCTTTTCGCTCATATTTTCCTCCTTAATTTTTTCCGTAATATGCATTGAGATACATCTGCTTGATTTCGCTCATCAAAGGATAGCGGGGATTTGCACCCGTGCACTGGTCGTCGAATGCCTGTTCGGTCATTTCGTCGAGGCGGTCGAGGAAATCTTTTTCATCTATGCCGTAATCCTTGATTGTCTTTTTGATGCCGACTTTGGCCTTGAGCTCATCGATGGCCTTGATGAGATTTTCAAGACTTTCTTCATCGTTCTTGCCCGCAAGGCCGAGACTTTCGGCAACTTCTGCATATCTGTGAAGAGTCTTGGGATGATCGTACTGCGGGAAGGTACCCATCTTTGCAGGAGCTTCTGCGGCGTTAAAACGAAGCACTTCGTCTATCATGAGCGCATTCGCAACGCCGTGAGGCAGATGATGGAACGCTCCGAGCTTGTGAGCCATGGAGTGGCATACGCCGAGGAAGGCATTGGCGAAAGCCATACCTGCCACCGTTGCAGCGTTCGCCATCTTCTCCCTCGCTTCGACATCGGTCTGGCCGTTTTCGTATGCGCGGGGAAGATATTCGAATATAACCTTCAATGCCTGCTTGGCGAGGCCATCGGTATAATCGGTGGCCATCATGGAAGCATAAGCTTCAAGCGCGTGCGTCACGGCATCGATACCTGAAGCCGCGGTAAGTCCCTTGGGAGCCGACATATGAAGATCTGCGTCGATTATAGCCATGTTGGGCATTAACTCGTAATCGGCGAGAGGATATTTGATGCCCGTCTTTTCGTCGGTGATGACGGCGAAGGGCGTAACCTCCGAGCCGGTACCGGCAGATGTGGGAATGGCGATGAAGTATGCCTTTTCGCCCATCTTGGGGAAGGTGTAAACGCGCTTTCTGATATCCATGAAGCGCATTGCCATATCGAGGAAGTCCGCTTCGGGATGTTCATAGAGCACCCACATTATCTTTGCTGCATCCATTGCCGAACCGCCGCCGATGGCGATTATTGTGTCTGGGTCGAAGGCGCGCATCTGCGAAACGCCTTCAAGGGCGCATGCCAACGTGGGGTCGGGAGCCACGTCAAAGAAAGTAGCATGTGCTATGCCGATTTCATCGAGCTTGTCGGTTATGCATTTGGTAAAGCCGTTTTTGTACAGGAAACTGTCTGTTACGATAAAAGCCTTTTTCTTGTTCATGACGGTTTTGAGCTCGTCGAGAGCAACGGGCAGGCAGCCCTTCTTTAAATATACCTTCTGGGGCGCTCTGAACCACAACATATTCTCCCTCCTTTCTGCTACTGTTTTTATGTTAAGAAGATGCTTGACGCCGACGTTTTCCGAAACGGAGTTACCGCCCCACGAACCGCAGCCGAGCGTGAGCGAAGGAGTGAGTTTGAAGTTGTACAGGTCACCAATGCCGCCCTGCGACGAAGGAGTATTGACGAGGATGCGGCAGGTCTTCATCTTTGCCGCGAAATAATCGAGTTTATCTTTGGAAGCCGCTACATTGAGATAGACGGACGACGTATGACCGTAGCCGCCGTCAGCGATAAGCTGTTCAGCCTTCGCAACCGCATCTTCAAAGCTTGAAGATTTATACATTGCGAGTACAGGGGAAAGCTTTTCGTGCGCGAACTCTTCGGAGATGTCGACCGACTCGACTTCGCCGATCAGAATTTTGGTGCTATCGGGCACGTTGACGCCGGACAGGCTTGCAATTTTATAAGCGCTCTGGCCGACAATTTTTGCATTGAGCGCGCCGTTGATTATGATTTTTTTGCGCACTTTGTCGAGCTCTTCGCCTTTAAGGAAGTAGCAACCGCGCGCAGCGAATTCCTTTTTAACCTTATTATAAATTTTATCGGACACTATCACCGACTGCTCTGAAGCGCAAATCATGCCGTTATCAAACGTCTTGGAGTGAATTATCGAATTCACCGCAAGGAGAATGTCTGCGCTTTCGTCGATAATCGCGGGAGTATTGCCCGCGCCTACGCCAAGGGCAGGTTTGCCGGACGAATAAGCCGCTTTAACCATACCGGGGCCGCCTGTTGCTAAAATGGTGTCGGACTCCCTCATGAGAAGGTTGGTCATTTCAAGCGAAGGAATATCTATCCAGCTGATAATGCCTTCGGGCGCGCCGGCTTCCACCGCCGCTTCATAAACGACTTTTGCCGCCGCGATGGTGCTCTGCTTTGCTCTGGGGTGAGGGCTTATAATGCAGCCGTTTCTTGTTTTAAGGCAAAGGAGGGTCTTGAAGATGGCCGTGGACGTAGGGTTTGTCGTTGGAATGACCGCACCGATTACGCCGATAGGTTCCGCAATCTTCTTTATGCCGAAAGCCTTATCCTCTTCTATGACGCCGCAAGTCTTTGCAAACTTGTATTTGTTGTAAATATACTCTGCCGCATAGTGGTTTTTGATGACTTTATCCTCCACAACGCCCATTCCCGTCTCTTCAACGGCGAGTTTTGCGAGGGGTATCCTCATCTTGTTCGCGGCAATGGCACATGCAAGAAAAATTTTATCGACCTGCTCCTGAGTGTAAGTCGAATAAATTTTCTGCGCAGCCTTTACCCTCTTGAGTTCCTGTTCGAGCTTTTCAACGCTGTCGCAGACTCCGTAATTAAACTTGGTTTCCATTATAGCTACTCCTGTAGAGAAATTTAGTACTCTTTTATTATATTCCCTCAATCCAATCGGGTTATATCGATAAAATTATATCAATTACTTTTTTTTAGGTCAAGTGCACAAAAAATAATTTAAAAATCGGATACAAAATGTTACTTGCTACAACATTTAGTGAAATTCTTTCATATATTGCGGACATATTGAAATCACAATGCTAATTTAGCCTACAAATCAAACAAAACCGTGATATTTGCAACAAAAAATTTTGCATTGTATAAAAAAAGCGCGCCGCCAAGACACGCTTTATAAGTTTTTAAATTAAAAAAATAAACAAAGAATGCATGGCAGATAATGCCGATATTTCGCATTTCATGCCGCGCGACGCAAACTTTAACTCGCTTAATTTTCCTAATATAAAATGGCAAAACCTTCGCCCTTTTTATGCTTCAAAACAGACACTTCCCGCCCAAGTCCGGCTTCGGCAAGACGCTTTATATCTGAAATTATCATATCTATCTGCGGCTGGCTGAAGCGTTTTACATTTAAAAACCTGAAGATGCCGTCGGAATAAAAAAGAGCGATTGCCGGGGCGGTTTTATATTCTTTGCATGCCACGTAAGTCTGCTTGAGTTCGCAGAGCCCTTCATACTTCAGTTCGACTTTTTCCTGCCTGACGCTCGCAAGAAACCTGTTTTCGGAAAGAGCAATCCCTTCATCCGTAAGCACCAATTTATAAGAAAAAACTTCAATGGCCGTCCAAACCGCGCCGACGGCCGCAATTATCAATAAAATTGCCGCGATGACAATGCGCGAAGCGACAAACAGCCAGATACTTACGGCAAGCAATGCGGCAAGAAGCGCGCAAACTGCGACAATGCAGGCTACATATCCTCTTCCCTTAGCCCTGTAAATTATTTTTTCCATAGAAATATTTTATCACCAGTAAGCACTCATGTCAATACGGCAAATTATGTGTTTATCCTTATGAAACTCAAAAACGAAGACAGGAGTTGCGCCTTTGGCGGCGCGCCCCGGCGAACAGCGGGTGTCCGCTGTTCGGTTTGAATTCAAACCCACATCTTATATCAGCTTCCACGCGCAAACTGTTCGCTCCCGCTCACTTACCTTTCTCGCAAAGCGCAAGGAAAACGCTTTGCTCGGTCACCGCGTCGGGCAACCTGATGCCCTCGCTCACCTCGCAAGGCAAAACAGCAGATAGCTGCTGTTTTGAGAATACCTTGCTCGCCCCTCAACTCCTGTTAATAATCTAAACCCATACCAACAATAAAAGAGGACAGCAAAAAGCTGTCCTCTTTTATTGTTGGTGCGGATAACAGGAGTTGAACCTGCACGGTCGCCCACAGGAACCTGAAACCTGCGCGTCTGCCAATTCCGCCATATCCGCATAACGACAGAAATTATAAATGAATTTATTTTCAAAGTCAAGTGAATTTACTGCGGCGGCGACAATTTTGTCGCCGCCGCAGTAAATTTATTTCATCTTCTGTTGTTTCACCTTGTGGTCTATGACGTGGCGTTTTGCCAGCTCATCAATGACGTCTTTAGGTTCAATTCCCATCTGAACCATAAGCACAAGCACGTGATAATAAAGGTCGGCTATTTCAAATGTAGTTTCAGCTTTGTCGCCGCCCTTGCCGGCAACAATAACTTCCGTGCACTCCTCACCCACCTTCTTCAAAATTTTATCAATACCTTGTTCAAATAAATATGTCGTATACGAACCCTGCGGCTTATCTTTCTTTCTGCCTTCAAGAAGCCCATACAATCCGTCAACGGAAAATTGAGTGAGAGTGTTGCTTTTGTATACATAATCGTTAAAGCAGCTGTCCGTGCCGAGGTGGCACGCAGGGCCGTCCTTTATAACCTCAACAGTAAGCGCATCGCGGTCACAGTCAGCGATAATGCTGACTATATGCTGAAAATTGCCGCTCGTTTCACCCTTTCTCCACAGTTTTTGACGGCTGCGCGAATAAAAACACGTTTTGCCCTCATCCATGCTTATCTTCAGACTTTCCCTGCTCATGTAAGCAACAGTAAGAACCTTTTTTGTGTAATAATCGGTGACGACTGCAGGGATAAGTCCCTTTTCGTCAAATTTTAAATCGTCAACAGAAATCATAACCTTACCTCTATGCCGGCGTCTTTAAGCGCCATCTTAAGTTGTCTGATGTTTGTTTCGCCGTAATGAAAAATCGATGCGCCCAGCCCGGCGTCAACGTTGACGCTTTTGAACAGGTCGATAAAATGCTGTATTCCGCCCGCACCGCCGCTGGCGATTACGGGAATTGAAACGACATCACAGACGGCCTTCAACATTTCAATATCGAAACCGCCCTTGACTCCGTCGGTATCGATGCTGTTTACCACAATTTCTCCGGCGCCGTTTGTCTGGCCGAACTTTGCCCACTCTATCGCATCGAGGGGCGTCTGAATTCTGCCGCCGTGACTGAACACAACAAATTGCCCGTTCACGCGCTTTACGTCCATTGAAAGAACCACGCACTGATTGCCGTATTTTTCTGCGGCCCCGGCAATTAAAGACGGATTTTTGATTGCGCCGCTGTTGACGCTGACTTTATCAGCACCGCACTTTAAAACCCTGTCAAAATCTTCAAGAGTGTTTATTCCTCCTCCCACAGTCAGCGGAATAAAAACATTTCTTGCAACATTTTTTAATACATCCGCGAAAAGCTTGCGTCCTTCAGCGCTTGCCGTGATATCGTAAAAAACAAGTTCATCTGCGCCGCAATCTGAATAGTAGGCCGCAAGTCTGACGGGGTCATTAACGTCCTTCAACCCTTCAAAATTTTTACCCTTAACAACCCTGCCGTCGCGCACGTCGAGGCAGGGGATAATCCTTTTCGCAAGCATTATTATTCCCCCGCAGATTCTATCGCCCGCTTCAAATCGAGCTTTCTTTCATATATGGCTTTGCCGACGATGGCAGCGTAAAGATTCATTTCTTTAAGTTTTTCAATCTCTTCCATATCTGTTATGCCGCCAGAAGCGGTAATTTTTAACAATAATGTCTGGCATAATACTTTATAAATTGATAAATTAGTACCTTGCAAACAGCCGTCTTTTGAAATATCGGTATAGATTATATGAGACACGCCGATATCCTGCATTTTTTTGCAGAACTCAACAGCATCCAGACCGGTAGTTTCCTCCCATCCGCTTATTGCAACTTTTCCGTCCTTGGCATCCACGCCGACTGAAATTTTATCGCCATATTTTGCCGTCATTCTGCTTACAAAACCGGGATTCTTTACAGCAACTGTTCCTAAAATTACGCGCCTGATTCCGCAATCCAGATATTTTTTTATTTGCTCTTCAGTCCTTATGCCCCCGCCAACTTCGACAAACATATCAAATTTTTTTACTATGTTTTCTATTGTCGCAGCGTTGTCGGCGTTGCCGCTCTTTGCGCCGTCGAGGTCGACTACATGCAGGTATCTTGCACCATCATTGCAGAACTCCTCCGCCGCCTGTTCGGGGGTAAGCAAATACTTTTTTGCACTACTATAATCACCCTTTGTGAGACGGACGACACGCCCGTCAATTATATCGATTGCGGGAAAGATTATCATACCCTCTCCTCCGTCAGTTCGGCGAAGGCTTTGAGTATTTTCAGACCGACTTCGCCGCTTTTTTCAGGGTGGAACTGCATACCGAAGACATTTCCTTCCGATACAGCCGCGGTAACGGCCGCGCCGTAATCTGTAGTCGCGGCAAGGTCACTTTTATCGGCGCACACGCCGCAGTAGGAATGCACAAAATACACGTAGTCGCCATCCGAAGTATACTTGAAAAGCGGACATTGCTTGATTATTTTTAAGCTGTTCCAGCCCATGTGGGGAATTTTAAGTCTGCCGACATACTGCGACAGCGGCCTGACTTCGCCGTGAATGAGTCCGAGGCCTTGGTGTTCGCCGTATTCGTACGACTTGTCGAACAACATCTGCATGCCGAGGCAAATTCCTAAAAGCGGCTTGCCCTGTGCGGCAACAATTTTTATATAATCATAAAGCCCACTGTCCTTAAGCTTGCGCGCAGCGTCGCCGAAGGCCCCCACCCCGGGCAGAATTACGCCGCCGGCATTTTCGATTTGCGCTTTATCATTCGTAACTACGCATCCGGCACCTATTTTTTTTAAGGAGCTGCTGAGGGAAAAGAGGTTTCCCACTCCGTAATCGACTATCGCTATCATAAAATACCTTTGCTCGACGGCACACCTCCGCCTACCACACGGGATGCGGCAGCCAGAGCCCGCGCAAACGCCTTGAATAAACATTCAATAATGTGGTGAGTATTTTTGCCGTACATTTTTACGATGTGCAGAGTAATTCTTGCCTCGCGTACAAAAGACAGGAAAAATTCTTCTATAAGCTCGGTATCGAACAGCCCGACCCGTTTTTGTTTTATTTCGTCGCTGTCATCAGTAACCTTTGCGCTCTCAATTCCGACATCGTAGTTGAGCGTACCCCTGCCGCTTATATCGACGGCGCAGAGCACCAAAGCTTCGTCCATAGGCAAAATTATGTGCGAATAGCGCGCTATTCCTCGCTTGTCGCCGATAGCTTCGTTGAACGCCTGACCGAGCGCAATTCCCACATCTTCTACCGTGTGGTGAAAATCAACTTCGACGTCGCCCACGCATTTTAAATTCAGCCCGAACGAACTGTGACAAGCAAAAAGTTCGAGCATGTGATTTAAAAAACCGCAGTTTGTATCTACAGAGTAATCGCCGCCGTCGAGGTTGAGCGATAATTTAATATCTGTTTCGCGCGTTTTGCGTATGATTTCCGCTTGTCTCATTTATTCTTCTCCAGAATTTCCCCGACAGTTTTCAGCAAAGCTGCCATTTCGTCGTCGGTTCCTATAGTTATTCTTACAAAATCTTTTATTCTTTCGTCAGAAAAATGTCTGACGAGTATGCCGTTATCCTTAAGCGCTCTGTACAGTTCCTCCCCGCTCATTTTGTCCGTACGGGCGAGAACAAAGTTTGCAGACGAAGGCAAGATATAAAAGCCCATTTTTGTCAGCCCGTCGATGAGATAAGAACGCGAATCAATTATCCGCGCCACAGTGCTTGTAAAGTATCCGTCGTCCTCTATCGCATTCTTTGCCAACAACATTGAAACCGTGTTGACGTTGTATGGATGGAAGGAATATTTTACCTTCTTTAAATCATCGATAAGACTTTTATCGGCGATAACAAACCCCACCCTTGCGCCCGCAAGCGAGCGCGATTTGGAAAACGTGTTGACCACGACGAGGTTATCGAATTTTTTTATGAGCGGAATGGCGTTCTGCCCGAAGAAATCGACATAAGCCTGATCGATGATGACAATATTTTTGCTGTTTTTTTGAATAATCTGCTCAATTTTATCCAAGCCGAGGGCTATACCCGTCTGCGCATTCGGATTGGCGATTACTATGGTTTTGCCCTTATTAAAGTACTTTTGCGGGTCGATGGTAAAATCCTCTTCAAGCGCTATGTGTTCCGCGGGGCAGTCGTACATATGCGCGAACACATCATAAAACCCGTAAGTAACGTCAGCATAGCAAACGCCGGCGACGCCGTAGGCCTGAAAACAAAAAGCCAAGGCTTCATCCGAACCGTTCGTGGCGAGCACATTCTCGGGCCCGACCCCGTAATACTTGGCTATCGCTTCGACTAGAGGTTTACATTCGGGGTCGGAATAACGCTTTAAATTGCTAAGCACTTCATGCGTTATGCTGTTTACGGCGCGCCCGGAAGTATAATAAGGATTTTCGTTTGTATTCAGTTTTATGTAGCTTCTGTCCTGCGGTTGCTCGCCCGGGACATAAGGCGCTATGCCGTTTATCTTACGGCCGGCAAACTTGCTCATTTTTCCGTCCTTACGGTTACGCTTTCGGCGTGACCGGTCAACCCTTCGGAGCGCGCAAACATTACAATGTCACCGGCGCTCTCCTTAAGTTTTTCATCAGTATAATATACGTACTGCGTAGTTTTAATAAAATCCTCAACGCCGAGCGGCGAGGAAAATTTTGCCGTGCCGCTCGTGGGCAAGGTGTGGTTAGGCCCTGCGTAATAATCGCCGACGGGTTCGGGGGTGTTGTAACCGAGGAACACAGACCCTGCATTGCTGACCTTTTTTAGCAGGTCGAAGGGCTGTTTTACAGCCAGCTCGAGGTGTTCGGGAGCAAGCTCGTCGGAGAGCGCCACGGCTTCGTCAAGATTGCTTGTAATTATAAGTTTGCAGTTGTTTTCAATGGAAACCTGCGCTATCGCGCGGCGGGAAAGATTTTTCAGCCTGCCATCGAGCGCAGCGGCAACCTTTTCTGCAAGTTCAGCACAGTCGGTTATGAGCACGGCTGTAGCCTGCTCGTCATGCTCCGCTTGGGAAAGAAGGTCTGCCGCAACGCAGTTTGCGTCCGCACCTTCATCTGCAATGATAAGAATTTCCGAAGGCCCCGCAATCATATCTATTCCGCACACGCCGTAGACGAGCTTTTTTGCCGTAGCGACAAAAATATTGCCAGGGCCTGTAATCATATTGACCTTTTTTATGCTCTCCGTCCCGTATGCAAGCGCCGCGACGGCCTGTGCCCCGCCGACTTTGTAAACTTCCGATACTCCGGCAATACGCGCGGCAACGAGCACTTCTGCGCGCACGCTGCCGTCAGCGAGGGGCGGCGTAACCATTACAATTCTTCCGACTCCCGCAATTTTTGCGGGGATTGCATTCATCAGCACGGTCGAAGGATAAGCCGCTTTGCCGCCGGGGACATAAAGACCCGCACTTTGAACAGGCGTAACCTTCTGTCCGAGAATACAGCCTCCCTTCTTAATTTCAAAGCCCTGCCTTACCTGAGCGCGGTGAAAAGCCGCAATATTATCTGCAGAGCGGCGCAGCATGGCCTTATACTCATCGCTCACCGCTCTTTCGGCTTCTTCAAACTCTGCCTGCGAAACGGCAAGCGTTTCAAGCTCTGCCTTGTCAAATTTGCGCGTGTATTCAAACAGCGCCCCGTCGCCGCGCGAGCGGACGTCGGCGATTATCTTTTTTACCGTCTCTTCGACGGCCGACGTGTCGAGAATGGCACGGTTGAGTATTTCATCTTTATTTTTTCCATCATACACTACAGGCTTAATCATTTTGTCACCTCAGCGGTAAGCTTTTGCGCAAGTGTTAATATTTCTGAATTTTTAAATTTATACGCCGCTTTATTTGCCACCAGCCTCGCGCTTATCGGGAAGATATCGGCAAAAACTTTCAAATCGTTTTCTTTCAAGGTTGTGCCCGTTTCAACAATATCGACTATGACGTCGGACATATCGAGTATGGGCGCCAGCTCTATTGAACCGTTGAGCCTGATTACCTCTATATCCCTGCCGAGTTTTGCATAGTATTTTTTTGCCACGTTGACGAATTTTGTGGCCACGCGCAACGGGCGCGAAGTGTCGTCGTACCAATCATTTTTTGCGGCAACGCACATACGGCACTTGCCCATTCCGAGGTCGGCCAGCTCGTATACGTCCGGCGAGCCGTCCTCTATTATATCCTTGCCTACGACTCCTACGTCCGCCGCGCCGCGCTCGACGTATACGGCGACATCTGTGGGTTTTACCCAGAAGTAACTTACCCCGCCTTTTTCGTCGCGGAACACAAGTTTTCTGCTGTTTTCGTCATATGCGTCACACTTATAGCCAACGGATGCAAGCAGAGCATAAACTTTTTCTCCCAGTCTGCCCTTGGGCAAAGCTATATTAATCATTGCGCTTTCCCCCTGAGATCTATCGTTTCGCCGAATCTGAACGACTGCGGCGTTTGCCGCGCAATGCGGACACTTCTGCCGTCCTTATACATATTCCTGCTCATTTCAAGCGCGGAATACTGACTTTTATCATCGTATAAAATGAGCGTATCTACAAAATTTCCATCGGGTCTGAAAAATCTTTCGAGTTCGCCGAGGTAGAGGGCAAAGCCAATCGCCCCGCCCATTTTCCCCATTTTTGCGAGCAGTTTATCGTATCTGCCGCCAGAAAGGACGCGTTTGGGGACGCCGCCGACATACCCGTTAAAAATTATGCCGTTATAGTAATTTGCGTTGTTGGCTATGGAAAAATTGACATTTATTTTATCGCCGCGAGTGAGTTTATCGAGGACTGAAACAAGTTTTTCAAGCTCTTCCGCCGCCAAACGCATGCGTTCATTTACCGCACACTTTTTTGCGGCTATGACCGCAGCCGAAGCGTCGCCGCCGATATTGACGACATCAAAGAAAAGCTTTATTCCTCTTTCGTCTATATTATTTTCGCGCGCAAATTTATTGAAGTCATGCACGTTCTTGTTGCGCAGATAGCAGTAAGCCTGCTCCTTCTTTTCACCTGCAAGACCGAGATAATCCATAAGGCCCTCGGTATAACCCATGTGCGAAATATCGAGGAGATAATCGGCGCTTATCGTCGCAAGAGTATCGATTATCAGCAAAGACACTTCGGCCTCGCAAGCCCCGTCGATATCGCCGATAACTTCAACGCCCGTCTGGTTAATGTCGCGGAATTCTCCCGCGCCGTCGGAGCGGCGGTAAACTTTTTCGGTATAGAAGAGTTTGAGAGTATCGCCTTCGCACTGCGCGTGACTTATTACAGAGAGCGTGACGTCGGGACGGAGCGCCAGAAGCCGTCCTTCGGCTCCGGTAAACGTTACGACGCTCTTGCTCAGCAAAAAATCGATATTTTCAAGGTACAGCGAATAATCCTCAAAGCACCCGGGCTTATACCGCTTGTATCCCATACTTTCGTAAAGGTTTGTCAGTTCAGACAGAACGACATCCTCTCCCTTAAGATACGTCATGAATTTTTGCCCTCATAATCTATGAATTTTTTATATCCGCCGCTGCCGTGCGAAATTGCGCGCGACACACGGGAGAGCGTCGTGCTTGAAATCTCCGTTTCGGCAATTATTTCATTGTATGTCTTGCCTTCGAGAAAGAGCTTTGCCGCATATGCGCGCTGGGCCATCTGTTCGACTTCTTTATATGTGCATAAATCATCTAAAAGAGCCTTGCAGTCCTCTCTCGAGTTGAGCTTGACAAGCAAATCGTATAACCCGTTTATCTGTGCGTTGATGTCTTTCATTGTTACCACCTTTTGTTATTTCTGTTTAAGTATACTTTAATACGGTAAAGAAGTAAAGCATTTTTAAGCAAAAAATCTGCGGAATTTTAAAATTCCGCATTTTTAAGGTAATTATTTGCTGTATTTCTTTTCAATGGCGGTAATTTTATCAACTCTGCGCTGATGGCGGCCGCCTTCAAACTCTGTAGTAAGGAAGGTTTCGACAATCTCGAGCGCATATCCGACGCCTACAACCTTTTCACCCATGGCAAGCATGTTCGCATCGTTATGAAGACGGGTATATTTTGCGCAGTATGTGTCGTGACAATGCGCGCACCTTATGCCGGGCACTTTGTTTGCAACGATGGAAACGCCTATGCCTGTAGAGCATACTACGATACCCCTGTCGCACTGGCCGTTTGAAACGGATTCGGCAGCAGGGAGCGCAAAATCGGGATAATCGCAGCTTTCGAAGCTGTTTGTACCGAAGTCGACATACTCATAACCGTGAGCCTCAAGATACTTAATTATTTCTTTTTTGAGATTGAGCGCGCCGTGGTCGCACGCAAGTGCAATTTTCATAAGTTTATTCCTCGTATTTTAAAATATAGTTTTCTATAATATTTTTGCAGGCGCGCGAAAGAATATCGCGGGTGCGCCGATAAATTTCAATGCCTGCACCGTAAGGGTCGGGCACTTCGCCGTTGCAATATTTATTTATGCAGACGACGTTGCCGCAATCTTCAAGCATCTGCCTGTGCGCTTCTGTCATAGTAATGACGAGCACGCTGTTTTCAATCAGCTTCTGCGTGAGTTGACGGGGAACAAAAGACGCCCTGACGGGTATTCCCGCCTCTGCGAGAACGGCGGCTGCATTGGCATTCAGACCGTCACCCGTCTGAGCATGCACGCCGCATGACGAAACATCCCACCACTTTATTTTGCGCTTTTTTATCTGCGAGCGCAAAATCATTTCAGCCATGGGACTGCGGCACGTATTGCCCGTACATACGAAAAGTATCTTCTTTCTCTTCATTTCAGCCACATGCCTTTGTTAGTCTGTTCATTACGCCGACCATAACGCCGTCCTGCTTAAGCGGCGCTACGGCAATTATTATATCGGCCACGCGCTCGCCTTCGCGCAGTTTATCGTAAAGGTTTGCGGCAACTTCGTTTTCGCCGCGGCCGAGGTTGAGGATTTTTGCATCCTCCATGTCGGCAGCCACCTGTTCATCACACATGATATACGGCTTTTCTCCGCGCGCAAGGCTCTCCCTGTATTCGCGCAGAGCATCAAAGCGGTGGGCATAATCAAATAGAGCCGTTCTGCAGCGCGGCGAATAATGCTTGTACTTCATTCCGGGAGAACGCACTCTTTCGCCTTCGACCATATGATACTCGTCGCACTCGCCAGCAACCTGCGCAACCATATCGCGCGTAACAAGGCCGCTGCGCAGAACGCATGGAACCGCGCCTGTACAATCGAGAACGGTACTTTCAATGCCTCCCGTGCACTTTCCGCCGTCCAGAATGAGGCGGATTTTACCGTTGAAATCATCGAACACGTGACGGGCCGTGACGGGGCTGACGTGCTTGGAGATATTGGCGCTCGGCGCGGCTATCGGAAGTCCGACATAATTTAAAAATGCCTGCGCTCCTTCGTGCGAAGGCACGCGCACCGCGAGGGTATCAAGCCCGCACGAAACGGTGGGACATACTATCCCTCTGCTTTTGTATACCATGGTGAGCGGGCCGGGCAGAAAGGCCTTTGCAAGCAATTTTGCATAATCCGGAATATCGGTGACAAGCTCTGAAATATCAAAATCCTTGTGGACATGCACTATCAGGGGGTTGTCCGACGGGCGACCCTTTGTGGCGTAAATTAATTTTACCGCGTCGTCGTTGAGGGCATTCGCGCCGAGTCCGTAAACCGTTTCGGTGGGAAAGGCGACGAGATCTCCGCCCGTTATTATGTTTTTTGCAAGCTCGAGCGAGCCTGAATTTATAGGAAGAATTTGCGTTTCCATTTATTTATGTTATGTGCGCACTTGCACACACTTGATTATGTAAATCAGAACGGAGGGTCGTCCGGAAGTTCGCCGCCGTCCTGAAAATCGGCGGGATAAGGCGCCTGCTCTCCGCTTTCGGGATTGTCGTAGATAGGCTCCTGAATTTCATCGTCGGGTTCGGGATTGACGAACTTTGTAAGTTCGCCCTTGAAGCGGAGCTTTATTCTGTCGAGGCCGCCGTTGCGGTGCTTGGCGATAATGAGGTCCGCCATGCCCTTGACGATATTGTTCTTTTTAATCTCCTCGTCGGTAGCGGTTACGTCGGGACGGTTGATGAACATTACTATGTCGGCGTCCTGCTCTATCGCGCCCGATTCGCGGAGGTCGGAAAGCTGAGGTTCCTTTGTCTGCATACGGCGGAGCTGTGAAAGCGCAATGACGGGAACATTGAGTTCCTTTGCCATAATTTTTAACTCGCGTGTAATTTCGGCAACTTCCTGAGTACGGTTTACCTCCGCACCCTTCTTGCCGCTCGACATAAGCTGTATGTAGTCAATCATCACAAGGTCGAGCTGACCGTTGTTTTTAGCCTTTATCCTGCGGCATTTTGAGAGTATTTCCGCCGGAGTTACGCGCGAAGAATCGTCAATATTTATACGGCACTTGCGCATTTTTTCGCTGGCTTTGGCAATCTTCTTCCACTCGTTGGGGGAAAGTTCGCCCGACAGCGCTTTGGACATAGAAACGCCCGCATAGCTGCACATCAGCCTTTGGATTATCTGCGTTTCGGGCATTTCAAGCGAGAAAACGGCGCACACTTTGTCGTTATTGAGCGCGGCGTTTTCGATTATATTCATCGCAATGGAAGTTTTACCCATGCCGGGACGGGCGGCAATGACTATAAGGTCGGTTTTCTGCAGGCCGTTTGTTAATTTGTCGAGCCGCGTGAATCCCGTCATTACACCGCGGTAGGCGTCCTTATCCTCTGCGAGCAGCTGAAATTTATTGATTACCTGATCGATGGCGTCGCTTTCGCGGATATCCTTTACGGTTGACGAATCATTGGTTCTCGAAATATCATAGACGAGGCTTTCGGCGTACTGGACGCTCTGGAGACTGTCGTCGCTCGTCTGCGCATATTTGATGATATCGCGCGAAGCGCGGATTAACCTGCGGTTTACAGAATCGCGGCGGACAATATCGAAATAGCTGTTGTAATTTGCCGAAGAAGGCGTAATCTGCGTAAGCTCGGTCAGGTACGACACCCCGCCCGCTTTTTCGAGATTGCCCTCCGTTTCGAGCTTATCGATGAGAGTGACCAGATCGACAGGCCTGTGGCTGTTGTAATTTATCTTCATCGCAGACAGAATGTACTGGTGCGATTCCTGATAAAAATCGTCTTCGTTCAGCTTTTCAAGGACGTCCGGGAGAATTTCGTTATCGATAAGCATGCAGCCCAAAAGTGCCTGTTCGGCGTCTAAATGATTGGGCATAACATTAGTTTTGTCTGGCATAGTACTTTATAAACCCATTAATGTTTCAAACTGACGGAGCGTATTGTCAAATTCAGACATGGCAAACTCAAATGGTTTAAGCGTTGTGAGGTCTACGCCCGCAAGCTTTAAAAGTGACACGGGGTCGGTAGACGAACCGCCCGAAAGGAATTTGAAGTAATCTTTTACGGCGCTCTCCCCTTCGGTTAAAATTCTATGTGCAATGTTCATCGCCGTGATTATGCCTGTTGCATATTTGTAGACATAGAACGCATTATAGAAATGGGGAATTCTGCACCATTCGCAGGAGATATTATAATCGTGCTCTATTGCATCGCCGTAATACTTTTTGCCGAGGTCAGCATAGAGCGAGCAGAGATTTTCTTTCGTCAAAGGCTCGCCGTTTTCTACCATATCGTGAGCCTTGAATTCAAATTCGGCAAACATTGTCTGCCTGTGGAGCGTCGCACGGATGGTATCGAGATAATAATTTAAAAGATATTTCTTTAAATTTTCGTCCTTGGCGTCGTTCAGCATGTACTTTAAAAGCAACACTTCGTTTACGGTGCTGGCCACTTCCGCCACAAAAATGCGGTAATCGGCTTTGGCGAAGGGCTGATTTGCCGTAGAGAAATATGTGTGGAGCGAATGGCCCATTTCGTGGGCTATGGTAAACACATCGTTGAGCGTGGGCTGGTAATTTAAAAGCACAAACGGATGTATTCCCGTAACACCCGTTGAGTATGCGCCGCTGCGCTTGCCTTCCGTCTCCTCCACGTCTATCCAGCGCTCGTCGTGACCCTTTTTAAGCAGAGCCTGATACTCCTTGCCGAGGGGCGCAAGCCCCTTTATCACATATTCGTAAGCCTCGTCGTAGGACAGCTTGAAATCGACATCCGAAACGAGGGGAGCATATACGTCGCTGAAATAAAGCTTATCATAGCCTAAAATCTTTTTTCTGTCGGCGATATAGCGGTGCATCGCGGGGAAGCTCTTTTCAACGGAGGCGAGAAGATTATCGTATACAACCCTGTCGACATCCTCTTCGAAGAGGGCGCGCTCGAGGCAGGAATTGAATTTATACGCCTTGCTGTAAAAAACATCCTTTTTTACGTTGCCGTAATAGGTTGAAGTAATTGTGTTGATAAGGCTTTGGTATGCGCCGTAATATTTATCGTAGACTTCCTTTCTTTTTTGCCTGTCGGAAGAATGCATCACGAGGCCGTAGAGGCCGTGTGAAAGTTTAACTTTTTTGCCGTCAAGCTCTATTTCGGGAAGGGGCAGATCGGCATTATCAATCATTCCGAAGGTTTCCTTGAATGTGGAAAAACTTTCTCCCGCGAGCGCTATAAGCTTCTCCTCCGCTTCTGAAAGAACATGCGGTTTGCGCTTTATAAGCTGTTTCAGCTGATAGTCGTAATCACTGAATTGTTCGTCCGCAACCAGTGAATTGAGGTAAGCTTCGCTCTGTCTGGCCATCTCGGGCTCATAGAACGCAACGTCACCCGAATATTTGGAAAAGAGCATGCCCATCTTGCTGTTGTACGACGTATACTTTGCAATCCGCGCATCTTCGTCGTGCTTCATGTATGCGTATACCGCCAGAGCTTCGGCAAGCTTCATGAACTCGTCGTTCTCCTTGAGAAAGGCCAAAAGCTGTGATTTTTCTCCCAGCTTGCCAGAATAGCGCGAAAAATTTATCATTGACATTGCGCGGTCGTAATCGGCTTCCCACGCTTCATCGGTGGGATAAATATCCTCTATCGCCCATTTGTATTGCTCCTTTACCTCACTTCTCTGCATCGTTGTGCATTTGCCTCCTGCTCGATATTATTTGAACTGTGCGCAAAAAAACCGCAAATACGCTGTATTTTGCGCGGAATATGCTTAGTTTTTATTTGAATGTATAGGTGCGGGAATTAGCCCGCCCCTGCGTATGAATTTATTCGCCGACTGGTTGTGCACGGGAATGACGGGCGCCCTGCCCAAAAGTCCGCCGAAATTTACCTGATCTCCGACGCCCTTTCCCGGAGCGGGGATTACCCTTACGGCGGTAGTTTTGTTATTTATCATGCCTATTGCCGCTTCGTCAGCAATGATTGCACTTATCGTGTCGGCAGTGGTATCGCCGGGTACGGCTATCATGTCGAGACCTACCGAACAGACGGCCGTCATTGCTTCAAGCTTGTCGAGGCAAAGCACGCCTTTTTCGGCAGCTTCGATCATGCCTATATCTTCAGATACAGGAATAAACGCGCCTGAAAGTCCGCCGACGCGCGAACTTGCCATTACGCCGCCCTTTTTGACTGCGTCATTAAGCATAGCAAGGCAGGCCGTGGTGCCGTGCGTCCCTACGCATTCGAGCCCCATTTCCTCGAGAATCTGAGCAACAGAATCGCCGCGCGCAGGCGTGGGTGCGAGCGAAAGATCGACTATGCCGAACTCCGCGCCGAGGCGCTTGGCCGCCTCTTTTGCGATGAGCTGACCCGCCCTCGTAATCTTGAACGCCGTGCGCTTGATCATTTCGGCAAGGTCGGATAAATCTGCGTCCGGAATGGCCTCTATGGCGTGCTGAACGACGCCGGGGCCGGATACGCCGACATTTATAACCGTGCCGCTTTCGCCTACGCCGTGGAACGCTCCCGCCATAAAGGGGTTGTCCTCAACCGCGTTACAGAATACGACGAGCTTTGCACAGCCGAAACCGTCCCTGTCGGCCGTGAGGCCGGCAGTCTGTTTGACGATTTCGCCCATGAGCTTGACAGCATCCATGTTGATGCCCGACTTTGAAGAGCCGACGTTGACGGACGAACACAGCCTTTCGGTCTGCGCCAATACCTGAGGTATGCTTTGTATAAAACGACGCTCGTAATCGGCCATACCCTTGTGAACGAGGGCCGAATAACCGCCGAGGAAATCTATTCCGAGTTCCTTTGCCGCGTCGTCGAGCGCTTTACCGATTAGGTGCGCCTTGTCCGCAAAGGGCGCGCAGATAAGACTTACGGGCGTAACGGAGACGCGCTTATTTACAATGGGAATGCCGTATTCAGCCGAAAGCTCGCCCGTAACTTTTACTATGTCTTTGGCTTTTTTGCAGACTGTATCGTACACACAGCGCGCAGTTTCCTCCGCCGTTGCGCGTATGCAAGGCAAAAGGGATATGCCCATCGTAACCGTGCGGATATCGAGGTGCTCCCTCTCCACCATCTCTATGGTTTCGAGAACGTCTTTATAATTGAACATCTTTCACCCCTTAAACGCTGTGCATGGCATTGAAGATATCTTCGTGCTGAATGTGTATCGACATGCCGATTTTTTCACCCATGGCGCGGCACTCTTCGGCCAGAGGAGCGAGCTCAACGCTTGCGCGGCTTAAATCAACCATCATTATCATGGCGAAATATTCATCCATAATTGTCTGGCTGATATCGAGTATGTTAACGTTTCTTTCGGCGAGAAATGTTGAAACTTTTGAGATGATACCTGTTTTGTCCTTACCTACGACGGTAACTACCGCACGCATAATATTTTCTCCTGTAAATTATTATTAACTTCCGCAACCCGAAAATACTCCGGGCAGGGTAAAATCAAAAAAAGTGCTGACGGGGGTAATCAATCCCCTTAAATCGAGCGACCACCCGCTGACGACGCCGACCACGTCCGAAAGCTCAATCATGCCGTAATGGTCGCGGCTGTCTATGCTGACGTTGCGATTGTCGCCGAGCACAAACACACAGCCTTCCGGCACGGTTGCCGGGCCGAAAGTATTGTAAATGTTGTCGGGGTCATTATTTTCGGCGGAGACATAATCTTCCGTTATCTCTTCACCGTCTATACAAAGCACGCCTTCAACAAGTTCGACGCTCTCCCCGCCGAAGGCAATCGCCCGCTTTATAATTGTAGTGCGGCCGCCCATTCCGTTATCCGTAGTAATCACGACGATATCGCCGCGCTGCGGCGATGAGTATGTGTCGGCATAAACGTAGTCCCCGCCGCTTTCGATAACGCGTTCGCCGCGGGAATTGTAGTAATAATCCGCTCCGGTAAGCGTGGGATACATTGAATCTCCTACGACATAAAAACGCCTGAATCTTGAAAAAAATGTCAGCTCGAGCACGAGAACGAGCACAAGAATTATTATTAAACAGTTTAAGGCGGCAGTTGCAAAGCGGTTGCCGCCGCGCCCGCCTATCGAAATAGGAAACTGGTTCATCCTTAAAGCCACATTACGTTATTGACGGCGTATTGAGAAGGGCACCTGAGCGTAAACATAAGTCCTGCAGTAAAATCGGATAAAGACTTTCCATCCGCGCTCTTGAAAAGTTTGCTTTCGAGCACAATGTTCTGCCACACTCCCCCGACGAGACCGACCCTGAATGAGTATTCCGTTCCGTCGGCAACGCTCATCATTATCAAATCAAGAATACAGTCATCGGCTGAATAGACGTCAAGCTTGAGCATGCTGTCTGCGCAAGGCGCAAAACTTGGACTATTGAATCTGTATGTCGATAACCCGCAGGGCGAATACAAACCCTGAAGGCCCTCGCCGCAGTCAACTATCCTAGGAAAGCAATCCTCGTTTACAAAAAAGGTTTTCGCTATGGAATGGCTTGCGCTGTCGGCAAGCGAAAAACAATCGTTGCCGTTGCGGACGGAGTACATGACTCTGCTTTTAGGACGGCTGTTCCTGAATGCACCGCTGAGTTTTTTTACGGTAATTTTGGACCATACGGTAAATCCGTTTGTGTATGTTACGTAGCATATGGCAAATAAAATGCTCGTTTTCTCGTATACATCAAAGTAAAAAATGCGGTTCGCTTCTCCTCCTTCCGCGGGACGTGCGCGCATCCAGTCGCGTATGGTCGGACTGACGCAGTCTTCGGCCATGAACATGCCTATCTGTTCCACTTCGCCCGCTCCGTCTATCAGC
Source organism: uncultured Clostridia bacterium (assembly GCA_944368215.1). Lineage (GTDB taxonomy): Bacteria > Bacillota > Clostridia > Christensenellales > Borkfalkiaceae > Coproplasma. Next base: position 55,273 of record CALVWX010000003.1, on the reverse strand, counting down.
ACGCGCCCGACGAGGTTTGAGTTTTCGTCGACGCCGACTGAAATTTCTGCCGGCTTGGAGATGAACACCTGACGGTCTTTGACGTATTTATCGAAGAACATAAACATATCTTTTACGCTCTTCATGCCGATACAGGCGTTACTTTTTACTGAATATGAAATGACGCTGTCGTCGATAAATTGCGGATTGATGCGCGAAAAAGTATCGTAGGCCCTGTCGTAATCAAACTGGGGATCGTTAGTCGAGCAGAGCATAAGGACAGGACATTTTACGTAAGGGGCGTATGACTGCGAATCGATCGCGGCAATAAAGCGATGCCTTTCCTCATCGAATGCAGGTTCGGCTTCGCCGAATTTATTATAGCCGCGGTAAGCGCGCCAACCGACGGCGCACACGGGGACGGCGCAGGCAAAATTGCCCGCATATGCCAGCTTCCACACGACTTCGCCGCCGTCGCGTATGCCGACGAGGCCTATCTTCTGACAATTAAGGCGCTGTTCCAAAAATTTACGGGCGTACAGCCCGACCGCAACCCACTCGTACCAGGAAGTTTTATCAGCGCTTTCATCGACATAGTCAAGGTGTCTGCCCGCCTGTGCATAATTTGCGTAAGCGACGTCGGAAGGATACACGGTGTAATTTTCGGTATCCTCCCATTCTCCCCTGATATCAACCATGAACGCAGAATAACCGCCCTTGACAAACATGGTAAGCAACTCTTCATCCACCGTATCGCAACTGTCCGGCATTACGAGAATTCCGTCGGACGAAGGATTCTCCTGCGAGCGGGCAAACTTACCGTAAATAATTACCCTGCCCGCGCCTGTTTCGCGGCCGAGGAATTTTACGCTTTCATATGTTACGCCGTTGCGCGTGGTCACGTCGGTAGTTACTTCCATGAGCGGCAAGCTGTCGTCGAAATCTTTCCAAAGGGAACTGGGCGTTAAAATTGTTGACAAAATTCTCTCCTGAATACACGGCGGCATTCGCCGCAAGGAATTTCCGCGCTTAAAGCTCGCGAATATAATTGCAATTTTCCTGCCGTCGGGTTATAATTAAATTCACACGGCGGTCCGGAATTATTCCGGATAATATTATAGCCCTTTTTGTGCAATAAATCAAGCGTTGAACGGGGGAGTTTTACCACATGGCTTTTATTTCGGCGGCTGACGAGCTTACTGCGAAAGGCATTACGCAGATAGAAAACAAATTTATAACCAAATATCTGCCCGTACTCGACGCGCAGTCTGTCAAGGTTTATCTGTTTGCACTGTACGTGTTTCAGAGCGGCATTAAAAATTACACGGTAGAAGATTTCGCCCGCAAGCTGGAGATGAGCGAAGACGACGTTAAAAACTGCTTCGAATATCTGGAAGAATTCGAGCTCGCGTCGATAACATCGCGTTCTCCGTTCGAAGTGAGAATGCTCGACGCCGAAAACGTTTACGGCTCGCCAAAAAAATTAAAACCTGAAAAATATTCCTCTTTTGCCTCCGCAGTCCAATCGATAATAACAGGCAGGATGATTTCCACAAACGAATTCATGGAATATTTTTACCTGATGGACGAATATTCCTTCGACCAGAACGCCCTTTTGATGATTATAAATTATTGCGTAAATCTTAAGAGCGACGATATCAGGTTCGCATACATAAAGAAAGTAGCCAAAAGCTTTGCCGATGAAGGCATTACCACGGCGGCAAAAGTTGAAGAAAAGCTGTCGTCATACACCTCTTCCACCCCCGCGCTCGTCAGGATTTTTTCGACGCTTTCAATCAACCGCCGCCCCGACCCCGACGACAACGCGCTTTATGAAAAATGGACCAAAGAGCTCGGCTTTACCGATGAAGCCATCACATGCGCCGCACGCTATTTCAAGGCGAGAAACATGCAGAAAATAGGCGAGGCGCTTGAAGAGTTGTATAAAAACAGAAAGTTCGACCCCAAAGAAATAGAAGATTACTGCAAGGCGAGGAATTCTCTCTATGCGTGCGCGGCAGAGATAGCAAAATCGCTGGGCGTATACATACAGGACGCTTCCCCCTACGTGGATACCTACGTAAGCGCATGGCGCGACTGCGGATTCGATAACGACACGTTGGCGCTCATCGCCGATTATTGCTTTCTGCAAGGCAAAAATTCATTTGAAAAAATGAACGATTATGTAATGTCCTTGTATGACGAAGGCGTAATTACGCAGAGCGCGGTCACGGAAAAACTTGAAAAAGTCGCCGCGGAAGACAAGCTGATTAAAAACATTTTAAAGCATTGCGGACTGACCAGAAAAATTATCGAGCACGACAGACAATGCCTTAAAAAATGGCGCGAATGGAATTTTTCTGACGAAATGATTTTTGCCGCCGCAGATGCCGCCGCGGGAAAGAGCAACCCCGTAGCCTATATGAATGCCGTTCTGTCTTCATGGAAAACCGAAGGAATAACCTCGCCCGAAAACCTGCCCGAACGCACCACTTCCTCTGCGGGAGGCGAAAGCAAGAAGGCGATTATTGAAAGGCATTACTACGATCTGCGCGCAGCGGCCAAAGCGCGCGCCGACAAGGCGCTTGAAAAGGCCATGAAAGACCCGGCTTATGCCGATATACGCAAGCAGCTCAATTCCCTTTCCATAAAACAGGCGTTTGCCGAAGTAAGCGACGAACAGTGCGCAAAACAAATTGCGGAACGCATATCTGATCTTCAGGCACGCGGCGACGCACGGCTGAAAGAGCTCGGCATTTCGAAGGACGATTTCACTCCCAAATACAAGTGCAAAATCTGCAACGACACCGGCTACGACAGTCAGGGCCGCCAGTGCGAGTGTCTTAAAAGATTTATCAAAGCAAATAATCTGTAAATAACCCTATCTATAATATACGCGGCGCGCGGTTGCGTTGACTCAATCAACGCAACCGCGCGCCTTTAAAATTTTACTACATTTCGTAAGTCACATAAAAAACAACCCGAGAAAAATCTCGGGTTATTACAAAACACGCCTTAAATCGACGCTGGAGCTGTTAGCGGGATTTGAACCCGCGACCTCGTCCTTACCAAGGAACAGAGCCAAAACACGGCAAAGGAAAAACACGCCAATACATCTGCGCAAAGTGTTTGCTATAAACCACAATATATAGTATGAAAAAGCCGTTTCAGGGAAAAACACGGAGCAATAGCAAATAGCCCGAAAAAGGCGATTTGTTTGCTACCGTTTGCTATTTTTCCGTTTTAGGGCGTTTTAGAGCGTCAAAAACAGGCTTTTTATAGGTAAAAACGGGGCAATTTTGCCCCGTTTTTTTGCTTGTTTTGAAACAATAGCAAACACATTTTCGGCTGAAAACCACCCTAAAAAGGCGGCAAAAGAGTTAAGTTGAGTTATACTTGAATGAAGTATTAGAGAAACACTTTGAACGCAAAATTTATGTTCAAGGTGTTTTTTTATTCTTTTTATGGCTATTCGATTTAACAAAGGAAATCCTAAACAGTAAGATTTTAATCGCACCCCTTATTAACTTGACATAACCCATAAAAGGAAGTATAATATGTTTGTATGGTTGGAAAAGTAATACTAATTATACGAAGGAGATAATTTTTATGGATAAAAACTTTCCTAAGGGGAAATTTTTGGCGACGGTAAAAATCGGTCCCAAAGGACAAATCGTCATTCCCAAAGAGGTGCGAGATATGTTTTCGCTGAATACCGGCGATTCATTGGTATTGATGGCGGACGAAGGGCAAGGTATTGCCTTACAGCCATTTTCATACGTTGAAACATTTTGGAACACCGTCAATCATGCTAAAAACGGAGATAGCGAGGAAAAATGAAAGCTCTCGAAGTAAAAGAATTGACGAAAGTCTATCCTGAATTCACGCTGGACAAAATTAGTTTTTGCGTAGAGCAGGGACATATATGTGGGCTTATCGGCAGAAATGGCGCAGGAAAAAGTACAACAATTAAAGGGATCTTACGACTTATCTCAACAGCAGGAGATGTCGTTGTCTTTGGAAATGATTTTTACAAAGACGAAATAGCTACTAAACAGATAATTGGCTATGTGGGCGGCGGCTTTCGATGTTATCCTATGAATACGCTTATCGCTATCCGCAAAGCGTATGCCCCTTTTTACCCGACGTGGGATCAGAGCAAGTATGAAAAATTCCTTGCGCAATTTGAACTGTCTGAAAGGAAAAAGGTAAAGGAACTTTCCGAAGGTATGAAAGTAAAATTTGCGCTTGCTCTCGCCCTTTCGCACGGAGCAAAATTGCTCATTATGGACGAACCGACGAGCGGACTTGATCCGCTTTCGCGTGAAGAGTTTTGCGACATAATTTTACGGCTTGTGCGTGAAGAAGGCGTTTCTGTACTTTTTTCCACACACATTACATCCGACTTAATGCGAATTGCCGACGACATCGTTTATATTTCACAGGGTAGAATTCTTGCAACGTGTCCATTGAAAGAATTGCTTGGTAAATATAAGTTAGCGCATTTTTCTTCTCTTGCAGACGCAACGGCTGCAAATGCCATCGGCGTTAAGTCAGTAAAAGATGGATACGAGGGGTTGCTCTCGTGCGATACGCAAAGATTGAACGGTGTTACTCTTTCAGATGCAACAATAGACAATATTATAGTGCATCTGGAAAAGACAAACGTGGAGGAAAGATATGGTTAATCTGATTAAAAAAGAATTAGCACTTTGTATGCACCCTACGGCTTTTATTTTTCTCTCCTTTGCCGTCCTTGTATTCGTGCCGAATTATCCGTATGAAGTCATTTTCTTTTTCTCCTGCCTTTCGGTATTTTTCTGCTGCATGAAGGCAAGAGAAAACAGCGATATTGCGTTCTCCTGTACATTGCCCGTAAAAAAAGAGCATATACCTCTCGCAAAAATGCTGGTTGTGATTGGGTTGCAGTGTATCAGTTTATTGCTTGTGGGTGTTATAGGTGCAATTAAAGGAGTCATTCTACCTGCGGAACAATATGTTAACCAAACAGGAATATCGGCAAACATTGTTTTGGTGGGTAACGGCGCGGTTTTGTTAGGAGTTTTTAATCTGATTTTCTTCCCGTGCTATTTCAAAAAACCTGACAAAATCGGAATTCCGTTTGTTATTGGTGCAATTATTGTATTCTTGCTAATTGGCTTATTTATTGTTTTACGTTGGACGACCCCACTTTTCTCAGATATTTTGAATGGAGTTAATTCTATTCACACAATTGCAAAAGTGCTTGCGTGTCTTATAGGTTTACTCGTGTATCTGTTTCTAACGATTACAAGTTGTAAAATTTCAATGAAAAATTTTGCAAAAGTAGATGTATAAAAATGTTTATGGAGATCAATTATGAAAATGTATGCATCTTGCCCGATATGCGGGTACAAGTTATGTAAAGGCGAAAGCGGTTCGGACGTGGATATACTTTGTCCGCGTTGTGGCAAACTTATTCGGGTTGTAATTACAGAAACGAATACTAACTGCACGCCGACTGATCACCCGAAAAAAGTAAAAACTATAACTCTAACGGAGTAGCTTATGCCACTTATTACATACAAATTTGCCGACAGGCATACGGAAGAAATCGAAGTTTCCGAAGAAGTTGCGGCGGCGTTTGAACAATTTTTAATTTATGAAGAAAAAGTCAAACTCAAAGAAACGCGACGGCATAAATCGTTGGAAAAACTTGCCGAAAAAGGTTTCGATCTCCCTGCGGCGAACACAGACTATTTCGAGATAAAGGAAAAGCAACGACAGGAGCAAGCCGAACTCAAAAAAGAGCAAATTCGTAAAGAGAAACTTGCAAAGCGGAAAGAGCAACTTGAAGATACCCTTACCCCACGACAAGCGCAAGCCTACTTTTTGTTTCAGTATCTGAAAATCAAAAAGGTCGAAATCGCAAAGTCTATGGGCATAACCGAAGGAGCTGTCCGAAAACTCATCTTAAAGGCACAGGCAAATTTGGAAAAGCAGCGCATTGAAAACAAACAGGCTCTCCTGCTCCTCAACGCTATTTTCGGCACCCGTTCATAGGGGGGTACGATTTTTTGCGCCCCTTATGGCTATATTATGAGGGGCTTTTCTCAAAACTGAATAGAGAATGAAAAGTCAGTCCGTTATCGGACTGATTTTTTGTATGTCCCGAAATATTGTCATAGGAGGTAAACATGAGCAAAAAAGACGAACGGCAGGACGCGCTTTTGCGGTTTATCCGCAGGCGAAGCGGGCGGCGGTTTACCGTAGCAGTCATGGCGAGAGAGTTCGGCGTGAGCGAACGGACGATACAGGACGACCTCTCCGTTTTGGAAGTATTCGGACAGATCAAGCGAACGCCGAGTTACAATTCGCTGCACCGGCAAAACGGAAATATTATCGTCTATACGGGCAGCCGCAAGCGGCAATCTCACAAATCGAACGACGGATAGAAAAGACGGACGCTGCCTTGTTTGAGGGGTGGAGCCAAAGAGAGCAAAAAAGACCTATTTTGTTGAACAGGATAAGAGCCGAGACTCACTTTGCAGTCTCGCTCACAATTTACGGGAAGGCGGGATACCCGCTTCCGTCTTTTGAAGAGTGAAATTTATTGTTGTAAAATAGCCGTTTTAAGCCGTGTTCTGCGCGTGTCGGTCGGGAAATCAAAGGTATGTTCCAAGTCGCTTATAAGCGAATTTAAGCGCGGATACGAACTTACGGCGGAAGCATTAAAATATGATATGGAGGTAATTTGTATTTGAGATTTTACGGGAACAATTCAGCGGTTAATATCGAACAGGTCATTGCGGACGAGGTAAAACGCCTTTCGGCTCAATTCGGAAAAAGTTTTCTCGATTGCGAGGACATTATAAAACTGACGGGCTTGGGCAGGGACAACGTGCGCGCACTCATGCGCAGCCGCCGCTTTCCCGTTATGAAAGTCGGCAAACGGCAGGTCGTGAGCATAGTCAACTTTGTAACATGGCAAATGAGCGAGAATACAGGAGGCAATCATTATGCCGCGTAAAAAGGCTACATCCAAACGGGCAAACAACGAAGGCAGCGTCTATAAAAATAAGCGCGGACTTTGGGTGGCGCAAGCGACGATTGGTTACGACGAAAACGGCAAGCAGATACGCAAAGCGGTTTCGGGCAAAACACGCGCGGAAGCTATCGCTAACCTTGCCCCTTACCTTCCCAAAAACGGCGCGCGCAAGCAACTGATCCAACAGGATATGTCGCTCCAAAAGCACATGCAATTTTGGTTGATGAAGTACAAAAAGCGCACGATTGCCGCGCGCACATTTGAGCGTTATGTTGTCAACGCAAAACGATATATCTATCCGCACATGGGCGACTATCTGCCGCAAAATATTACGACAAATTTATTGCAGGACTTTCTCGGCGGTATGCTCGACAGCGGCTACGCGCTCGACACCGTCAAGCATATCAAATACCAACTCGGACAATATTTTGAATATTGTATCGACGAGGAAATCATAGACAAAAACCCCGTGAGCAAGGTACGCCTGCAATCGCGGGAACGCAAGACGAAAGACGCCGCCGAACAACAGGAATACAAAGCTATTCCCGAAGAACTGCGCGACCGCTTCTTACAGGCAATCGGTACGAGCGTACTGTTCAAGCCGCTTTGCCTGACTTCAATGTTTGCAGGCTTGCGGATCGGTGAAGCGCTCGCTCTCAAATGGAAGGACTTTGACGAGAAAAATAAAACGCTTTCCGTCGTCCGCGCGCAGACGGTAGAACCAACCTTTGACGAAAACGGAAACATTATCAAGCGGGAATACGTCGTCGGTAAGACAAAGACTGCGGGCAGCGTGCGCGTGCTGCCCATTCCCGATTTACTTGTTGATGCTTTGAAAGAATGGAAAAAACTGCGCACCATGCAAGAACTCATGACCAAAGCACCCGTGAGCAAAGCGGACGATTTTATCTTCGCCAACAACAGCGGAGAAATGCGCTCTTATCACGGCACGCGGACAATGTTCAACCGCCTATTGAAAAAGCACGGGTTGGAAGATGCGGGAATACATTTTTATAAATTGCGGCACACCTTTTCCAATACGCTTTTTGAGGCGCAGGAAAACCCGAAAGTCATTCAGATGCTCATGGGACATAAGAAGGTCGAAACGACGATGATTTACAACACCGCTACCACAAACAAATATTTGCAGAAGGCAGTCGATGTGTTCGACGAGCGATACGCTCCGAGCGAACAACAGGCACCCGCGCCGCAGACTGCGGAAAAAACTTCTGTGGCGGTTTCAGACGAAAATGGAGAAAGCCACGGCGATACTTTTCTGCAAAATATCGCGCGGCTTATGGACGAATACGGCGTATCCTCTTTGGACGAGCTTATGGAAGCCATGGACGACGACCGCCCAAAGCCGCGGCGCGGAAAAGACTTTGAAATGTAACGGACAACTAAAAAGCCATCGCCTTTTCGGGCGGTGGCTTTCGTCATATTGAAAGGGGTGTTTGCTATTGTTTGCTACCGAACCCGAAAAAGGCAGTTTTAGGGCGTTTTTGACAGTCCGAAAATTGGCTTTTCAAATTCATGCAGCAAGTCAAGATGAAAATCAAAAAAATAGCAAAAAGTGTTTGCTACCGTGTTTGCTATTGATTTTATGTTTTTGCTTGCTTGTGTATAACGGCGTCAAAAATAAAGAAAAAACCACAATATCTTGTGGTTTTCCTGTGGAGCTGATAGCGGGATTTGAACCCGCGACCTCGTCCTTACCAAAGACAGACCCTAAATTAGATAAGGAAATGCCCTACTCTCCATCAACCATAGAAATATACAATATATTGTGTTTTTCTATACCATATTATATATTATAATACAAGAGCAAAATATTTGCAAGCAACAAAAAGGTTTTTTATCTGCAAATGTCTGCAAATATTCAGGTCTAGACAGGCTTAGTCCGTCAATTAAGTAAAAGAACGACATATTATGTCGTTCTTTTACTTTTACATTTCTGCTTCGCTTTTCTTTTTCATAGAAGATAAAAATTCGTCTATATCTGTTATGTTATAATCTTCTAACATTTTGGATATTTTCTTTGCAATGGTTTCTACATCTTTATCTTCTTGCTGTTCAGTTGTTTCAATTTCTACAGGTTGCGTGATGGGTTGCATAACAGCCTTATTTTTGGGCGCTCTATAATACTTATGTTTATCGGCAGGCTCTTCTACCGCTTCTCCCGCAGTTTCATATCGACTATCAAATACACCTATTGCGCTTTCCAAATATTTATTGTCTCTTACAGTATTATAAATCATCGTCGTTTCAATTTTGCGGTGTCCCATCAGAGCCTGAACAACACGCGGATTAGTATTTTGTTCAAACAAGGTATTTGAAAATGTATGCCTTAACTCATAGAAATGTATTCCTTTGCCGTCAAGATTGTTTCGTTTCAAGAATCTGTCAAACATATGCTTTGTCCCTGAATATGAACGTAACTCCCCTTTATTTGTTCCGAATACAAAGTCATCGTTCCCTATTAGCGAAAAGCCTGTTTCCATTTGTAACTTCTCTCGATACTCTTTCCAATCTGATAGTGTTTGCAATAATAATTTAGGAATGGGATTAGTTCTAACACTACCCGCCGTCTTTGTTTTTCCTATTACTGTTTTACGAGCAACTACATTACCCTCACTATCAAATTCAGGCTCTACCGTCATTCCTCGTACAACCGACAAGGTTTCGTTTTGAAAGTCAATATCACGCCACCGTAATCCTATAACTTCACCCGGACGTAAACCTGCAAACATAGCCGTTAGACAAAACGCTTTAAAAAAGTGATCCGTATTTAACGCTATTAAAAATGGTTCACGCAATTCTTCAGGCAATGCTTTTTGTTCTTTTTCTTCTGTATTTTCTTTTGCCTTTCGTTCTATGGACTTAAACTTGATTCTACTTAGTGGGTTACTATCTATTAAACCTCTATCAAGGCAATATTCAAGATAATCAGAAAATAAATATTTGACTTTTTTTACTGTGTCAAGTTCATATTTATTGAGCAACATTTTGAAATGCGGTTGCAAATTATCTATATTCAAATCTTGCGGGCGAAAATTTCCGTAAACAGGAAAGATATGCAATTTAGCATTTCTTATGCAACTTTCAAAAGTACGCGGAGCTACAGTCGTTATTTTATAATTCATAAGCCAAAACATCATGTGGTTTTCAATCCGTACTTCTTCACGTGCAGTAACTACTTTCCCATTTTCCTTATTTAAATAAGGTATTAGCTTTGCGGCAACTTCCGCTCTCGTTTTTCCGGTAAAAGTTTTTCGCAAAGGTTTTCCGTCAGGCTTTAATCCGATAGAAATTTGTGAAATCCATACTCCATCTTTTCTTTGATAAATAGAGCCTTCATGATTACCTCTACGTGTCGCTGTTTTCTTTTTATGCGACATAATTTCCTCCCTTATCGAAGCCTCTTAACTGCCATGTTACAAACGCTAAAATACTTACCACTTTTCTATTGCCAACACACGTAACGGGAAAATTTGCACTACACATTAACGCTCTAACGTTATCACGCCCCAAACCGGTAAGCTCTATCAATTCATTGCAATCAAGATAGCTTTTCCCATATTTATCAGAAAGTCTTTTTACTTCATTTGTAATCAATTGTTCAATATTTACCGTAGGATCAGTTCTGTAATATTTCATTTACTGTTCCTCTCGCATTGTGTATATGTTTTTTCAAACAATCCCCCTCCTTAAAAATAAAAGGGTTTGAAATGCTATTGCAAATCAAACCCTCTCTGTTACCCAACGGATTAAATGATTTTCTATTTATTTGTTACATCTCTATATTAGAGCCGCCACCGCTTCCAGCACCGCCGTCATCATCGGATTCTGTTTGCGAAGCTCCGCTACCCGAATATATGGACAGCCATATTTTCATGCTTGCAAGTTCGCTTTCCGCAAGCAACTTTGCCATACCTTCGGTCTTGCTTTCGGGGCGCGTACTGTATTTTTCTTTGTCGCGGTACGCTTTTATCGCCGCATAATACCTATCACGTTCTTCATAACGTACATCGACAGGCAACAGCCCCAACGAAATCATCTCATAGATTAAAAGCAATCTGCCCGTTCTTCCGTTACCGTCAACAAACGGGTGTATGTTTTCAAACTCGATATGATGCTTTGCAAGGTTATGGAATAATTCAACCCAATTAAACTGTCCTTGCTCTGCAAGCTCGGCGTTATGCTTACAATCGGCTTGCAATTCTTCCGCATACGCTTTCATTTTTTCGGGAACTTCCGTAGGCGGACAAGGCGTATAAACTATTCTCGTAAGACTGCCTACATAATTTTGTATGGTACGATACCTACCAGCTTCCTCATCGCCGCGAAGAACAAAGCTATGAACTTGCTTTATAAATTCTTCGGTAATAGGTTTCTTTTCCTTAACCGATTCATAAAGAAAATCGAATGCCTGTTTATAGCCGACTATATCTTCACTCTCTCGTAAAGAGTGCGCGCCCGTAACTATTCCTTTTTCGATAAGCAACTTCGTTTCATCGAAAGTAAAGGTATTACCCTCTATGGCGTTTGAGTTATGGCTTGCACTGATTGAAAACTCATTATTGAAATATTTGAGTTCGCTTGCCGTAAGCGGACGAACTTTTTTCATAAGTGCATAGCTATTCTCTATCTCGCCGATGATGTCTATGTACTTTTGTTGTTCTTCCATTTTTTTAGACATAGCCGTTACTCCTTTTCATATATTATACTTATTTTACAGTCAATAGTCAAGGTTAATATGCCGCCTTGCAATTCTTATTTCACAAGCCGAAAACTTTTTCTGAAAGCGACAGGCAACGTCTCGCCGTTCAACTCGCCGTCTTTCAACGTTAATACCTTTATTCCGTTATTCGCAAGGTAATTGATTTCTTGCGTAATTTCAATGGGCGAATTACCAAGCACTTCAAGTTCGGCTACAAGTAGAATATTGAATTCCCGATACTTCGCCCGCAATCTCAAGCTATGATAAGTAAGTGAATCCATTGAACCGCTTTCCATAAAGGTTTCCGTTACTGTGTATCCTTGCATTTTTGCATACGACAAAATCTTTTCTTTCTGCCGTTGCAAATCTTCTCTTGCGTCCGAGCGGCAATATACGATTGCCCTTGTCTCATTGTCCTTAACCGATTGAAAATTCATACTTTTGTCCTCCTGTAAAAATAAAAGAGCGTTTGAAGTGCTTTTGCAAACCAAACCCTCTCTGTTGCCCAACGGATTAAATGATTTCCTATTCAACTGTGCTTATTATAACATTTTTATATCCGTTTGTAAAGGGGTACAGAGAAAGATCTGATTTTTTATGCTACTTCCGCTTCGTCCTCATCGTCATCTTCGTCAAGTATTTCGACGACGGGCTTATCCGTTGTATCTTCGTCCATTATTATAAGCGCTTCCTGCTTACCTAAATCAAGTTCCGCATCAATCTCGGCAAGTTCATTGCGCAACTGTTCGGCTTCCTCTGCCTGTTCAAATGGTTTATCTACCTGCTCTTTCGCAACAGATAAGTTTTTCGCATAATTCTCTTTCTTTTGCCTACATTCTTCTATTCGTTCGTCAATTCCGCTCAAACAGTTTTCCAGACGGGTAATCGTCCCGACTTCGCTCTCCGATATATAGACGGGATAATTTGCATGACCTATCAGCTTTACGGAATGTCCGACACTACTTTTAGGTAGCGGCACTATCGCAAAGCCTTTAATATATCCTACCGTTTTACCGACGTATTCTCCCGAAGTAACGACACGGATTAACAATGAACCTGCGTCCTTGCGTTCTTCAAACTTATTTTTCCCTATCTGAATTAAATCGTTTTCGTGTTCCTTGCGAAGTTCCAAGTCGTTTTGATAAACAGCCATTTGCGTGTCGATGTCTTGTAACATTTCAGGTGCGTGTAAAATCTGCGTTTGTAAGGCGTAACGATTATCTCTATAAATCTTTTCCAAATCGTTCAACTGTCCTAACCGCATTTCGATTTCCATTTTCCGCTTGATTTTCGGGTTATCGGACGTTATTGCTTTGATTTCCGCAAACGTCAATGTTGCATCGTCAATATCTTCTGCCACTCTGACAGATAAATCCCCTCGGTTGATTTGCGATATAAACCTTTGCTTCGTTTCCAATATCTGATATGAGTAAGCATCGAAAGTCCGCTTTGTAACGTAGGTAAAAAGTGCTACTATTTCGTTCTCATTACCCTGTCGCACAATTCGCCCTTCACGCTGTTCCAAATCGCTCGGTCTGTACGGCGTATCAAGATGATGCAACGCAATCAACTTGTTTTGGAAATTCGTTCCCGCGCCGCATTTTTCGGTAGAACCGAGAAACACGCGAATATCGCCGTTTCGGACTCTGTCGAATATATCTTGCTTCTGCTGATCGGTCTTTGCTTCGTGGATATACGCGATTTCTTCTTCGGGAATACCGCACTCGATTAGCTTACGCTTTATATCGTTGTAAACGTCGAAGTCCTGTTCGGGGTTGTAATCCGCATACATTTTCTTCGGGGTTGACATATCGCAAAACACGACTTGCGTACACCGCTTATCTTCCGTCGCTTTCCATATAGTATAAATGTTATCTACGCATCGGTTAATTTTACTGTTGCTGTCGTCGGGTATAGTTTTGTCAAAGCATCTCGGATCGAGCGCAATCATTTTGCCGTCGTGTGTTACGCAAAGCATATTATCTTCCCACGGCTCAACCTCGCCGTTTGAAATTGCTTCCGAACGTTTGACTATATCGGCGTTAAGTTCCAGTATCTTATCCGTAGGCTCGATTTCAACGACTTCCTTATTTACTTTCGGCACGGGCAAGTTCAGCATATCCGCCGTCTTTACGTCCGCAAAACTGCGGTACATTTTTAACAGTTCGGGCAAGTTCGTGAATTTTGCAACTCTCGTTCTCGTCCTATACCCCTGACCGCTCGGCGCAAGTTCTAACGCCGTTATTGTTTCCGTATATAATGCTGCCCACGAATCGAAGAACTGCAAATCAACTTCGCGCAAGCCGTTCCTTTGCAAATACGTTTGTAACGTGTACATCTCGACAAGCGAATTGCTTATCGGCGTACCCGTAGCAAATACAACGCCCTTATCCCCGCCGCGCATTTCGCCTATGTACTCGCACTTCAAATCCATATCGGACGAACGCTGCGACATTGCCCTGCTTATACCCGACACGTTATTCATCTTCGTAAAGATAAATTTGTTCTTGTACTTATGTGCTTCGTCAACGAATATGTAATCTACGCCTAAATCCTCGAACTGTAACAAATCGTCTTTTTTGTCGGCGTTCATAAGTTTTTCAAGCTGCGCCCGTTTGTTCTTTAACGTGCGTTCCAAGTCTTTAATGCGTAATCTTTCGCCCTTTTCTTCTTTGATTTGACGTATCGCCATTTCTATTTCGCTAATTTCTCTATTTAATCTTTCCTCCTGCCTTTGTTGTGAAATTGGTATCTTCTCGAAACTCGACATAGCGATAACCACCGCATCCCAATCGCCCGTTGCCACTTTTGCCACAAACCTTTTACGGCTCGTCTTTTCAAAGTCTTTTTTCGTTGCCATAAGCACGTTGGCGTTTGGATATAAAGTACGAAACTCGTTAGCCCATTGCACAACCAAATGATTAGGCACGACGATTATAGGCTTTTTCGCCGTACCGCACTCTTTGAGCTTCATACAGGCTGCAGCGATCTCGAAAGTTTTACCCGCGCCCACCGAATGATGCAACAGCACATTATTTCCTTGCAAGATACGCGCAACGGCGTCTTTCTGATACGGCTTCAAAGTAATTTCGGGATTCATACCCGGAAACTCTAAATAGCTTCCGTCGAACTGCGGCACGACCGTCGTGTTGTATATCTCGTTGTATTTATTTACAAGGTGTTCTCGTCTATGCGGCTCGTCGAATATCCAACGCTTAAACTCGTCATTTATCTTTCTCTGCTTTTCTCGTGCCGCAATAGTTTCCTTTTTATTCGTAACCCGCTTCTTTTTGCCGTTCTCCTCAATTTCGTCCGTTATCGTCGGCGTTTGCTGATTAAGGCACTTTTCAAAAATCTTAAAAGCGTCCATTCTGTCCGTTCCGAAAACCGAACGTGCTTTCATGCTTTGGCGCAACCAAGAAGGACGTTCCACCTTCCATTCGCCCGTAATCGTATTGAAATTTACGCTTACCTCATCAACGTAATAAGAATTTACTTCAAGCAACTCACAAATAAATTGCTTGTAATATTTAACATCGATCCAACTTACGCCGATTTTAACGGAAATATCGTTTGCCGTAAGCGGTACAGGTTGCGCTAACCGCAACGCTTCTACGTTCTTGCGGTACTGTTCATCGTCTTTTGCGGCAAGTTCAGCTTGCTGTAACTTTCTTCTTACGTTGCCCGATAAGTATTCCGATGCGTCCTCCCAACCCAAATACGGGTCATTCTCGTCCATTGCGCATTTTGCAGGATTACGATAAACCTTGTCGTCAAGTTCTTCTACAACCTCGTCGTAGGTCTTGCCCGTTAGCCTCTCGATCACACGCAAGTCAACAACGCCGCGCTCGCTCTTACAGACGTTCAATGCGTCCATAACGCTGTTACAATGTGTAACTCTCTGATACGGTTTTATTGTGCGCTTTGAGAACACGTCCGTTTTTTCCGCCGTGCCTGTTTTTTCGTCCACCTTTTCAATGGAAATCAACAGCGCATAATCGGCATCTTCACGGAACAGACTGCGGTTGAGTTTGGAATTGATGATGCCGTAAGACTTTACGAATTTATCATAGTCCCGATTGAGTTTCCGCTGTTCTGCTTCCAAAACTTCGTCGGAACAGTTATCGAGCTGAACGCTCAATACCTGCCGCACCTGTTTTCGCAATTCTATAAGCGCTTTCATACGCTCTATATTCGTCTTTGCAATATCTCTCGCGTACAGCGTGTCCTGCTCTCTTTGATAAAGCGTATTCCCCACAAACGTATAGCAATAATTTTTTAAGTTTTTGTGTTCTTCGTCAATCGGTAATTCTTCTTCCGCAACGGCTTGTCCTACGGGCACGGCTTTCTTTTCGTCATACACGTTTTCGGGCAACAATGCAACCGCTTCCGCAATCGCTTGTCCAAGTTCCCTATCGTCGGGTAAAAGTTCCGTTTCATCGTCGCCGCCGTACATTGATTTATGTTGTACCATTGTACCGAGCAACATTTCGGGGTGTTCAATGAAATACTGATTGACGGGTACGCCGTTCTCGTCAACACCTATATTTATCCAACTGTCCTTTGCTTTTTCAACGATTTTGTCTCGCTTCTGAAAAAACAGTATGTCTGCCGTAACCTCTGTCCCCGCGCTTGTCTTGAAAGCGTTGTTCGGCAAGCGAATTGCCCCCAACAACTTCGCGCGGTTGGCTATGTATTGCCTTACATCGGGATCTTTCTTATCGAGCGTACCCTTTGTAGTTATCGCTGCTATTATTCCGCCCGGACGAATTTTATCCAACGACTTCGCAAAAAAGTAATTGTGTATGTAAAAGCCGAAACGGTCATATTTCTGGTCGTGTACTTTGAACGCGCCGAAAGGCACGTTTGTTATTACGCCGTCGAAAGAGTTATCCGCAAAATTCGTTTTCTCGAAACCTTGTACTTTAATCTTTGTTTCGGGGTACAACAGATTGGCAATGCTGCCCGTTATCTCGTCGATTTCTACGCCGTATGTTTCCTTTGCATTGAACGTGTCGGGCAACAGTCCTATAAAGTTACCGATACCCATTGCAGGTTCAAGAATTTTACCGCGCACAAATCCCATGCGCTTCAAGCCTGCATATACGCCGTCGATTACGGTTTTAGGCGTATAATGCGCCGACAAAACAGACTCTCTTGCCAAACGATATTCGTTTGTATCGAGCAAGGAAACAAGCTCGTCGTACTCTTTACTCCATTCGGGCTTGTAGGGATCGAACGCATAAGCAAGTCCGCCCCAACCGACATATTTGGAAAGAACACGTTTTTCTTCGTCCGTTGCCGTCCTGCCCGCCGCACGGATTTCGTGCATTAACTTTATCGCTTCTACGTTTTGACGGAAGCGCGTTTTTGCACCCGTGGTATACTCAAAGTTTTCGTCCGTTAATCGGTAATTGTGTACGGCTGGTACACTACTTCCGCTAACACCGTTTCCTCGATTATATGTTCCGCTTGACGAAGGCTCTGCACTTTCGTCAGGAAGCTCGAAGATGAGTTGTTCGCTTCCGCTTTCTTCATTAGCTGTTCCCGCAAGCTCATCGCCTGTTTTTGTATCGACGACAGGTGGCGCGAAAGTTCGCCTGTCATCAACAATATCTGATACTCTCTCGGATATTCCGATTTCAGGTATTCCCGCCGCAAGTTCCCATAGCGAAAGTTGCGAATAGTTTTTTGTTTCATTTTCATCGTCCTTTAACAGAAAACTTTGTCTTACAGTTTTGCGCCGTTCTTTTTCTTTCTTCTTTTCTTCCCTTACCTGCTCATCTTCGATTATGACTTCGCGCAAGCCTTCCGATATTTCCAAGACTTCCATGCAAAGTCGAAAGTTTGTATCGTCGTCAAACGGTAACGGGGCAACGTCCACGCCTTTATTGCCCGTATATGTTGTCAGGCATTGCGTTACGCCTTCGGTCAAACAGGCAAGATATTCTTCGGTATATTCTTCCGTATCGCCGTCTGCAATATGCTCTTGACAATACCGATAAACCGCCGCATAAACTTCGCTCTCATTCCCTCTTGGTACACCGAAAAGTACGTTTTGCCGATTGATACAATCCCGTAACTGACTTTCCCGCATTTTATGTTGTACGCCGTGAAAACGCTCGCTTCCGTATGTCTGCGAAATATCGAATACATACGCCCTGCGGTTCGGTCTGTTTTCGTCGTAGTAAACTATACCGTGTTCCCCGCGCTTTATTCTGCGGTTGTCCTGATCGTGCCAATCATCGAACGATTTACAAACCGTTACGCTCGGCCTTTCCGCAAATATCTGAACGCCGTTCCAAAACGATATGTGCGGGTTATTCGTGAGAAAAGCATAAAATCCCGCCAAACGCGCGCCGCTTGCAAATATGCTGTTTATCCTCTCGCTTGCCTGTTCTGCTCTCATTCTCCCCTCTGTTCTTTATTCGTCTTCTATATACTTTTTCTGTTCCTCGTCGTACACAAAGCCGCCGTCGCCCCATAACTCACGATAGAGTATAATTGCGTCTTGGCTACGTTTTTCGTATTCTTCGCCTTCGGCTTCATCACCGACGTAGAAAACCTTACAGCCTGCAACCGTAGCCGAATTGTCGCAATACTCGTATCTCACGCTGAAATCGGGTTGCACTTCCGAAATTGCCTGTGCAATCTTTTCAACCGTATCGTGCGAATCAAAGTAAATCAGGTTGCCGAGCGTCGGCGGATTGCCTTCGCCCTCAAAGTAAACTTGCGTATTCGATGCACCGCGTATCGTTCCCCATTTTTCCAAGCATTCCGTTTCGTCGCTTTCATCGTCAACGTGAATTATTTTCGCAAAGTCTATTACCTTATCTCCGTCGCTTTCGGAATCGGGCTTTAATATGCTTTCGATATATTTCTTTATCGCGGCGTTATCGTCGCCCGTAATAGACAACAAGTTCCCCATTGTATCGTTCATGGTTTCAGTTCATCTCCAACTTTTCTTCCACCTGATAATCGTCGGGTACATCATATACTCCATGTCCGCAAGACAAAAGCTGCAAACCGCACACGGGGCAACGCTCTATATCGCACCCCTCCATGTGCTGTTCCCCGAATTTTGCGCCGCAATCATCGCATACTGCATCGGGATTACCTTCGTCCCAATCGCCCGGATCTCCTACTTTAATCGGGTCGTATAATTTTCCGTTTATTAGAAATTTTGACATTTCACATCTCCAATTCTTGTTTTTCTAACGCTCTTTCTACACTTTGTCCCGTAAATTCATAAAAAGTATTGGCGGCATCGTTAAAATTCGCATCTTCCCAAACGGTATCGCCTATGTACTCGCCGCTTTCTAATTGTTTCAGATAGCGTACCAAAGCGAACTGTTGCGCGGGTTCGCAATGCCGTTTTAACAGCGTTACCGTTTCGTTCGTTTCTTCCGTTTTCCCCGAACATATTACGGTATGGTCAAAGCCTTCGTACCTGATTTTTTTACAGTTATCGTCAAGCAAAATACTTCCGATATTTTCGCCGCTCTCGCCCCAATCCTGCAAAACAAACATAACTTCCGAAGATTGTTTTCCGAACGCCTGACTTAACGACGCGCAAAGATAATTCCCTCTGAAATACTGATTGTCGTTGATTTCCGTTAGGTAGTTGCAAGATTTATGAAGATAACGAAAAAAGGCACTCTCCGACTTCTTCAAGTCTCTTGCCGTCGTGTAAAATATAAATGTCCGTATTATAAATTTGCTTGCCGCGCAACCTGTTTTCCGCAGCCCGTTCCGCTCTTTCGTCATATTCCAACGGTTTCATATTCTTGCCGTGAATGCACTTATAATCGTAGAACATTCCCGTATGCCAACAGCTATTATCGTGAGAATTGAAATGATGCGGATCTATAATACTTTTTACAGTAATTTTTTTATCGCCTTGAAAGAACGACTCGCCCACCTGATAACGAACGCCGCCGATATACAGATAGTCTTTTCCGTCTACAAGCCCCTTACTTTCAACTTCTTTCCTTGTAAGCATCTATCCTCCCTACATTTCGGGACCGTCGGGTTCACGCTCTCTTTCCGCACAATCGCTTGCGCCGCCCGTCCAACCCGCTTCAAGCTCTTGGGCAATCTTTTCTACTTCTTCGTTAATTTTTCAAGCGGTATAATACATACCCTGCCCGAATTGTCCGTTTCGCTCTCCGGCACGTCGTCGTACATAGAGCGGCAACAATCCGCTTTCGTAAATTCTTTCAGTTCTTTATCGGGTAGCATTATCGCCATAGCCGTTAGCTGTTTCTTATACTTCATGTTCAAAGCCGTAAATTTTTTCTGTTCTGCGGCAATAAAATTTCGCTGGTCGATTATAAAACGATCTAATCTTTCTTTAAGCGTTTTACCGTTTTCGATTGTTGTTTCAACAAGCAAATTCATATCCGACTCGTCGAACTCCGCATAAAAATCCTGTTTTTTCTTGTCATCTTTATCGTATAAATGCGGATATGCTTCGTGCATTTTGTTTATAAAATAATCGCCGTTTTCGTCCTTAAACTTGTCCAACTGCTTATTTACGAAAATCATATTACCTCCGTTACATTTCCGCTTCGGATTTACTTTGCAACGCACGTTGAGTTTCGATAAAACGGTTAGCCGCCCAACGCGCGTTTTCGTTTAATTGCCGCTGAAACGCCTGATTCGTCTTTGAATAGACAAAGCCACGGCTTCTCAACGCTCTATACGTTGCATTATCCACCCTGCCGTCGCCTTCGTATATAATTTGCAATCTTTTAATATCCTGATTTTCCACGACTTCAAAGCCCAAGCCGTCCGTATCGTATGTAGATTCGCCGCGAGACTGTTCCGCTTCCAACTGTTTGATACGCTGTTTCGTTCTTCTTATCTCTTGATTAGAGTTCTGTAACTTCCACTTGGGGTGTGGCTGTTTTTCCCACGAATACGCCCGTTCTACCGCTGCATCGATTCTTTTCGCCTGTTCTTCGGTCATATCGGCATATCCGACCATAGTACAGTTCTTGAGGAAATACTCGTTTTGCTTTTTCATTTCCTCGTGATCTGCCTGCTGCTTTGCCAACCGCTCTTTCAACGCTTCTAATGCGTTATCGTCCGTCGATTTGATAATCCTACTCAAGTTCTTCTGCCTCCTCTAAAATTCCTTCATGATAAATTGCGTTATAATCGCCCTCTATAAATTCAAGGACATCCCCGCTTGTGGCAAGGCTGGCATATTCGTTTCTACGATATTCGTCGTAAAGCAAAGCCAAAATACTGTCCTTTTCTGCATACAAGCAACGATAATGAATATCATCGCTAAATTGCGATTCTTCTGCTGTTATAAAATCTTTCAATGCCGTATATGCAAAAATTTTGTGAGCATCGGCAAAAATTTCTACCTTTGATTTTTGCATTTCAATGTCGTAGAAGTTATTAAATTCTTTATTAACACTATCAATAACTTCCTGCCTATAATCAATATGTTCCGTCATTCCATTTCTCCGTATTCTGTTTTTTGCATATCGCAAAAGCCGTTAAAACTTCTGATAACCTGAAAAATATCGTAGTAAGTTTCTACAACGCTCGTTTCTTCGCTCTCGGAATAATAATCCCATAGCCGTTCCAAAACATTTTCGCCGCTTTGGGCAAGTTTTTTTATTTCCGTCTTTTCGTAGAACTGAAAATCCCCGTTATCAAAATAGTCCGCTACACGATTATAAAAATGAATTTCGTAATGATTACCGAATACCGCCTCTGCGCCTCTTGCAATTTCCCGCGCTTTATATACCGCAAATTCATCGGCTACCGATTTTCTGATCGTTTCGTTAATATCTCGATTACTTTGTTCCGACTGCTCTACATATTCTTGTAAATCATTTGCGCACGGTATATATAGTTTTCCGTTTTCTTCGCAACGGAATAAATCAAAATCCTTTTCCGTCGCCGCATTATAAAAACCGTCGTAGGAATAATCGAACTTGCTCTCATAGGCATAGCCTTTTTTACAAAAACCCAATTCCGTATCTATCCGCTGACGCTTGCTTATAGAAGATAGCGAACTTTCTTTTCGGGTTAGCTGTCGTTCGGGCGTAAAATGATACCCGCCGTATTCAAAAGTCTTTTCCATTATTTTCTTTCCGGTTCTGATTTCCTCCAATCGGTTTAAACAATATTTTCTATATACTGTATTTGTCCAATCATTTTCAAAAAAATTGAATTTATCAGCAGGTACTTGCCCGTTACGGCGAAATTCAGGTAGATATACTTTTTCATAGGCCCATTGTGCCCAAATCCAATAATCATTATTATTTGAATCATCACACCACTCGCTCCAAAGATTTTCTGGCTGTTGCCAAGAAAGGCTTTCAAACAGTTCTTCAGCTAATGTTTCACTTTGGGTCAGGTTTATCAAATCCTGTCTTGTGTAACTTGACAATAACTTATCTTCGGGCACTCTTATACATTTTTGTTCGGAAAACCGTATTCCGGTATGTACACGATTTCATCCATGTTTTTATACCGCCACGGCTCGTGAAATGCTACGCTGTTCTTATAAATAAAGCCATCGTTCCCATCGTTTTTGTAATAACCGCTTGAATAAAGGTACTGTCCGTCTTTTCCCTTTTCTTTTTTTCCGCAATTTTCTTTTTTATATTCTCCCATTACATCTCCGCTTCACTCTGCATAAACTTGTTAAACGCCGCCCTGTCCGCGCCTCTCAAATACTTTGCAAAATGTTTCATCGCCGCTTTCAAATCGCGTTCGTTATACGACACGCCGCAAGTATGCGCTTCCTTTATACCGTATAGGGAACATACATAACTGTTCCATTCTCCCTTTTGATACAACTCGCAAATTTCAATTCGCCTGTCGTTTTCTTCGTCGATAAACTCTTTCAGTGTTTTATCTTCTACGATGTTCCAAAGCGTTCCGTTTTTATGACCTTCCATTAAAAAGTCATATACTTCTTTCGGCTCGTACTGCTCTTTCATACAATCAAGGAAATGTAAAGCCTGATCTACGGTTAAATGCGCTATATATGCGGCGTCATCTTTCATATTTGGAATATACGCATATAAAGGCATTACACGCCCACTACAAAACGGCTGTTGCTTTACCATAGGTGCATAAACCAAATAAGAGTCCCCACACTTTTCCGTATTCTTATAATCGGGAATATCCGTCGTAGCTCTGCAAACGAGAATATCATCATTAAGCAACCGATAGAAAAATTCTTTTGCGTCGTCGTCCAACTGTTCTATGATTTTGTTTTTAACTTGCATCTCGTTCCTGCCCTTGCATATAGTTAAACAGCGGCAATTCGTTTATAAGTTGTTCGGGCGTTTTCAGACGTTCTTTATAAATCCGTTCTTCCCAATCCTCTACGCCGTATAGCACACCAAATAACGCCATTAAAACCGTTACGACGATACTGTTCCCCGCTTGCGCGTATAAATTCGTCTCGCGCACGTTATCCACCGTGTTGCCGTCCATCATCCGATAACGGCATTTAATGTAATCTTCGTCGTCAAACCCCATTAAACGGAAACTTTCGAGAGCCGTGTAACGACGCACAATATTTTTACCGTTTCTGCTGTTATCGTATATTTTTGCACCGTTATATCCGTCATCGGAATACATAACGCACTCGGACACACCCTCAATAGATAAAATCACGTTAGTCTGCCGATACTTGTTCCAATTCAGAAAGCCGCAACGTATAATTCTGTGCGTATTGCCGCCGATATAAGGCGTATATAATTCCATTTTTTCAAGATTCGGTACAGCCATTTCTTTGCTTACTTCGTCTTGCAAAATGTCTTTTATACGAATACCCGAATCATACTCCAACGGAAACTCAAAGCCGTCGTCTACGTCTTTATGAATTGCTATCAAAAACAGCCGCTCTCTATTCTGCGGAATATTGAAATACTTGGCATTCAGAACTTCCGAATAAACGTGATAGCCGTAAGCCATTAGCGCGAAATAAAACCTACGGAAGTTATGTAAATGCTTTTGAGACAGCACACCCGGTACATTTTCCCAAACTACTACTTTGGGCTTCGATAAGGCGACAAACTGCAAATAACACCACATAAGACTTGACCGTGTTCCACTACCCTCGTCGCCGCCTTCGCCTTTCCCTGCAACCGAAAAACTTTGACAAGGCGTTCCGCCGATCAGCAAGTCAATATCAAGCGGCACCGGCTTATCGTTTACTTCCGTCAAGCTACCGAAATTTTTGTTTTTTTCAATTCCGTGTATTGCGCAATACGACTGTATTGCCGCTTCGTCTATTTCGCTGAAACAAGTAAGTTCATACGGAATACAGAGATTTGTCAACGCTTTTTCTGGTGCGCCTATTCCGCTACATACCGTTGCTACTTTCAACATAGTTCCGACTCCTTTTTTGCCACCCTTTTTTCGTAATAATCTATACCGTCCTGAACATCAATGTTTTTGTGATAAACATTATATGAATATAGTAAGAGACCTTTTTCCTGCTCGTAATACAACACTTCGGAATCAATGCCTTTTTCGTCTCGATTACAGTACGCAGACAAATATGTAATGCCAAACTCTTTACAGTAGGCTTCTATATTTTTGTGTTCTGTCTTATACCATCCATGATTAATGTCTTTCTCATTTTGACAATCAAATTCCATTGCGACTTTCCCATTAAAAGATCTCGTCGTGGTTAGATTTGTCATTAAACCGAAATTGAAAGCATTCGCTACATCTTTTGAATGAGCGAATAAATCAATAAACGCTTTTTCATTTTCTTCAGGCACAAATGCGAAACAATTAAATGCCACTAAACTTGACATTATTCCGCCTCCGCTTCGCTATCGTCAATTATTTCATCTTCGTCAAGATAACATTCTGTACACGGCATAGGTAAAAAATCTCTGCGCTGATAATCAAAACCGTTTTTTCGGCTATATATCAAAGATTCCTCTACCATATCGGACGGCGACTGTCGGTATGCCGCCAAACGCTTGACATTCATTTGCTTACAGAAATCTGCGAACGGATAATCGTTATTTATTAAATCGTTAAGTTCAAACTATGACTCGATATTTAATCCAATAAGGGCTACTCCGTTATCATTACTTTCTTCGTTTGTTATTCGCACTTCTTCCGCATAGCAACCCGCTGGACAATAAGACGGCTCGGCAAAAAATCCTTAAAAGTAGAAATATTGTCTACGGGCAATACTGCCGACAGCTCAAAACTTTCAAGCATTACTCTGCCTCCGCTTCACTATCGTCCATTATCTCGTCCTCGCCCAAACACTCATCGTAAGGCGAAGGATAATCTTCTCTGTGTTGATATGCCAATCCGTTCTTTTTACTGTAGGTGATAGATTCTTCCTCACCCGACCCAACAGACGATTTATGTATAATGAGCCGTTTTACTCCGAATTTTTCGCAAACATTTTTAAGCGCACGTTCACGCGCAAATACGCCATAAGCCATATCGTATAAATCAAAAGCAGGCTGAAAGTTTATAACTCGTAAAGATAAGCCGTGCGCGTTATCGTAACTGTCTGTTGCTTCGCACTCCTGCACATTAAATCCGTCCGTGTTATTAGACGCAAACAACTTCATAAATTCTTCTACATTTTCCGTCGGCAATACTACCGACATATCCGCATCACTCATTATTCCGCCTCCGCTTCCGATTTTTCTTTTATATCGTAAGAACTTTTTACCCATTTCGGCGCATCCGAATCATAATGGCATATTCGCTCTTTCTCGTCGAACTTGATACTTTCACTGAAATTTTCCTCGTCATTTCTCGCGTCAATATCCAATAAAGCTATATTAAACTCAAAGCATACGTCTCTTATATCGTTATCTTCGTTGTCGATAAGACACGCTTCCAAACTTGTATTACACGAAATATCGTATATGCGCTTTTGATAGCCTGCTTTATCTGCGCTCTCGCTGTTCATAAGCGTTATTTCGGTATTCAAAAAACTATATTCGCAATCCTGATCGAAATACCGTTCAAACTCTCCAATATGTTCTTCGGGAATAACGACTACCATACAACCGTTAGCGTATGAACTCATTATGCCGCCAACCTTTTGCGCTCGTTATTCTCACGGTGTAATTTAATGAGTTGACGCAAATAGTCCCTCGTCTGTCTCGGCAACTCGCTCACTACGAACACCTCCCACAATTTTTCGATAACCTTCTCGCCCAAGAACTCGACGTATTCTTCATCGTGCAAAACATCGTCCATAAGATAGCGGTAGACTTCTTTATAGAACGTAATTTTTAGTGAATTGTCGTACACCTTATCTATCCCGCCGCGCATCTGAATACGACGAAAATCGTCGTATTCGCTCTGCACCTGCTTAAAAAATGCTCTGCGCACTTCTTCTATATCCTGCTTCATTTTTTATAATTCCTTTTTACTTTTTACATCATAGCGGCATACGCCGAAGAATGATGTTCCATTTTAGCAAACAACCCGCTGTATTTATCGGAAGTCTGATCGCGCATATCGTGTAACACGTCATTCAAATCATCGCCGAAAAAACCGCCGCAGTTGTCCAATTCTTCCCCTGCTTCATCGGTAATCTTAAAACCGAAACAATCCCCCTGCAAATAGTTGTCGTAAGTTTTCGTTTCTGCGATTAAAAGTTCCGTTACCCTTTGTTTGAGACTTTCGTCCAAGTTAACGCCAAACTCTTGCTGCGCTTTCTCTTTCGTAATAAAGATATAGCCAACCTGCCCGCTATCCCAACGGTCTCCGAAATCCGTATTCGACATAGTAATGCCGGAATGGTCGTACAGGTAAAGCGGTAGAATGACAAATGCGTTTTTGTATTCTTCGCTTTCTTGAAACGCTTGCGGATCTTCGTACTCGTGTTTGTCGCCGAGATTATACCGTCTGTGCCAACAAACCATTTTACCGAGATTGTCCCACTCGCGCGGACTTTCCGCAAACTCGTCGCGGAAAACTTCCAATTTGTATCCGCCGTCCGATACCGTCATTGTATCTTCCATAAATCCCTCCTCATTATAATTCCATTTCCTTCGATTTTGTCTTTGTCGTTTTTGCCTCTTTCAACGCCTTCGATAATGCGGAAAAAAATTCAACCGTCATATCCGAATAGTTTATTTCACGGTTACGCAAGTCTGCCAAAACTCTTGTTGCCTGACTGTTTGTAAGCGATATAAAATCGCCGTTCTTATTTACCGCAACGATATAGCATTTACCGCCGACTGTCTTTTTCAATTCGGGAAAGTCTATCGTCGCGGGAAGTAGCTTCCTTCGATAATTTTCCTTACAAATAACCATTACGTTTTTGTATTTTGGATGCGCGAAAATCCTATGATAATCAACAAGATTTTCTTTTTCTGTCATCGTAATTTCCGCCAATTTGCCGACTTCTTTTCTTATAATGCATATTGACATATTCCCTCACATCTCCGCCGTATTGTGCGCTAAACTCAACGCCATATTGATTGTACGTTTTGCGTAATAACCGCCGCTGTTGTCCCACTTCGGTCTGTACAGCCCGCTTGAACGAAATATACTGTCTATTTGCGATTCGTCTTGAGTCCAATACGCTAATATTCTTGCAAGCGCAAAATCCGCCGAACTTTGCGAATCGTAACTGCCTTGCCAATCGCCGCGATACAGTCTGTCGAACTTTGCGCCCTGCCGACTGTCTCGTATTTTCTCTATCAGTTCATTGTCGGTATTTGTGGCCTGACGGCGTACTACGGGCCTATATTCCACGGGCTTGCCGAGATATTCTTTATTCAGTTCCCCGATAATGTCCGATAAGTCTTTTATTTCTGCCGAATCGCCTACAATATTGCCCGTCATACAGACAAAGCGTCTGTTGTCATACATTTCGAGACCGAGCGTATCGTTTTTCTTTCTCGCGTTCTCCGGCAGGCTTCCGTAACAAAGAAAATGCAAGCCTTTACCGCTGACCGACGATTCGCAATAGGTGTCGAGCCTCGATGCAAGTTCAAGCATTTTATCCCGTATTTCGGCGGGCTTTTCGTCAACCTCGTCAATATCTACGAATACGATGCCACTCGTCAACACAAAGCTCAAACCGTCCTGTCCGTGTGATTGTGCATACTTCAAAGCCGTATCGAAATCGCCCCATGTGTCCGGCTCGTTGCTCTTGGCATAATCGCCCGAAACAGGCGAAATAATTACCTTGCCCCAATGCCCTTCCTTCGGTATTGCCTTAAAGCATACCCATTGCCGTCGCTTTTTCAGTTCTTCAGGTATGTTTTCAAGCTGCTTCCATTTCCGAACGCTTGGCGTTTGCGGAACGAAAGGGATCTTCGTCGGCTTCTATCCCTCCGCCGTTATCGGCGGAAGGGTCGGGCGCAGCCTGCGCCCTCGCCTGTTGGTCTTTATAAAACGCGCGGGAAATCTTGTCCATAACGAGCTTCGTACTCGCGCATACGAGATTGAGATTTTCGCGGAACATATCGGTTTGTTCTTCGGTCATATTCTTCATATAATCGAAGTTGTAACCGCTCGTGTCGAGACCGAAATGCGCCGCAAGAATACACGCTCTGCTGTCAGCTTCGATTTTCTCAGCGTTTTCGCCCGTCATACCCTCAAAGCCCCTGCCTTTGTAATTGTCGTTGATTGCCCTGCTCGCGCCTTCGATTGCCGTCAGAGCCGTCGCCGTGTTGCCCAAGCCCTTGCAGATTTTGACGGTCTTTTTCTCTTTGTCGATTTTGTAGTTTTCGTCGTCGGCAAATTCGGACTCGTCCGTGAATTTGTATTTCCAATGCTTTGCCGAGAGCGCGGCGAACACGCCGTCGAGAATGATTTTGTTTTCTTTATCGGACACCTTTTTACCGATTGCATAGGGCTTGACTTCCGCGCCTTCGGTTGCCGCAACGTCGAATACATAAACGGGATGAAACCCGACGGTTTTTTCGCGGGTATATACGATTTCGTTACCTTCTTCGTCGAGCTTCGGATTGCCGTCCTTATCCTTCGCCGTTACCTCGTATTCCTCTTTGGTAGGCGCGATAATTTCCATACTTGCCGCACCTTCCTTGATGTGCCTGCCCTCGCGCGCCCATTCGTTCATGCTCTTTGCAACCGTCATATCGGGATTCTGTTCGAGCATAAGCATAATGTTACTTATCGAATATTTACTGTTCGCGCCGCACATCAAAAGCAAATCCTTGTATTTTCCCTCGGCGATAATCTTTTTATACTGCGCATCGGTTCTGTCGTTAAGTTCCGCGCGCTCGTCGTCCGTGTAATCCGCCACCGTCGTTACGGTCTCTTTGTTCTGTTCCATTTTCCTTGTCTCCTTAAAAATGTTTTTTACGCACTCAAGCGTTGTTTTAATTCCGAATAAAATTCCTTGCCCCGGATAGGCAAGTTGCGCCTTGTTCTTTCTTCTTCAAACTGAAATCTTTTTTCCAAGTCCTTAACCGAATAGTTGACCTGAAACTTACGCCACGTCTTTGCGTCCATTTCTTTCAGTTCTTCCCATAGTTCGGGGAAATGCGTTCGCAAGGAACGTAAACTTTTCAACGATTGCAGCGGGCAACACCAACACGAAGCTCTATCGTATATCTCGTATAGCCCTTCCCAATCGTAGCCTTTTTCGTAACAGTATTTCAGACAATCCGACTCCGTCCAACCCCACTCGGCTAACGGCAATCTTTTATTCTTTTCCCGATTGCCTTTCCGTTCAAGCCGAGCTGTTTCATCTGCGGCAATACCTACGCATTGAATGATATTGTACTGCTCTGACAGTTCACGAAGATGCCCGTTGATAATCCGTATTTTCATTTCTTTGGTACACCAACGCACCTTCGCCGTTGCCCAAGACTTGCCTTTCAAGTTCTGATACTTTCCGAAAAAGCCTTTGGGATTTTCGGGGCGATATTCAAGCATCATATAATCAAACGACTTCTCGTTTCTCAATGCCGTGTACTTTATGCCCGCGCTTTCTACTACCGTTTTGACCGTTGCAAGATGACGGTACATAGCGGGAAACTCTTTATATGTATCGCAAGTTATAACCTCGTCTATGTGTTCGCCCAACTCGATCATTCGTAGTAGCATCGCCGTACTGTCCTTTCCACCGCTAAACGACACCACTATGTAGTCATGCTTTTGTCGGTTCAAGCCATTTCCTCCTCATCTATATACTCATACGTTCCCGTTTTTTCATTGAACTTAAATTCTTCTTCACCACCCCAAAGTTCAAAATACTTTTCAAAACTCTCTTTGCTATCAATGTCGTATTCTTCGTTGTTTGTAAGTTCTCCGTTTTCAAATACACACTCTCCCGAAAAATACCCCGCCTGTTCCTCGGCATATTCATACTTGAAACTGTTATTCGGATACATTTGAGATAATCTTTGCAATATCGGCAACGGTCTACTCCAAGCCGTATCGAAATAGACTTCGGGGGTTTCAATGCTCGGCACTTCGGTATTATGAGCGTTCCATTTAGTCCCCCAATTATTACAACTCCACTCATACCAATCGGTCGCACCGTATTTCAAATAGTTATCTACCGCTTGTTTGCCTTTCGCCAACGCCATTTTTTCGTTGTCGCCACGATCCTCAAAACCCTGCAAATATTTGTCTATTTCTTCACGGCTTAAAGCATAATTCGGCTTTTTAGCAACTTGCGAATGCTGAATATTGCGACTTAACTTTATATAATCTTCAACATTCATATTGTTTTCGCCGTAATAATCTATCAGTGGATTAATGTATGTTAAATACAGGGCTGTCGCATCATAAGTAACCGAACCCGCTTCGATAAGCAATTCCGTCGGCATAGGTAGAATTTTGTTAAAATCAAAATCATATTCGCCGTCAATATCACTTTTAACAAGCAACGAATTCATAATTTCAACGCTGTTTTCCCCGCCAATCGTTAAACGATTTCTTACCCAATTAGGCATTTATTCCTCCTTTTTTATGCACATATCGTGCATTCGTCTCCCCAACAATCCCACCCCGCCGCCCATTGTCTCGCAAATAGTTCTATCCTCGGCACGTCGCCGAACAGTTCCACGATTCGCTCACGCACTTCGTCAGGCTTTCGGCTATGCTCCCGACGCGGCGATATAACGCAACTCGACACCGAATTACTCACGGGCTTCATCTTTCCTTTAATGCCCATAAGACAGACTTCGCAGTTGCTTTTTGCATAATATCCGATACCGAAAAAGGGCTTGCCGTTCTTTGGATTTGTCTTTACCTAACTGAATCCGAGCGTGGTATATTCGAATCCCCAATCTTCAAACAATTTTATTTGCTCGTTTATATACGGGAATGTTACCCACAAAAACAGCGCGCAATTTTCAGCCGCAATTTTCGGTATCGGCAACGCTTTTATATCCTGCATCGTCATAAGATTGTAATGCCCGTTTGCGCCCTTGCCGAACTTTGTTTTTGCATTGTTCCGTTTGTTATACCGCCACGGCGGATCTGCGTAAATTACGTTGTATCGCTTGTCCGTTTTATAAATGTCCGCAAACATAGCTACACCTCATTCCCCCAACAATCCCAACCGACAGCGTGTTGACGTGCAAAGAGTTCTATCCTCGGCACGTCGCCGAACAGTTCAACGATACGTTCTCGCACTTCGTCGGGCTTTTTACTGTGCCGTTCCAAATGTGAAATAATTACCGATGAAACAGAGTGCGATTTTCTTTCCAACACTTCGCCCTTCGTTGCAAGCAAACAGTATTCCGCATTTGCACGGGTGTAATAGCCCATTCCCTTAAAGATACTGTCGCTTTTCTTGTTTTGCTTTACCCAAGTGAAAGCAACCGTCTTATATGTAAATCCCCACGCTCTTACAAGCTCTATTCCCTCGATTAAACACGGGGCTGTTATCCATAACAGCAACACGCTGTCCTTTTCGCAAATTGGCTGTATAGGCAACTTTTGAATATCCGCCTTTTGCATAGTAGGGTAATGCTTGTCCGCGCTTCGTCCTTTTCCCTTATCCGACCACACCCGAAAACTCCACGGCGGATCTGCGTAAACAACGCTGTACTTTTTTTGCGTATTATAGATGTCTGTAAACATTGTCTCCCTTTTACATTTCTGCTGTATTTTCTTTCTGCAACGCTTCCTGTACATCTTGAAACTTTGACCTTTTTTTCCAAAGATCGATATACCGCCATTTACCATCTATTCCAAAAACGTACATATACTTAATATCCGACATACGAGCGTTCCTTAACGAAACTACACGCGGCTTATTGTGTTCATAGTCCTCTCCGAAATCACGGGAATATGAGCAACACTTATTTGTTAAATCATCGGGATTATCCGTATCTTCTATTTGTGCGCCAAGAGAACTCAAATCTCCGAGCGCAAGCAATTCTTCAATTTTTGACGGCTCTATATAGTTTTCAAGTAGCATTGCCCCGTTGTTTTTCAACCCACCGTTGTTATGACAGTAAATTCCGTAATAACTTCCGTCAGGTAACTCTTTGCATATAAAACTTCTTGTACTCATTCCATTTCGCTTTCCGTTTTTGCAGGATTTAATTCGGGCTGATTTGTTAGTGCTGATGCGTTGTATTCTTCAATGGAAAACTCCACGGCTGCTTTCACGGCGGGTAAAGAATCCAAATACTTTTGTGCTTGTTCCTTTTTGCCGAATATACGCGCGTTATTTGTTACGTCGGTAAACCGCAATTGTTTCGGTGTTTTCTTTTTGAAATACATCTTTGCTCCGCTTGCGTCGGTTGCGCATATCATATATCCATGCGTTGCTTTTTCTTTCGGTTGTCTGTGTCCGTAACTTTTGATAGGACTCAGTTCCCGCCCCGAAAACTTTACATTCACACATTCATTGTTGGGATTAGCAACAAATTCTTTTATCGTAGCCGACATTTCTTCCTCGCTATAAACATCTCGCCAAACGATTTTATGTTGTTCTTTATCCCAACAACTGACTCGGAACATATTACCCGCCGCCTTATACTCATCGAACGTATATGGATATTTCAATCCGCCCTCCAAGTATTTTCGCATACTTTCTTCCGACTGAAAAAAATTGCCGCGACTCTTTGCAATGCTTCCGTAACACGTTGCATACTCTGCAATCCGAGCTTTCATTTGTTCTAACGAACAACTTATTTCGCCCGCTTTTTCATTTATCAAATGCAACCCGATCCAATACTTTTCGGCAACCTCTCTGCCGTTAATAAATTCGGAACAATTATTAGCCCCCGTTTGCATCATCAAAATGTAAGTTCCGTCTTTCAATTTTACGCTTCTGCGATCATAGATAATCGAATACCCCATAAGCCTCCCTTAACTTAAAACAAGCTCTCAATATAATCGCTTGTAACGATGTCGATATTCGACCTGTTCTGCGACGACGAAATGAAGAACGCCGTACCGCGCTTATTGTGCATGATATAATTCTGTTCCGCTTCGTTTATTTGCCCTGCGTGGGCATACAAATCACATAAGTCGCTCATATCGTTCGGCGAAAGACTGAATATCATCGAATACTGACATACGTCTATGAGTGCCTGACTTTTTCTCGCAATTTCGGGTGTCCCCGCAACGTCCTTTACGCTCTGCGTAATGGTAATCAGCATACCTTCGTACTTACGAATACGCTTTGCAAGACTCGCCATAAAGTCAAGCGCAATCGGGTATTTCTCGTCGATGAATAAATGCGCTTCGTCCACCGCAACAACCAACCGTCTTGTCGTGCCGTGTTTTACGTTGTAGTCCTTATTCTTTACGACTTCGTTTTCAAGCCACTTCACGATCAAAAGCATCTGTGCATTTGCAACGATATTATTCTTGTTCGCAAGCAGCTTTTGAAAATCGAATACGACGAAATTTTCCTGCGGATTGAACGACGTTGCGCCGTTCCAAAGATTGCTGTATCTGCCGCCTTTACGGAACTTGGATATGTAGTTCATCAGCACTTTCAGACAGCCGCGATTATATTCGTCTTTTTCCCTTTCCACCCGCTCGTCGATAAGTTCGCCGAGATCGTCAAACGTCGGGTACTGTTTCGCCGTAATTTTAGATAAATCGGTGTAAGCGGTAATGCCCTTCTTCTCGTACAATTCCTGCGTAAGTTTATTGAGAAGTTCCAACGAATCGGCATTTATGCCCGGCAATACGACGCGGTAAAATTCTTCGATAAACTGCAAGTGCGCAAAGTAATCGTTGCTCGTGCCGTCGCTGTTTCCGTCGTCCTCCGTCCTGATGATATGGAACGGATTGAGCTTGCCGAACTTGCCGCTCGATACGTCCAAAACCTTACCGCCGAAGCTCTGACATAACTTGCCGTATTCGCTTTCGGGATCAAGCACGAACACGCGGGTATTGCAACTTGCGATATTGGCAATCACGCTTTTGCAAGCGTAACTTTTACCGCTTCCCGGCTTTCCGAGAACGATCATATTTGACGACAGATGTGCTTCGTCTCTTTTGGTAAAGTCCACGAATACGGGCAACTTATTTTCGCCGATAAGCAAGCCCTTATCGTCAACGATAGCGTTGCTTATGAAAGGAAACACCGCCGCTATACTGCTCGTCTGAATACCGCGCGATACGTTCAGCTTGTCCGTCGAACAAATCTGACTTGTAAGATAGGTAGCCATTTGTCTGCCTATCATTTCGTTATACCCAAAGCCCATTTCCCGAAGCCTGCGGCACACCTGTTTCTTGACGAAGTTTTTGCCCTTTTCATCGTAAGCGGTAAGAATAATCGTCGTATCGAACAGCACGTCGTTTTCGTTCTGCAAATCCAACAACAGCCTTTGCATACTCTCCAAGTGCGTGTCTTTCTCTATTACGTCGCTTGCCCTGTTTTTCTTACTTTGCGTTTGCACTTCCAAAATCGCATTGTCGATACGGCGCACCGCTTTGAACTTTTCTACGGGCTTCATCTTCATTACGACCTTTGTATTCGGAATATCGAACAGCCCTTCGCCCCAACCGTTGCAAACGCGCAAAGGATAATTGTTGATGACGAAATGCGTTAAAGTCTTTCCGTTCTGCTGCGTTGACGTGAGCCTGAAATTTACTTCGTCCGGAATAAAATGCTTTGCATAGTTTTTCTCGCCGTCCAAGCTGCGCTCGTCGAAATTGCTGTCGATCGAATACCGAATAAACGCTGCAAGCTCTCTGTTGTTCAAAATTCTCGCTTCGATACCCGACGACTGCAATGCCACCGTTGCGTGTTGCAACTGCGAACTCAAATCCCTTTCGCTTCCGCTCTGCAACACAAGGTAATACCGCGCGTACAAAATCGGCTTGCTGCTGTTCATCTCGTCGATTGTCGTTATACGGTCTTGAATTACATCCACTCTCGTTTCGTACTCTTTATCGGTAAGCTCGCCTTTTTCCTTGCTTTCCGCGATCTTGACGATGCGTTCCATTTCGTCCGACACGAAGTTATCCAAGATTAAAGGACGTTCTAACTTCACAATGTCCGCTTCCGAGCCTACGGCAACATTATTCAGCACTCTCGCAAAAGCCCCGTCTATCAGCGCGTTTTGGTCGAACTCGCCGAGCATACGGAAATCCACAGGGTGGATTTCCATAACGCCCGCAAAACGCAAATCTTTCAAGGCAATAATGCCGTTGCCGCATATTTTTTCATACGGAACTATGCTCTGTATATCGTTCTTTATCGTCTCGCCCTTTTGTGCTTTTCTGAACTTTTTACGGCTTACCAAGTGCTTGAAAAAGTAACCGACAATCTTATACAGCCTATCGCCGTTTACCGATATGAAAAGCGGAATAAAAGCAATCATAATGCCGCCCGCAATCAGAAACCTGAACGACAGATTGCTTGACAACGCAATCGCCACAAGCACTAAACCTATAAACCCTACAATAACGTCGGACAAGGTAATGCCCTTATAAAAAGTCATTTTAATCTTTGTGTTCTTCGGAATTATCCGCATTATCTCCGTCCTCCTCGTCGGCTATCGGCGTCAGCGTTGTATGTCCGCTCGTCTCTCTTGTCGAGCCTGTATCTGCGCCCTTATTTTTGTCCGCCGCAACTGTCGCGCTCGTATCAACGCTTACGTCCGAATCTCGCGTCGAAGTCATATCGCCGCCGTCCGAATTATCACTACCTGCGGGCGGATTATTAGGCGGAACGTCTCCACCACCTGTATCTTCGTTTCGGCTTGTTTTACTTACGACTTCTTCGGCTTTTTTCGTCGCTTGACTTGCCTGCGCCGCCGTTTCCGCTTTCGGCGTTTTCGGTTTAACGTCTGCGCGGTTAGTTAGCGTTTTTCCGACCGCAACGTTCTTTAATCTCGGAATAAAGTTTTTACCTGCCGTAATCACACCGCCCTGCAATAAGTCTTTCACAACCCCTATGGGCAAGGTTGCCAAACGTAACGGTGCGCCCGCGATCTGTTTCGCTTTGTCCGCCTTCGGATGTTTGCTTTCTTCCTGCACAACTCTCTGATTGCGGTTACTGTGAACGCTCATATTCAAGCTCTCGCCCTTCGTATGTCCTTGCTTTCTGTGCTTCAAGTAATCCGAGCCGCCTACCGCACCACCAACTACTGCACCGACAGCCCCCGTCGTTGCTTTTGCAAAAGCAATGCCTGAACGGAAGTTGTAAATCATCTGCGCAAATTCTCTGCCGCCTGCCTGACTACCGCATAACTGCGAAATTACAAGATTGGCTTTGGTTATCGCAAACGCGCCGCCGATCATAAACAGGAAGTAAACTAACCCATTTTGGAAACCGTTGTCGAAGAAAGTCATTCGGTTGATTTGCGGCATTATCAGGAAAAATAAATTCATTACCAAGATAATTCCGTATGCACCGAGTATCTTTGAAATCAGCATATCTTTCCAAACACGGAAACGGTTGCCGTCGTCGAGCGGAATCGTGCTTGTCGTAATCGGCGAAATGATGTAGAGTAAGATAATATCGAAAATTCTCTGTATGAACGTAATGCTTGAAATCACAAACATTACGAGCATTACAAGTCCGCCCAAAATTCCTACGACATAGTTCATCTCGGCTATGTCGTAATACTGCTTTACTACCGACAGCTTGTTATAGTCCAATTCGCCCGATAGAAACATTCTCTCTATTGCTTCTCTATCGCCTGACGAACCTATAAAAGCATTATTGCCCGTCGTTATAAGCATCTGCCCGCCTATCGATGATTGCCCCTCTGTTATGTAGATTTGCATTGAAGAATTGATTGACGCCATAATTGTATTAACAAGCGTCATACCCGCAAGCAATAAGAACTGTATCAGCAAAAATATCAACAGGCTCTGTCCTGCTTTCGATATAATCGCCCCTCTCGTCTTTCTTTCGTTCGATTGATAGTTCGCACGGATAAGCGCAATAATGACAAATAACGTCAGCAAAATTACGCCGATAAGCATTATCGTTAAGAACACTCTGTGTATAGTGTTCGACTGCACAAGGCTTGAAACAAGGTCAACTTTTTTACCGTCCACAAGCACCGTATCAAGCCCGCATAGCTTATAAAATATTTGCTTGATAAAATCTATGATGTAACAAACGCCTGCCTGAAACTTATATAGGACGCTATAAAACCAATCCTTTATTGCGCTTACGACAGGCTCAAATATCCAATCAAAAATTTTACACCTCCCGTCTCAATTAAATTTGAGACTGTACCCATGCCTGCAAAATCGGTAATGCAACTTTCAATGCCACTATCAATACGAAGATAGCTACAAATCCTATAATCGCACCGATTAAATCTTTCTTTGCTTTCTCCCTGCTGTTCTGCTCGTCGCTCTTTGCAAGTTTCACTCCGAGTACGATACAGTAGATCGTACCTACCGCTCCGATAATCGCAATCGCGGGCCACAGAATAGCGTTAAGCACTTCGAGAATAGGCGCAATCACGGGTGCGAAATCAACCGCTGCCAATAAATTTGTCATTTAATTTTCCTCCATTTTTTAAATCTTTTTAAGTTCTTTCAGAACGAAGGCGGGTATCCCGCTTCCGTTGTTTTTGGGGTTGGCGCTTGTCTTTTGACGGCAAAATGCGCCTACCCCTTAACCTGCTAACTTTTTTTGTAGTTTTAACCCTTGTTTTGCGGTTATTCCGCACTTGAATCTTCGTCGGTGTTTTCGTCCGTTTGAGCTTCAAATTCCTCCGCAGCTAACTCCTCGTCCGTGAGCTTTGGCGCGTTTTTGAACTTCTTTTTATAGACGGCTTTTTTGCCGAAAATGATAGCGATTACTACGCCTACCGCCGCTAAAATACCTATGACAATCAACGCAATTGCGCCGCCGTTCATTTGGTATTCGAGCGTAAATTTGTAAGTTCTCTCATTGCCGAGTTCGTCGCTTACGCGCACTTCGTAGGCTGCGTACTCTTTGAGTTCGTCGCCCAAGTTGTATTCGATTTTCTGACCGTCTTTGTAAACCTCAACCGTTCCCGCTTCGGATAAATCGGTAATTGTAACCGTTACGTTGCCCTTGCCGCCGTCCTCAATTCCGTTCAGAACGATTGTGGGCGCAGTCGTATCGAGCGAAAGCATAAAGGTATATTCTTTGCCTTCCGACTTGCAGACTACGGTGTACGTTCCGTCAACAGTAAAGTTCAGCCTGTTTTCGTCCGCAGAAACTGCTTCGCCGTCGCGGTCTATGGATTCAATTTCCACGCTGTCGCCGAGCGTATAATCGAGCTTCGTTTTCGTTCCCTTTACGATTTGGAAAGAAATAGATTTTTCATTGCCGTAAGAGTCGTAAACTGTAAACTTATAAGAGCCTTCATCCGCAATCGCCGTTCCGATAGCGTAAGAATATTCAACGCCGTCTTTGGCGGCGATAAGGTTTACTTTTTCGCCTGCGCTAATAACTACGTCTTCGTTGGAAATTACGCCATTACCGACGGATGTCTTAACGTCAACAGATTTGTCTATAACGACGGTAAACGAAGTCGAGTTGTTGTAATCGTCTGAAATGCGGATAAGATATACGCCTTCGTCGGAAAGAACTTGCCCGAACTTAAACTCATAAGGTTCGCCGTTTCTCGTTACGCTTACATACAAAGGCTCGTTATTGATTACAGTTACGTCGCCGCTCGTGGTATCAATGCCTACCGTTTCCGCATCGTTAATAAGCACGTCGTAGTCAAGAGTTCTGTCAATAACAAAAGTCTTTTCACTCTGCGTTCCCAAATCATTAGTCGCAATAACAACGTACTTGCCCTCTGCCGTCAATACCGCGCCGTTCTCGATCTCAACGGCATCGCCGCCGTTCAGGGAATAGGTTACGGATACAATATCCGTTGCCGTCCAAGACACGGTTACGTTCTTATTGGTTGTCGCACCAACTGCAACGCTTAAATCGAAGTTAGATGCAAGCGTATTGATGACGAAATTGTAATCGGTAAAGTTTTCTTCGTCGTAATTTCGGGTCAGGCGAATATCATACTTTCCGCAGTTTGTATCATTCGCAAAGAATATGAGTTTGCCGCTGTTCTCCGTTTCCACCGCTTTGCCGTCTTTGGTTACGGTTACGGTATATTTGGAATTATCATAAGTAAAAGTTACGTCCGTTTTGGTCTTGCTACCGCTTATAACGCCTTCAAGCGTCCCCGTAGGTAAAGCCTTATTAAACGCATATTCCTTTTCAATAACACGCCCGAAGTTGTCGCGTAAGATTACTTTGTAAACGCCGGTACGGTCAAACGTGTATTGCAATTTATCCGTAGTTACACCTTTTAACGCTTCGCCGTTCTTATAAATTTCAAGCGAAACCACCGTATCAAATTTCTGTTCGAGCGTAATGGCAATATCGAAAGCCGTATCGTCCCCGTTGTTTTCAAATGCTATCGTTGCAGGGTTGCCGATAATGTAAACCGTAAAAGAATATCCGTTACCGAGCCTGTCATAGAGCGACACGGTGTATTCGCCGCCTACTTGTAAACAAGGAAGCTCGTCGCCGTGTGTGTAACGTAAAGTCTTGCCGTCGTTTTCAATTACAAGTACCGCCCAAGTATCTGCGTCGATTATTCCATTTACCGCAAAGCGTTTATAGTAATAAGCCGCAATACCCGAAAGATCGTCTTTCGTTATAAGCATTTCGGTAGGCGTTTCTTCCCCAATAACCGTTACGTCCGCTTTGAGTTCGGGCGCAAGCACGTCCATAAAGCCGTAGAACTCCGTCTCGTTTTTTGCTTCGTCCACTTCGACGAATTTGTACAGACCGCCCACGCTTACCTGCTCGTTGAACGCTACGCCGTATTCGATTTTAATTCTCGTACCGTCGCCGCCGACAAGTTCGGCAAAGAGTTCCGTGCCGTCAACCTTATCGAAAACGAAACCGTTTAATAAAGGCGCTTTCGTTCCGTCCGGCGCGGTATATACGTTGTCGCTCATGCTGTCCGAAACTTCGCCGTACACGTTGTCGTCATCAAGTACAAAGTAATTGACTTTCGATACGTTTGACTTTGCATAATGCGCTACAACCTCGTCCAAGCCTTTGCGGTCAAAGTAGTATAAAAGACTATCGGGATTAGCTTTGGATTTATACAGCCAATACTCGCCCTCTCTTATCTCATCGCCGTTAGCTACCAAGTGATGCTGTTTAAAATCAGCTACGTCGTTTAATACAAGCACGGTTACACTTTGCTTGAACTCGTTATTGCAAGCAAACGCCAATGCTTCGTCATAGTCTGCAAACGAATACAGCTTTTCGCCTATTGTTGCAACGTACCATTTGGATATAAGCTGTACGGATGCGCCGAGCTTGTCCTTATTATAGGTCGGGGCGACCGTGTCAATCGTGATAACATATTCCGTAGAGTTGTTTGCCAAGTCGGTAAGGATAAAGCGATATATCGAATCTTCCGAAAGTACGCTGTTTTTCGTATATGCTTCGCCGTTTACGGTTGCCGTAATGTCTCCGTCCCAAGACATATAAATGCGTTCGCTCGTTACCGTTCCGTTCGCTACGGGTTTATAGTTTGCATACAACTGTCCGACAGGCGGTACGGTGTCGATATGCGCCGTAAAATTGCTTTTATTCTTCGCAAGGTCGGTCAGGACAACGATATATGTTCCGTCTGCCGTGAACGCCGTACCGCTCGTATAAGGTTGATATTCGCCGCCGTTATAGGAATAAGTTGCGGTTACTCCCGCTTCGGTAAAGTTGAACGATACGGGCTTATTCGTATATCCGTTATTTGCAAGTGTTTTACCGCCCGACTTCCATGCGCCGCTTGCAGCCAACTTGTCTATGAACACGGTAACAACGCTTTCGTTGCCCGCTCTGTCGTTCAGATGCAGAATATATTTCGTTTCCGTTCCTGCGGCGGTAGTAAGCGTTTTACCCTTTCCGCTTACAAACGAAATATGCTCGTTGAGATTGACGTTACCTTCCGAATTAACTATTACGCCCGTTTCGCCGTAATTTTTGATTACCGAATCGCAAACGAAATTTACCGCTTTATCCGTATTGAGATATATGGTTTCTCCGTCCTTATAGGTCTTTCCGTCTATCACTACCGTAGGTTTATTTCGCACGATATGATAAGTGAAATGGCTTGCTATGCCCGTCGCACTCGTTATGTCTATCGTGTAATTACTGCCCGGATATGCGCTGCCGATTGTGATATTCGTATCAAGCGAATAATTGCTCGTAACGTGTCCCGACGATGTATCGCAACAGATTTTTAAGGTATCGTTAGGGTTGAGATAAATGTCGGTATCGTAACTTCCCGCGCCCGTTATCGTCTTACTGTATGCAAGCTCGCCATTGCGATAAATTTCAACCAAAGGCGCTTGCGTTTCAAGATAGACGCTCGTCGTTGCCGACTGATTTCCGACTTTATCTACGGCGTAAAAGTAATACCAACCGTCCCCGCTGTTGGACGTGATTACCGTACCTGCCGCATACGGAAGATACGTTCCGCTTACGGGCGTTTTGCAATACATCGCGCTGATGCCGCTACCGCCGTCCGTTGCGGAATACGAAAAATTCTTGGATATGTATGCTCCACTCGTTACTGCTGCGCCGTTGCTGTAAACTTTGCCTGCGGGTGCGATGTTATCGTAATAGAACGTCAGCGTTTCACTCTTGTTGCCAACCGTATCAACGGCGTAAACTTCGTACAGCCCGTTAGTAGTACCTGACGTATAAGTGCTTGACATTGTGGACGTAAAACTACTGCTTCCCGGCGTTTTATAATACAGTCTCGAAAAATGCGTATCGTTTGCCGTTACGGTTACACGCTCTTTTACATTTGCGCTGCTCTGAATCGTGCTACCGCTCGAATAGCCCTTTAATGACACCGTAGGCTTTGTTGTATCAAGACAAACCGACATCAAATTTGAACGGTTGCCGCTCTTATCGGTGGCATAGAAATAATACCAACCGTCTCCTGCGCTTGCGGGGATAATAGTACCCTGCGAATATGCGACGAAGCTCGTATTTACGGGTGTCTGATAATACACGCCGTTAATTCCGCTGCCGCTGTCCGTAACGGTATATGAGAAGCTCTTTGATACCGTTATTCCGCTCGAAATCGTTGAACCGTTGGATTTCAAAGTGCCTACGGGCAATACGTTGTCATAATAAACGGAATATGTAGGACTTCTGTGTCCGTGCGTATCTTCGGCATAGGCATAATACCAACCGTTAGCCGAACCTGTTACATACGTTTTACTTGTAGTGTAGGTATAGCTGCTGCTACTCGGCGTCTTGTAATAGAGCCTGTAATGGTTTGTATCATACGCCGAAAACGTTACGCTTTCTTTTACGTTTGCCCCGTCGCTTATGGAACTTCCGCTCGAATTACCGCGAATTGTCAGCATGGGCGAAACCGTATCGATTATAAGCGTTCCCGTTTGCGTTGACGTCGACTCGTATTTCGGTACCGTAAATAGGATTTTTGTATATTGCCAATGATAAGCACGACTAATTTTGACTGTATATGTGCCGTCGCTTAAATTGAGCAAATTAGTACCGAAATCACTCGGATTAAAATGACGT
Organism: uncultured Clostridia bacterium; assembly: GCA_944368215.1. Taxonomy (GTDB): domain Bacteria; phylum Bacillota; class Clostridia; order Christensenellales; family Borkfalkiaceae; genus Coproplasma. Next base: position 12,577 of record CALVWX010000003.1, on the reverse strand, counting down.
AATGAACTTTGGTCGCTTGTGGTGGTAGTTGTTCTGCCGTTCACGTTGATGACTTTTCTGTAAAAGGTTTTGGTTACGTCGTTGCCGTTTTCATCTTTACCTGTAACCTCACTGTACGTCGAACCCGTATAAGTCGCATACCACCTGACAGAACTTCCGCTTAGTATCTCGAATCTATACGTTTTATCGTAATAAGTCGTACTACCCCAACTGCCTTCGGGTGCTTTCGGGACGTACAGCCTTACGGCATTTCTGAAATCGACATACACCGAATTGCTGTCCACTTTTACCGTACTGTTGTACTTTAACGAACCCGAATTAACCGAGCCGTATATTCTTATCCCCGAATTTCTATTTGGTTGTTCAGAATAACTCGACAGACCGCTGACGTTATTTGTCAGGGTATGATTTGTATATTCCACCATCGAAATATCGTTTATATCGGTGTTGCTTGACGCCGATGCCGATACGCTGCCGCCGGCAAAAATAAATGCAAAACCGCAACATAACAGCATTAAAACGAAAAGCAAAATAATACTTACTTTCTTTTTAGATTTAATCTTCAAATTGTCCTCCTCTTATTTCCTTTCCAAACGGATCTCTCCGTGTTTTATTTCTTCAAGCCGAGCAATTGCGTCTCCAATCGCGCCCGACCGCTCGGCGTCGCCTTTGGCGCGTTCCTGTATTTGCTTTAATTGATTTATAGCTTTGTCGTATTCGGCGGATTGAATTAAAACAAAAATATCTCCTGTTTCCTGCGCCGAAGCAAAATCCTGTAAACTGCGCGCCACCACCATTTGCAACTTCTCGGTCATACTTGCCTGTCTGCGGCGTTCCGCAATCTGCTCTCTTAATGAACCGCCACCGCCGCCCGTGTTCCTGCGCCGTGAAGCATTGACTTTGGCGTTTCGTACCTTTATATCGTAAAAGGCTGCGGCTTCGTCAAAGTATCTGCCCGTTAAAAGTTCCTGTTCGCTCATTTTCAAATCGTAGTGCTTGCAACGGTAACTCGGCGTAAATCTTGCCCTGATTGGCTGATACCCGAATACCGTCACAATGGCGTTGCCCATATTCGCTTTGCTGTTTAACTGTTGCAATTCGGACGGATAAATAAGCGGTCGTTCCTTTACGCTTGTGTTTGAGTTCACGTCGTCGGCGCGGACGGTGTTGAAACCTACCGAGCGTTGGACTATGCTGTAATTGCCGCAACGCTTGGAAAATTCCTCTATCGTTTTATAGTCCGTCGTGCCTATGAATATCTGCGTATTACAGTTCGATTTGATAATGTCTGCGCTCTTGTCGTCATAGACTTTTGCAAGCTGCGCGTAACTCTGAACGACAAGGTTAAGCCAAATATTACGGCTTCGCCCTACGGTTATCATCTGCTCTAACTTGTGTATCTGCGGCAACTGCCCGAACTCGTCAAGAATGAAGTAAACAGGGCGCGGCAATGATAACGTAGGATAATCGTTCGCTTTGCGCACAAGTTCCTTGTACGCCTGTAAAATTACCATTGCCGCTAATGTGTGCCTTGTCTCTTTTTCGTCGGGGATTTGCAAGAATAACGCTATCGGCTTTTCGCCCATTTCCGCAAACTCAATTTCGTTTTCACTTGTCAGAGCGCAAAGCGACAAATCGGCGAACATTGAGAGCTTGTCGAACGTGCTTGAAAGGTAACTGCCCCTCGTCTTTTCCGAACTGTCCAACACCTGCTTTGAAAGCGATACTGCCTTTGAAAGCGGGCTTCGTCCTCGGAAATAATTGAGCATTTCCGCACAATCATCGTCCGTGTTGGTTGCGACTTTCATTAACGAATAGAAATTGTATTTTTCCTTCGTCATATTCAGTTCGGGGTTAGCGCAATCTTCAAGCATCGCAAGCGCAATCGCAAGTACGAAATTTTTTGCGCCGCTCTCCCACATAGGCTCGTTCTTGTTCGTAACGGGGCATAGCACCGTCGTTATATCGTGCAAGTCCTCATACACAATGTCGCCGAGCTGCTGCTTCTTTACCTGTATTGCCGTGTCTTTATCTTTCGGATCGTAATACTCTTTGCCGTCAAACTCGTATGTTCCCCTGTCCTCGTGAATGATTACTTCCTTTTCCAAGTTCAGCATACGGGTGTAGTTCAGATACGCGCTTTCCATAGGATTCCACCGCACGGAATTGTAAGGATTACGCAAGTCCAAGACCTTAACCGTGTACCCTTCATCTTTGAGCTTCTTTGCGTGTAATTGATACAGTTCGCCTTTCGGGTCGGAAATTATCATCGAAGGCTTCGTCTTGCTCGACGCAAGAATCTGAATTGACGGATTTACAAAAGTGGTTGTTTTGCCGCTGCCCGTCGTTCCGATTGCCAATGCGTGTGTCGGCGGCGAAAACGTGATTTTTAACCTGCCGCCTTCCTCGTAGGCAAGTATCGGAATACCCTTGACTTCCTTTTGCGGTAACTCGTCGTAATACACCGTATCGAAATTCCGTTCGATTTCTGCTTCCTTTTCAAATCGCGCCTGTTCGAGATTTGCCGGTATATGCTTGTCGCGTTCCTTACCTTTGATGATGTTCTTTGAATTGAACAGCCAATAATGATTGTGGTAGTAGAACAGAACAATAAAAATAAACAGCATTAAAAATACGCCCGAATACACAAAAGTCTTACCGTCAAACAGTAACCACCCCGAAGCCTTAAAATGAAACCCGCCCGCGATAAAACAGTTCAGAACATATCCGAAAACGTAACAGCAAAGAAATATTCCCCCGAAAATTAAACCCCATTTGAAAATGCTTTTGCGTTTACGCGAAAGCAAAGTCAATATCCGTTTTATCTTCCCTTTTACCCATTTTCTCATTCGGCTTCGATCACTCCTTCTTCTACCAACCTTTCATAATTTGCCTGTGCAAGCCGCCGCCTAAATTCCTCGAAACAATTTATTGCTTCGTCGTCCACGTCTGCGCCGATTCGCAAAGCTCTTTCCAACAAATAGCCCCTGTGCCGTTTGTCCGCCCGCTTTTTTGCCAAGTCTGTCTTACATTTCTTTGCCTCCCTGTCGCCTTTTTGTTTTATGTTCAAAGCGGCTTTTATCACTTTGTCGCCAAGCCGCCTATATATGTCCGTTAGGTATTTATCGCTTACAAGATATTTGCTTGAATCCGCTATCTTCTGATCTTCGCAAATGCGTTTACGGTTCGCATCAAATCTCGCCAAGTCCGAACAGAACGCATCGAAGTCCCGTTTTAAGTTCGGATTGTTCTTGATGATAAAGTTGACGATCTCGTTTACCTGCGGACGAAGTGCATCCATATTCTTACTACCGTAACTTACCCGCCCGTCAATAGGCAACGCCCGATACAAAGCAAGCAACTTCCGCTTCAGTTCCCTTTCGTAATCGTTCAAGCCTTGCAGATGAAACAGCGTATCCTGCGCCGAATCGGTCAAATTACGACGGCTACGCTTCAAATCAAAGCCCGCATCGGTCAGCCGTTCTTCGATTTTAATTCGCAATGAGTTAAGTGCATCTTGTCCGATTGTCCCGAAACGGTAACGCTTACCTTTGCAATTTTCGCCGGTAAAGCGCGGCTCTTTCTCAAAAAAACCTAAATGTATGTGTTGGTTATCCGTGTTCTCGTGCAAGCCTGCATACCACACAACATTGTCTGCGGCTACGCCTATACTCTTGAAAAAAGCGGGCAACTCCGCTTTTAACAGTTCCATTGCGTCTTTATAGGAAGTCATATACTTGCCGCCGAATTCTTCCGTAAAACTGATTACTGCGTGCCAGATATTGCTGTCCGTAGTCCGAAGCATAGAACGTAAATCTTTTATAGCTGTTTTCGTGAGCAAACCGTTTTCGCCGAATAATCCGCTACTCTTTTCTCGGTTGCCCGCATAGCCGAGAAAGTCCCCTTCGTCTATTCCGCTGTTTATGTATTTGAGAATATCGTTATTTTGACGGCAGGAATAGAATTTACGCTCCGCAAGATACTTTGGTTTTATGGAATGCAATTTGAGTGCTTCGTCGTTCGGCGCGTAACCAATACTCACAAGCACATTTGGAACGCCCATAGGTTATCAGTTCACTACATTCGGTATATCTTCCGAATCGCCGTCGTCATCGTCGAATACCGCCGAAAGCAATTCGTTTAGAAACTCGATAAACCGCTTCGGCACGTCGTCCATATAGCCGATTTCGACTTGCATTTTCGTTACAGGCTCGTCCGTCGCAATCGCCAAAAGAATGTTGTAGATACACGCCGACATTTTTTCGGACATTTTCAGATGCGCCAACAGCCCCTCGATATGCTGTTTGTTGTATGAGTGCATATCCGAAAGCATTTCTTTGAGCTGCTTGAGCATTGCCGCCGTGTCGTCTTTTTTGATAAAGACGGGCGGGATTGCGCTTGCACCTGCGGGCGAATCGGGCGGTGTGGGAAAGTCTTTCATCTTGTCTTTGATGCCGCGTTCCAAGAGTTCGACAATCAGCTGATTTTTCGTTTGATAGCGATTTTTGTTCAACTTAAAAATCGTGTTCAGGCTCTCGATGAGCTTCGTGTCATAAATCCTTACGGTCAACTTGGTTTCAAACTGTTTCATATAACACCTCAAAAAATAATTTTTTTTAACGATTCAAAAAAGCTGCGGATTATGTTTTGTATTTGTTCTTGCTCATAGCCGCAAACGAAAATGAGATAGCGCATCGTTTTATCTTCGCGGAATAGCGCGTACAAAACTTTGCTTTGCTCGACGGTACTTTTTTCAAATTGATGATGCACTACGCTGTCATACCCCTTTTCTTCCATTACATCTTCAAGCGCGTAAAAGAAGTCCGAATCCATAACGATAGCCCTACTCTCGATCTTGCCCTGATATGCTTTGCGCATTTTGGCAATATACTTGTGGTAATTAACGCGCCTGTTAGCGGTAAACAGCAATTCGCCGAGTCTATCGTTGGTAGGCACAAACATCTCTGTTTCCCCGATAATCGCATTTATGTACTCCATTCAACCCTCCTCGTCGGGGAAATATAAAAGTCCCTTCACTTATTAGAGAAAAATCGGTAGTTTGTTGGGGTGTTTTTCTGAAAATATTTTTATTTTTTTTCTATCAGTTTTTTCAGCTTAACGAAAATGCCGTCTACACGTTCTTTTATTGTGCAACGTAATACGCCTTCTTCTTTAGCGATTTCGGCCTGCGACATATTCAGTACAAAGAGTTTATGTATTGTCTGCCGCTGTAAATCCGTTAAATACGGCAAGGCAGCATTCAGTTTATCTATCAATGCAGCCCGTTCCCTTTTCTTTTCTTGCAAGTCGAACACTTCTTCCGTGTCCGTTTTATCGTCCTCGAAGTCTCGCCCTGCTTCTATAATTCCTTCAAGCGACTTTGAGTAATACTTTTCGTATGCGTCGTTGCGCCATTCTTCCCGTAAGCTCTCGCGATATTGCTTTGCAATTTCTTCAGAAACCTCGACCATTACCTTTTTACCTTGTGCGTTAATGAAATAAATCTTTGCCATGAGTGAAACCCTCCGATTTTGATTTTTGTTTTTGAAAAATCGCTATCGGCGGATTTCGCCTTCAATGAAAAAAGCCACCGATAACGGCGACTAAACCGTTACGGGTGGCAAAAAATAAAAAACGCTTGAGCATAGGAATAAACCCCGTTAAAAGTTTAGTCCTGCTCAAACGCGCTCGTTTTAAATTCCGTTTTTAATTTCTATTGCAGTTAAAAAATATTTAGTTATTGTACTTCATTACTTTTATCATAGGCGCATAATCCCTATCCCATCTTTCAAGGCTTATGATTATGTCAGTCCACACGCTCTCGCTGTGCTTATGCACATTATATAAAATTTATGATTGCGTATTTTGACACTTTATACCTATAATTCAGTTTTAATGTAAAAAAAGAAACACCACATCGGTGCTTCTTAATCATCGCCTTTGGGCTTATTTAGTAATTTAATGGAAACACTACCGTCTTGCACGTTTATCAAATACCGACGGTAGCATTGTTTGCATTTATATATCATATCAACAACCGCTACAGCTTGAAACATTTTCGTATCACACTTCGGACAACGGATATGACTTTTTTCTGAACTATTTACATTTGCTTCTGTGCTTTTTGGTACTTCCATAGTAAATAACCCCCTTATTAAGAGTTAAAACTGTATTTAATCTGATACTTTTTCATTTTACCTTTTTTTAAAATCGGCTTTTCAAAGTCTTGCATATTTATGGCGTTCGGACAATACTGCGGTTCTAAACAAAAGCCTGCATATTGATCGTCGCTCTTGCCTTTAACTCCGTTAAGCTGCCCGCCCGAATAGAATTGCAAGCAAGGCATATCCGTAAAAACGTCCATTTTTATACCCGTTATTTCGCTTTCGGCGTGAGCGGCGTGGTCGCTTGCCAAGATATAATTATGGTCGTAGCCGAGCGTCATTTTTAGTTCTTCACTTTCTATGTTCTCGCCTATTCTCTTTAATTTTGTAAAATTGAACGGCGTACTTTTAACAGCTATTTTTTCGCCCGTAGGAATTAGTCCGCTGTCCACAGGAGTATATTTATCGGCGTTTATCTGCAATATGTTGTTCAAACAACTACCCATACTTTCGCCGTCTAAATTAAAATATGTATGATTTGTCGGACACCACAAAGTATCTTTATCGCTTACCGCAGTGTACTCCATTAAAAGCGCGTTATTTTCAACCGTGAACTTTACCGTAAACTTCAAATTCCCCGGATAGTTTTCCTCGCCGTCCGCACTTACGTATTCCATTATTACGGAACTGTCCGTCTGCTCTAAAACCGTAAACAGTTTTTTATCAAAGCCTTCTTTTCCTCCGTGCAGATGATTTTCGCCGTTGTTAACGTTGAGCTGATATTCCTTGCCGTTCAGTGTAAATCTGCCCTTTGCAATTCGATTGGCAACCCTGCCTATCGTAGCACCCGCGTAGCATCCGCTTTTTATGTAATCTTCTACCGAATTAAAACCGAGAACTATATCAACGCCGTTTATTCTCAATGCATTTATTCTCGCGCCGACTTCGCAAATATCAACTTCGATATTGCCGCTCTTTATCGTGTATGAATAGACTTCTTTTCCGTCTATCTTGTCATAAAGTTTTTTCATTTATTATACCCATTCGGATTTTCGCTGTGCCATTTCCAAGCGGACGAAATAATGTCGTCCATTGTCTTTTTGGGCTTCCACCCAAGAATTTCTCTCGCCTTTTTATTAGACGCCGTAAGCACTGCGGGATCGCCCGCTCTGCGTTCGCCGTAAATTACTTTAATTTCCTTGCCCGTAATCTTTTTTGCCGCGTCAATAACTTCTTTTACCGTAGTACCCGTTTCGGTTCCTAAATTGAAAATGTCGCTCTTGCCGCCGTTCAAAAGATATTTGAGCGCGGCTACGTGAGCTTTGGCAAGGTCGTAAACGTGAATATAATCTCTCACGCAAGTGCCGTCGCGCGTGGAATAATCCGTGCCGTAAACGCTTATGCTTTCCCTTACGCCCGCCGCCGCTTGCAAAATTATAGGTATTAAATGAGTTTCGGGATTGTGCGCTTCGCCTATAAGTCCGCTTTCGTGCGCGCCGCAAGCATTAAAATAACGAAGGGAAACAAAACGCAGTCCGTGAGCGTTTGCCGTCCACTTGAACATTTTTTCCATAGACAGCTTTGTTTCGCCATAGGTGTTCGTGGGGTTGGTTTCGTCTGTTTCGAGAATAGGAATGCTTTTCGGTTCGCCGTATGTTGCCGCCGTGGAAGAAAACACAATTTTATCTACCTTTTCTTCCACCATTGCTTCCAAAAGCTGTTTAGTGCCGTATAAATTATTTTCGTAATATTTAAGTGGATCAACCATACTTTCGCCGACTAACGAATACGCCGCAAAATGAATAATAGCGTCTACCTTTTCATCCCGTAATACTTTACGCACGTTTTCTTTATCGCGTATGTCAACTTTATATAACGGAATATCCTTACCTGTTATCTTTCTCAAACGTACAACGCTTTCTTCGCAAGACGTAGAAAGGTTATCTAAAATTGCAACGTCATAGCCGTCTGCGGCAAGCTCAGCTACCGTATGCGAACCTATATAACCCGCTCCGCCCGTTACTAATATTTTCATATAAAAATCTCCTTTACTCCATAAACAGCGCTGCTGCGCCGAAGGCTCCCGCACGGCTGCCAAGCTGTGCTTTTACTATCTTTACGGGCGCATAGTCCGTACCGCCGAAAAGCTCCGCGTCTATTATCTTCTGTAACGGCTTTGTCAAAGCTTCGCCCTGCTCGCTTACACCGCCGCCGAGCATTACTACTTCCGGACGGAACACGTTTATCATATTCAATATCCCGCAAGCCAGATGGCTTATGTATTTATCTACGACGAGCTTTGCCGTCAAATCTCTGTCATAGTATGCAAAAGGTGTTTTGCCCGTAACTGTATTCAAGTCGTATCCTTTCCACATTTCGCTGTTGCGGTTGCCTTCCATTGCCTCTTTTGTCTGTTCAATTAAAGCTCTGGCAGAAGCGTACCGTTCGAAACATCCGCGTCTTCCACACGTACATTTCAAACCGTTCTCAACTATTACTGTATGCCCTATTTCCGTACCTGCGGACTTGCCGCCCTCAAACAGTTTACCGTTTATAATTATTCCGCCGCCTACACCGGTTCCGAGAGTAATTAAAATGCTATTCGCATACTCACTTCCCGCGCCGAACCGGGCTTCGCCCAATGCCGCAGCATTAGCATCGTTCGTGAGTTTAACTTTTAGTCTGCAACGCTTTTCTATTTCTTCAGCGAGCTGGAAGTTTTTCAAGTTTAGATTGCCTGCAAATACGACAACACCGTTTTTGCTATCTATTAGTCCAGGACAGCCTATGCCAGCACCGCCTATTTCCTTTTTGTCAACGCTTAGTATAAGCTTATCTATGAGCTTTGCGATATTACCGCACATTGCTTCAGCGCCTTTATCGCTGTCCGTAGGAACGCTGTCTTCGTCAAAAACCTTGCCGTTTCCGTCAGTTAAAATTCCCTTGACGGTCATTCCGCCTATATCTATTCCCAGATATTTATTCATAATTTAATGCCTTTACTCTTTGCCGCCAACTCAGTCTTGCGCGGAATTTTTCCGCGCAAGACTCTATGTAGGAGAAAAAATGAAAAATGTGTATTTAAAGTCTGGTTACGGTTATACCGTCTGAAATTTCAGTATCATAAAATTCGGCTTTGTAGCCCGTAGCTTTCAAATATGTGTTGTATGTAAATTCCTTGAACTCATCCACACAATTTGATTTAACAAGTGATATGGTACATCCGCCAAATCCGCCGCCTATAAGTCTCGAACCCACGCAACAACTTTGACTCTGAGCAGCTTCCACAAGCGCATCAGGCTCTCTGCCTGTTACTTCGTAATTATCTCTTAAACTTGCGTGCGACCTGTTCAATAGTCCGCCGAGCATTTCCATGTTGCCCGCTTTTAATGCAAGCGTTGCTATTCTTACGCGCTCGCATTCCGAAACAATATGTTCTACTCTCTTTCTTAACGTCTGCGGCAATGACGAATAATACGCTTCGTATTGAGTACCACTCAATTCTGCAAGACAGCTTATATTAATCTTCTGCTGTAAGATTTTAAGAGCTTTATCCGTTTCTTCCCTGCGCTCGTTATACTTGCTTTCAATTAAACTGTGCGGCTTGTTGCAGTTTGTGATAACAAGCGAATAATCGCCGAGCCTTAAAGGAAGATACTCGCATTCGAGTGTTTTGCAATCGAGCAGCATTACGCTATCCTTTTTGCCGCAAGCCGAAGCGTATTGGTCCATTATTCCGCAGTTTACGCCCGCGTACTCGCGCTCCGCCTGTTGCGCCTTAAACGCTATATCTACCTTATCCAAAGTTTCGCCCACAAGCGTTGCCAATGCCGCTATCGTACTAACCTCTATTGCTGCGGAACTACTAAGCCCGCTACCGAACGGCACTGTGCAGTCCTGCAGCATATCGCAGCCTATTATCTTGTGTCCCGCTTTTTGCCACATCAACGCCGCGCCCGCCTGATAGTTACCGTACTTCAAATCCTTATAACTTTCAAGTTTGTCTATGTCAAGCGTTACTTTGTCGGGCAAAGTCGTCCAACTCAGGTTGATTTTGTTTGTACCATTCGGTCTTATGTAAACCGTGTTTTTAAGCGATAACGCCGCAGGCATTACCTTACCGCCGCAGTAGTCTATGTGTTCACCTATAAGGTTTATCCTACCTGCCGCGCTTACTTTATATTCGTACTCTTTCATACCTCGAACCCTGCGGTTTTAAGAAACCGCATTAAATCTTCTTCATTTTTAAACACCGCAGTGTTTTCTAATATCCTATAACAGATACTTCCCAACTCTTCCTGCATTGCCGTATGTATATCGGCGTATTTTCCGCTTTTATATAAAGCTTGTGTTTCATTATAAACGAGCTTGAATTCGTCTAATTCAGTCAGCAACGGCTTTTGGTCTTTTATTATCTTTTCTATTTCACAGAGCTGTTCTTCCAATCTGCCCGGAAGTATAAACAATCCCTGTGCTTCGATTAAACCTATGCTCTCTTTCTTTATGGCGTGATATTCTGGATGAGCATGAAATACTCCGTCCGGATACTTTTCGCTCGTTATGTTTGAACGAAGTATCACGTTCATTTCGTAGTGCGTAGCGGTCTTTATCACCGTAGGACTTATTGCGTTGTGAACGCCGTTTTCGTCTGTGGCAATTATGCCGAGTTCGGGATTACTGTAATTTACCCACGCTCCCCTAAGTCTATCCGCTATGTCAACCACCTCGTTGCGTTTATCGCTCTTTATACGGATTACCGTACCCGCCCAATCCAAAATGCCTACCGTAACGTAAGGATATTTTCTGTCCTTGATTTTGGTTCTGATTTTTGCTTTATGTAACGGCAATATCTCACCGCCGCCCTGATAGTGGTCATGGGCTAATACGCTTCCGCCTATCCGCTCTAACGGCGCATTACAGCCTATAAAATAGTGCGGAAATTTATCCACAAAATCAATAAGATTTTCGAAAGTCTGCCTGTCTATGTGCATAGGCGTATGCTCGCAGTTTACAGCGATTCCGTGTTCGTGGAAATACCCGTAAGGCGAATACTGCCAGAACCACGGTTTACCGCCGAGCGTTATGGAAACAGTCCGCAAGTTACGCTTGTTCCTCGGTGCAAACCCCTCATTCTCACGACAAATTACGCACTTGGCAAAACCACCGTCCACACTGTTTCCCGCCTTTGCTTTCTTTGGATCACGGAATTCAGGTTTAGCTTTGTTAATTGTTATTGTAAGTCCGTTTGAAGTATCAAAGCGCGGATTTTTGTCTAATACATCCTTTTTAACGTACTTATTACTAACGCAGTAATTATACAGCCATTCCGTTGCCGCCTTGCTACCGTTCTCTTTCAGAATAACCGAAAAGCGTTCGTCTATTTCGGAAGGCAATAAGGAAAGTTCGCCGTACACGGCGTCCTCCAACTCAGTCCCTTCCAAACCGCTCCGCATTATCTCTAAAAGGCGGTTGGACTTATATTCGCTATCCCGCTCTTTTAGCTCTAAACGCTCTTTCGCATATTTTATTAAATTTTTGATTTCGTTTATATCCGTCATTTAAGTCTGCCTATCATTTCCTTTACGTTTTGATTAAACCTGTCTATATATCCGCAAACATAATCTGCTATATCAAGCGCCTTATCCTTTATAAGCGGCGTTAAGTCCATTGCATAATTAAGTCCAGTATAAGTGTCGCAGGCGTGACTTTCCGAAAATGTTGCGTTGGCAAGTCGCCTTCCTTCTGCGGCTAAATCATACCTCTTACCGCCCGATATCTGACTGTCAAACACGGATGACAAGGCTCTGCCCAAATTCTGATATTGACTGCAATCCAAATACACCTTTTCGTCGTCATTCAACCAATCTAAATTTCTCCACACCTCGCATCCGTAAACCTTTTCGGGTTGTTCTTCTGAGCTCAACTGTCGTAACGCTGCTATCGCTTTTACAGCCGTTGCCACGTGCGTTTCGTGCTTGTCGGCAAGGTTATGGATATAAACGTATTTCGGCTTCGTCGCCCTTAATATTTCAACGTAATCGTTTACTACGCTATCGTTATTTTTATCCTTTACTTCTTTTGACGAATACCCCAAAAGTATCTGCGCGCCGTAACCGCCTATATGCGCCGCCTTTTTCTGTTCCTCTATGCGGATAGCTTTCATTTCTTCGTCCGTATAATCGGCGTAAATTCCGTTTCTGGGACTGCCCGCTCCGTCCGTAGTCACCACTCCGCAAAACCATTTATCTGGCTTTTGGAAGCACTCTGCTATGGGTGCAAATGCCATAAACTCTATATCGTCCTCGTGCGCCGCTATACATAAGTGCGTGGTGCGGCTTAAAGCCTTGCTTTCTTCTAAGCCGTCCGGAATAAAAAATATTTTACTCACTAATTTTCACCTCGAAGCCCCTCGATTTTAGCCAATCTAACGAAAGATTAAACCACTTTGCGTTCTCCTTGAAAAAGCTGTGTCC
>CALVWX010000002.1 GCA_944368215.1 uncultured Clostridia bacterium | reverse complement strand
TTTTTGCCGAATTTTGAGGGGTTTCGGCTTGCCCCGCTTTTCGCACCGATATTCCTTACCAAGGACGTGCTCTACCTACTGAGCCATATCAGCGAATGAAGTTTTTGCCGAATTTTGAAGGGTTTCGGCTCACCCCGCTTTTCGCCCCGATATTCCTTACCAAGGACGTGCTCTACCTGCTGAGCCATAACAGCGTTCAAACACATTACTTGAATATTATATTTTAATTAGGCCCGATTGTCAATCCATTTTAAACATAAAATATAAAAAAATAAACGCAAAAATATCATTATCGGTCATAACAATTTCTTTGTCGGGCGAAGTGCCGAAACGATGCTGAAAATTCATGGAAAGAACAAAAAAATCACCGCCATAAAGCGCAAAAAAGTGCACTTCCACGGCGGTGACGAGTTCTTAAAAATAAATTAAACTCTGCGCCTTGCGATTGCAATGCGGATGAGTTTTTTAGCAGGTTTTTCTTCTTCGGGAGCCTCTTCGACGGGAGCTTCTTCCGCTGCTTCAGCCGAGGGAATCTCTTCCTGTGCTTCGCAAGGCTGTTCGCTGCATTCGCAGGACTCTTCGGCCGCATCGGAAAGCACTTCCTCTACTTCGCTTTGAATTTTAATGTCCATTCCTTCAGCCTGCTTCATCTTTACATACGAAACGGCGCAGGGATACTGAACGGTTTTGTCGCAACCTTCGCAGAAAGGTGCATACTGACCGCAGAGGTCATAGCCGCATTCCGAGCTGTTGATAAATTTGTCGTAGTCGATTACCTGCTGAAGGCGTGCGAGATTAGCCTCGTTGAGTACAGCGGGGAGTTCTTTTAAAAGTTCCAAAGGCGCGTTTTCATTCCACATAATTGCTTCCTCCTTGTTTCTAATTATGATTATATACAAAATTGACACAAAAATCAAGGGGTATGATTAAATTTCTTTGACAAAAAGTGAAGAAAATATTTCGTCATACTTCTCTCTGCGGAATGAAATGGTGTCGGGCGTGATAACCGCCGCCGTGCCTGCCGCCACGCCGCACTTCAACACTTCAACATTATCCGCTCCGCGCACGAGCGCCGTCATTGCCGCGGCAACCATGGCGTCGCCTGCACCGACAGTGGAATTCATTGCAACGTTATTTGACTTGCAGTAATAACTCTTCTTTCCGTCAGTTATAATCGCCCCTTCCTTTCCGAGCGACAAAAGCACGTTCTTCGCACCCATTGCGACGAGCTGCTTGGCGCCGTCAACGGCGGCAGCCCTGTTTTTTACGCGGATGCCGAGAGTACGCTGCAACTCCTCTATATTTGGCTTTACGAGGTCGACTCCGCATTCAAGCGCATAGCGCAGCCTGTCGCCCTCGCTGTCGACAATTTTTTTGACACCCTGCGGAACGGCGGAAAGTATGCGCTTATAAAAGTCGGCCGTCATACCCTTTGCAAGTCCGCCGGCGACGAACACTGCCTCGCAGCCGGGAGCAAATTCAGATATAAGTTTTATCAGGTCATCCTGTTTCGTCGGAGTTATTTCGGGAGAAACGTCGTCAAATTCTGTAAGCATTGATTTATGGTCGACGAATTTGTAATTTTCGCGCACTCTGCCCTGACTCCAGACAAATTTATAATTTATGCCCTCGCGGTGCAGTTCCTGCTCGAAAAGTCTGCCGTTATCTTCATACATAAATCCCGTAACAAAAGTCTGAACGCCGAGACGCGCAAGACCGATAGAGACGTTTATGCTTTTACCCGTGTAGAAGATTCGTTTGCTTATGATTTTATGAGACATGCCAACCGAGAGCGAATCAACCTCGATATTGACATCGATGCAAGGACTTAAGCTTACCGTTAAAATCATTAAAATATTTTCCCCTTTGACTATATATTAATTTTTCGGGCATAGATAAAGCCGCTTAAAACAAAGCGGCTTCGTAAGTAAATTACATAGAAATCATCTGAAGCGTTTCGTAGAGTTCGTAATTGAACTTCTTCTTCATGCTCACCGCTTCTATTATATCCATATCGATAATTTCATTCTTATGAATACCGACTACGCGATTGCCGATGCCCTCGTTCAGAAGTCTTACGGCTTTATTGCCGAACTGGGCAGCGAGCATTCTGTCTGCCATCGAAGGCGAACCGCCGCGCTGGATATGGCCTATCGTGGTAGGCCTTACAGAATAGGTTGTAACAGACTGAAGTTGTTTTGCAAACTCTTCTGCCGTGCACACACCCTCGGCAACAACGACGATATTGGAATGTTTGCCGTTTGCACGCGAGCGGTTTATGCGCATGACGATATCGTCGAGGTCGAAAACGACTTCGGGCACTACTATTATTTCGGCGCCGGAAGCTATTCCCGCATACAGAGCAATGTCGCCGCAACGCCTTCCCATAACTTCGACAACGGAAATTCTTTCGTGCGAGGTCATGGTGTCGCGCAGTTTGTTGATAACGTCTATGCAGGTATTGACCGCTGTATCGAATCCGAGGGTATAATCGGTATATTCAAGGTCGTTGTCGATAGTGCCGGGTATGCCTATTGTGGGGATTCCATATTCTTCGGAAAGGCACTTTGCGCCCCTGAACGAGCCGTCGCCGCCGATGACGACAAGCCCCTCTATGCCACGCGCTTCAAGCGTTCTTACCGCTTTCTTCTGCCCCTCTTTGGTAAGCATCTCGAGGCACCTTGCGGTGCGGAGCTTGGTGCCGCCCCTCTGAACGATGTCGGAAACGGAGCGCATTTCCATGGAAACCATTTCGTCGTCGATGAGGCCCTGATAGCCGCGCTCGATTCCGTAGACTTCCATACCGTAATAGAGAGCAGTACGCACAACAGCCCTGATGCAGGCGTTCATGCCGGGAGCATCTCCGCCACTCGTAAGCAAGCCTATCCTTTTCATAATTCATTCCTCCGAAAAATCGCGCTGCGCACGGATTTTACCCGCTTGCCCCCTTTGCCGCAACGCCTTTTCATCATTTCCATTTTATATTATAACAGATAAGAAGAATATTTACAACCCTTTTTCAAATATTTTTATTCAACATATTTAATATCTTTTTCGTAAATGAAAGTAGAAAGTTCGGCAAGCAGTCCGCGGCAATAGTTTACTCCTGTGGGGAGCCTGTATTTTTTGCCGTCCCTGACTATAGCGCACACTGTCTGTCCCTCGTAATTTGAAAGCATTGACACGAAATCATCAAAATCAGCGTCGGAGAGAGCTGTGGCGTTTAGCCACAGAACGGGCTGTTTGCGGGAAGCCGGAGCCGCCTTTTTCGCTCCGCCGGTCCTGCCTTCATATGCTTCGGCGTCAAATTCCTGCAGGTCGTCGAGAATTACCGAAGGTTCCTTGCCGCCGTCAAGGTCGAGTTTGCCTTTAATAATGACAATTTTATCGTTGGCTATAGCAGCTTTTACCCTTTCGAATATGGCGGGAAAAGCGACGCATTCAACCGAGCCGTAGACGTCTTCAACGGTGACAAAAGCCATTATCGCGCCCGTGCGCTTGGTCGTCGTGCGGCGGTAAGCCGATATTATGCCGCCCATTTCAACCTGCATGCCCTGTTCGACCTGCGGATAGGTGCGGTTGCCGTCCTCGTCTTCAACGTATTCGAGCATGGAGCAGTTGAAATTTTTATCTCTGAAAGCCGCCTTGTATTTATCGAAAGGATGCCCGCTTACGTACACACCGAGCACCTGTTTTTCTTTGGCGAGCTTTTCCATGACGTCATATTCAGGAATATCGGGATATTCTACCGTAAGCTTCTCTTCCTCTATAAACTCGCCGAAGAGCGACATCTGAGCGCCGCTCTTTTGCTTGTTTATGCCCGTTGCACGCGAATAAACATCATCATACACGGCGAAAAGCCTCGAGCGGGCAATGCCCATACCGTCGAATGCGCCCGCGAGAATAAGACCTTCAATTATGCGCTTGTTGACAAAGGGCGCACAACGCAGCACGAAATCGGAGAAGTCTTTGAACGGGCCGTTCTTTCCGCGCTCGGCGATTACGTCGTCGATAGCGCTCTGCCCCGTACCCTTGAGGGCCGAAAGGCCGAAGCGCACGCCGCCGTCCTGAACGGAGAATACCGTTTTAGACTTGTTTATATCGGGCGGAAGGACCTTTATTCCCTTATCCTTGAGATAGAGAACGTATTTTGTAATTTCCTCAATCTTGTTGAGGCGGTTATTCAACAGAGCGCAGATAAATTCTTTGCAGTAATACTTTTTGAGCCACGCCGTCTGGTATGCGAGCGTTGCGTAGGCCGCCGCATGCGATTTGTTGAATGCGTAGGACGCAAACCCTTCCATGTCGGCGAAAATTTTGGAGGCAACTTCGGCAGATATGCCGTTTTTGACGCAACCGACTATGGTGCTGCCGTTGGTATCGCTTATGCCGCCGTTGATGAATTTCTCCTTCTGCGCCATAAGCGTCTTTTTATCCTTCTTGCCCATGGCGCGGCGGACGAGGTCTGCTTCGCCGAGCGAGAATCCCGCGAGATACTGAAAAATCTGCATGACCTGTTCCTGATAGACCGGTATGCCGTAAGTGACCTTTAGTATCTTCTCCTCTTCGGGACAGTCGTAAGTTATGGGCTCGAGGCCGTGCTTGCGGTTGCAGAAACTGTCGATAAAGCGCATAGGTCCGGGGCGGTAGAGCGAAACGCCCGCTATCAGGTCTTCGAGACAGTCGGGCTTAAGCTGGCGCATGAACTTCTTCATGCCGCCGGCTTCGAGCTGGAACACGCCGTCAGTGTCGCCTTCGGATATGAGCGAATACGCACCCTCGTCTTTATAGCCTATTTTATTAAAATCGACCTCGAGTCCGTGATTTTCAAGTATATAATCCTTGCACTTTTTGATATCGGTGAGAGTGACGAGTGCAAGAAAGTCCATCTTCAGCATGCCGAGCGCTTCGATTTCCTTAGCGACGAACTGTGTGGTTATATCTTCGCCGTTGCGCGATAAAGGAACGTTGTCGGCTATTTTTTTGCGGCAGATGACGACGCCCGCGGCGTGCATACCCGTCTGGCGGGGCATGCCTTCTATCTGCATGGCCATGTCGATTACGCGGCGGAGCGTATCGTCGGTTTCATAAATTTCGCAGAATTCGCCGTTGCGCGCAGCCTTGAGGTCGTTGAATTTGCCCTCGGCTTCCGCCTTCTTATCGGGGTCGGTTTCGGCCTCATACGCCGCACGCGCGCCTTCGATTCTGCGGCCTAAAAGGTCGCCTATAGACGTTTTGCCGTCCATTATTTTGGTCAGCCTGTCCGTTTCCGAATAGGGCACGCGCATAACCCTGCCGACATCCTTTATGGAGTTTTTTGCCGCCATGGTGCCGAAAGTCACTATCTGGCAGACGTTTTCGGGATGGTACTTCTGACGGACGTACTCGATAGTTTCGCTGCGCCTGTCGGTGCAGAAGTCGATATCGAAGTCGGGCATGGATACGCGGTCGGGGTTAAGGAAACGTTCGAAAAGCAAGTCGTACTGCAAAGGCTCAACGTCGGTTATGCCTATAGCGTAAGCGACTATAGAACTGACGCCAGAGCCGCGCCCAGGACCTACGGGAATGCCGTGGTCTTTTGACCAGTTGATGAAGTCCCAAACTATCAGATAATATTCGGCAAAGCCCATGCCTATTATGACGCCCAGTTCATATTCGGCGCGGTCGAGTTCCCTCTTCGTCACCTCGCCGTAGCGGCGTTTGAGGCCTTCGGCAGTAAGTTTCCTCAGATATTCGGGCGGAGTTGAGCCGTCGGGCGGGGTATACCCGGGTATGAGCGACGTATCGCGGATGGGATAACCCTTTTTATCGAGATTGAAGGCAGGCTCGGTGACTTTGTCTGCAATTACGCGCGTATTGGCAATGGCTTCGGGATAGGCCGAAAAGAGCTCAGCCATTTCATCGCCCGATTTAAAATAAAACTCCTGCGTATCGAACTTCATGCGCTTGGGGTCGTCGAGCGTCTTTTTCATCTGAATGCACATGAGAACATCCTGCATCTCGGCTTCGGCCTTGGTTATGTAGTGCACATCGTTGGTCGCAACAATTTCTACGCCTATTTTTTTTGCCAAAGCAACGAGCATGGGCAGAACGCGTTTTTCTTCGGGAATGCCGTGGTCCTGAATTTCGATATAAAAATCTTCGCCGAAAATTTCCTTGAGCTGCAGCGCGAGTTTTTCAGCCCCTTCCTCGTCGCCGTCTAAAAGTCGGCGGGGAATGCCGCCGGCAAGGCAGGCGGAAAGGCATATTACCCCTTCGGAATGCTCACTGAGGACATTATAGTCTATTTTGGGTTTGTAATAGAATCCGTCCACAAAGGCCATGGAATCGAGCTGGACGAGGTTTTTATAGCCCGCCTTGTTTTTGGCGAGCAGAATGAGATGCTCGGAGATATTCTGCGATTTATCGTGCATGTCGCGCGTGACGTAAAACTCGCAGCCGATTATATATTTTATGCCCGCAATAGCAGCTTTTTCGGCAAAATGCAGGGTACCGTACATATTGCCGTGGTCGGTAATGCAGACGGTGTCCACTCCGTTCTTTTTACAATAACTTATCAGGTTGTCAATTTTGCATGCACCGTCCAGAAGGGAATATTCGGTGTGCACGTGTAAATGTACAAAATCTGTCATGTTCTTCCTTGAATTTTATAAAAGCTGATTAGCTATCTGTATAATCTTTCTCATGCGGTGATTTATACAGCTTTTGGTTATTTCCAGCCTGTCGGCAAGCTCCTGCATGGACGCGTTGGGGTCGGCAAGGCGCGCTTCGGCCACTTCGAAAAGTATGGGCGTAAGGTTTTTTAGCCCAATAGTCTGGCGGATGGTCTCTATCGCGCTTATCTGATTGACGGAAGCGGTAACCGTCTTGTCAATATTTGATGCAGAGCAGTTGCTGGCGCGGTTGACGTTGTTTGTTTTATCCTTAAGTTCTACGAGGCGGTTGAGCTTTTGCAGACAATTTTCGACGCTCATCGCATTGAGCAGGTCGGAGATAACTTCCTTGCTCTTGACGTAAACTACCGCGCTCTCTTTGCGCGCGACGAGCTTTGCCAGAACGTCGAGCGAGCACAAAAGGTCGCAAAAGTCGCCGGCCGTGATTTTATTGGAAAAGACGACCTCGAAGTGGTAGCCCGTGCGGCTGTAACTGTTCTCGTCGGGAATCGTACAGCTCCCGCCGCCGAGGAATGCCCCTTTAAGATAGGACGCAACGCAACACTCTTTCCGAACGAGTTCATCGTCTATGCCGAAAGTCAGGGAATAGCCGTCGGAACTGCATCTGATTATTTTAAGCTGCTTTAAAAGCTCAGTCGTCTTATTGTCTACGCAGGCGATGGTAAGCTTGTCCCTGCCAGTGAATTTATCAAACTCAACGCCCGCTCTTGAAAGGGATATACCCAAGCGGTTATCGAGCATATCGCTCAAAAACTCGGCCGTTCTCTCGTTTTCTGTTACGATTTCAAAACCGAAATTGCCGTTTTTAGAAATAATGCTTCCGCTGGTACGGATGCACGCCGAAAGGAACGCGAGCACGCAACACTCCCGTTCTATGCCGTTATCCATTATTTCATTTTTGATTTCTTCAGTAAAATTAGCCATGTAATTTTTTATACTCGGCAAGCCTGAACGAGGGCAGGCGGCCGTCAATATTATCAATTTGCTCCAAAGGGATATCGGCCTCGGCGAGTAACTGTTCGGCTATCGCGGTATCACCAACTCTGTCGGCCGAATGCGCGTCGGAATCGATAATGAAACGCACCCCTGTTGCAGCCATCATATTGAGTTCCTCGCCCGAAACGTGGCGCTTTTTGGTATTAATTTCGATATAGGTTCCGTAATCGGCGCAGACTTTGGCAACTTCTTTAAGATCGCAGCAACACTTGTAATTAATATGCGTAAGAATATCTATCGGATTATTTTTTACGGCATTGACATATGCGCGCGTAGTATTTTTGACGATTTTATCAGACGGACGCTTACCCCTTTTATATGCAACGTAATTTACAAACATAATGTTGTAAGCATCGGATATAGACGAATAACGCAACACCTCGTGAATGCCGCAAAGATATATATCAAAGGCGGGAAGTTCGCTCTCCTTCATATCGGTTTTGCCGTCGAGGGAAATTAAATTGCTCTCCATTCCCATAAGAACATTGATGCCGGTGAGTTTTTTAGCCTCTTCAATTTCGGCACGGAGGTCGGGCAGGCGCTTGCGCTTCAGCCCGAACAACAAATGGTTGAAGCCATGGTCGGTAATTGCAACTTCCTTCAAGCCCTTGTCTTTTGCCGCAAGGGCATTTTCGAGGACGGTATTTTTGCCGTGAGAATACGGCGTATGAGTATGATAATCTGCAGTCAGAATCATTATTTTCTCCGATTATGTATGACATAGTAGATTGTAAATTTAAAAATACGTAAAACAACAGGCGATAAGCCAGCAATAAAACCTTACTTAACTACGATTAAATGACACAATGCAAATCAACTGAAATCGCCTATGTAAACAACCTCTTCATCAAGCTCAACGCCGCATTTTTCCAATACAATGCTTTTTACGTTTTGAATGAGATTATAAATTTCATTGGCAGAAGAGCCGTTATTTATAATAAAATTGCAATGTTCGGGCGAAACATAAGCCCTTGGAGAGCCGTATCCTGCAAGCCCGCAATCCTGAATAATCCTGCCCGCGGACACCATGCCCCCTTTAAGCGGAATATCGGGATTTTTAAAAACGCAACCGCAACTTCTGCCCTTAGGCAGACGGACGCGCATTAACGAATATTCCATTATGCGTTTACGCACATTTATCGGAAAATCAGTCAAAGCAGACAGAAATACACCTAAAATTAAACTATTTATATCACGCATAGTACTATGTTTATATGTGTATTTGCAGTTTTGATTGGATAAATTGCAATCCATTCCGTCATAAAGCTTTACAGACAGTACATTGGAATTTATGTATCTTCCTCCCGCTCCACCGTTCATGCAAGCTATGCCGCCGATGCTTGCAGGGATTCCCGCAAGGTATTCAAGGCAGCCCAAACCGTGCGAAATGCAGTAGTTCAGCACCTGCGAAACCGTAGTTCCTGAGAGACAGAAAATTGTATTTTTATCTATGCGAACAATCCCTTGAAGATACTTTGTACAGATGACAAATCCATCGAAGTACTTGTCGGAGGCGAGTATATTTGAGCCGTTCGCAAGTATTACCCACGGCTCCCCGCTCTTCTTTGCGTAATCATATACAGCGCGTGCTTCAATCATATTTTTAGGAAAAAACGCCGCGCGCGCCCCTCCCCCGAGGCCGTATGTAGTATATTTTGCAAAAGAGAATTCTTTGTCTTGAACAACGCGCTCAAGTATCTTTTCACTGTCGAATTTGATTGCCTTTATTCCACTATTATATGATAACATTTTCTGCGCTCTTTTTCAATCACTTTAACAGATTTTTCAAATAATTTAAATCATCCTTTTGAATGGCGTCGAGTAAAGAGTTATGATAATCTTGGCTTACAAAGCTTTTCAACTCATACTCAAATTCAGCGCGTTCAATTTCGCCGAATATTCCGCTGCTCGCCGTTCCGTCTGAAACCATCGAAAGGCTTTCCACCTCCGCCGAATTTGCCATAAGGTATGCTATAAAATCTCTGCAATAGAAATAGTCTTCGCCACCGCAAAGAATCGATATATTCTGATAAAGGTCGTTGAAGGAAGTTAACACCTTGACGGAAAAACTTGTGCCGCGCGTCTGCATGCGGCAGATATCGCGCTGGGTGCCGAGAAGATATTTATATTTGCCGTTTATCAGGCTTACATAAGCCGATGTGGAGGCTTCCGACTGTGCACCGGAAAGCCCTTCGAATAGAGCGCAGGCGCGCGATAAATTATTTTTGCCGATGTTTATCACTGTATTTTCCGCACTGACATCCGAAAAATCAGCATTTTCGTCGACAGAAATCAGCAGATATGCCCCTCTGCACCAGCACATTGATATAAAATCACTCGTATTCACCAAACTTTCTATGCCGTAAAAGCCCGCACCGTAAGATATCATGTCAGGAACCAGACCTGAGTTAATATTAGACCGCGCAGCATCCGCCGATAGCGCCGTCACCCTTACATACGCACGTTTATCTTCAAAATACCTGTCGGCCATGTCCTGAAGATATTGCGCGCGCGAGCCCTTACCCCCTTCAAACGAATCTATCTGCCATAGAGTGAGAACGCGCATTTCGTCGCTTTTGACATCACTCCTGCGTGAAAAACACGACAGCACCACGGCAACGACGAGTATTATTGCCATTATTCCCAAAAGAACTGCTTGCCTTTTTGTAAACATACACTATTCTATTTCTTTTCCGCGCAAAAAATTCCCCTTATACAACATAGGGGATTATTCCGTTTTTGGAATAATCCCCGCGTTTATCCGCCAAACCGCAACAACGCCTTGACGAACAAACTATTTTCAAAGCGTTGCCGCTTGTAATAATACTTTGCGCAAAGGTGCGCAGTGTTATTCAATTTTAGAAAAGATTTTATTTCTAATAATGCATAACAGGTCAACCGCTAAAAAATTGCCGCGGCGCGTTTTTAACGCGCCGCGGCTTTATGTTACCTATTCGGAAAAATCATTCTTCCTCGTCTTCTTCGGGAAGTTCGACGTTGTGGTAAACATTCTGAACGTCGTCGAGCTCTTCGAGCTTGTCAATCATCTTGATGAAGGTTGCCTCCTTGTCCGCAGGGAGAGTGATTGTGTTCTGGGGAACCATTTTAACTTCAGCTTCGAGGAAGGTTACGCCCTTGTCCTCAAAATACTTGCGAACGGACGAAAAAGCTTCGGGGGTGGTATAAACTTCGTATACGTCGTCCTCGGAAACAAAGTCCTCAGCCTCGGCTTCGAGGCAGTATTCCATCATAGTGTCCTCGTCCAGAGCCACGGTTTTCTCAATTACGATAACACCCTTGTTATCGAACTGATAGCTCACGCAGCCGGGCTTGCCCATCTGGCCACCGCACTTGGACATGGTGGACGATATATCGCCTGACGTGCGATTTACATTATCGGTAAGAGTTTTTATGATTACCGCAGAACCCGCAACGCCGTATCCTTCGTAGGTAAGTTCCTTGTAGTCCTTGCCCGAAAGTTCGCCTGCAGCTCTTGCAATAGAGCGCTTAATGTTGTCGTTGGGCATGTTTGCCGCCTTGGCCTTTGCGATTACGTCGGCAAGTTTGGAGTTAGTTTCGGGATTGGGGTTGCCCTTGGCCGCAACCGCCAGCTCCCTGCCTATCTTGGTGAAAACTGCGCCGCGCGCGGCGTCTGTTTTGCTCTTTTTAGCTGCTATGTTGTGCCATTTTGAATGTCCTGACATTTATTGCACCTCTTTTACATTATTTTTAAGCGCATACATGGCTATGGCCGCCGATATCGCGGCATTTAAACTTTCACATGTTTCGCGCATGGGTATACTGACCGTATATGAACTTGCACCCTTAATTTCGTGGCTGACCCCGCCGCCCTCGTTGCCTATGCAAAGACAATATGTGCCCGGCGGAGTGAAGGAAAATATATTCTCCCCGTCCATATCCGCGGTTATAATCGGCGTCCCGGAGAGCGCAGAGAGCGCTTCTTCCGCCGAACAACACATAGCGTTTACAAAAAATATACCGCTCATGCTGGCGCGGACGGCTTTCGGCGAAAAAGGGTCCGCACAGTCGACGAGATAAATATCAACAAACCCCGCCGCATTTGCCGTTCGGATAATCGTGCCTACGTTTCCCGGGTCCTGCAATCTATCCAAAAGCAGGCAGGGTCCGGCTGGCTGACGCAGAGGCAAAGACGGAAGCTTTACCGAAGCAATGACGCCCTGCGGCGTTTTTTCGGCCGAAAGGCTTTTGAACACATCCTCGGACACGACGACGGCGTTTTCAAACTCGCCTTCGTGACGGGGAGTACACAGAACATTGACGATACTGACGCCTGCCGCCATGCATTCGCGGACGGGCTTTACACCCTCTACAAGGTATTCGCCATACTGCCGCCGAAACTTTTTATCTGCAAGCGAGACAATTTTTTTGACGAGGGGATTGGAGCGCGAAGTAATAACCATATACGTTTTAAAGGGTAGCTGCCAAAACGTCAACTACCCTGTAAGAATTTGCGATTAAACAGCTGCCTTTGCTTTTTCGGCAAGGGCTGCAAATGCAGCGGCGTCGTTGACTGCGAGATCTGCCAGAACCTTACGGTTGAGGTTGATGCCGGCAGCCTTGAGGCCGTGCATGAACTTGGAATAAGAAAGTCCGTTTACCCTTGCAGCGGCGTTGATACGAGCTATCCAGAGCGAACGCATGTCGCGCTTTCTGAGCTTTCTGCCGATGAAGGCGTAATTGAGGGACTTCATTACAGCTTCCCTTGCAATTCTGTAAGACTTGGACTTGTTGCCGAAGTAGCCTTTTGCAAGGCGCATTATCTTTCTGCGCTTTTTAAGAGCGTTAACTGACCTTTTGATACGCATTCTCTTTCTCCTCCTTTATGCCTTGTAGGGAATCATACTCTTGACGGTAGATTCCTGCGTCGAAGAAACGAGAGTGTTCTGACGCAAATTTCTCTTTCTCTTTCTGTTTTTTGTTTCAGCTTTGTGGTTCTTGCCGCCGTGAGGCCTCTGGACCTTACCGGACGCAGTCAGCCAGAAACGCTTTTTGGAACCGCTGTGCGACTTCTGCTTGGGCATATATTTATTCCTCCTGAAAATTTTACGAATTTGAATAAGCGGTTTTGCCGCTTAAATTGATAATGTTAATTTTTTGCAGGCGAGAGCATCATGGTTATAAACCTGCCCTCGGCCGTGGGTTTTTTATCCTGTACTGCTTTGCCGTTAAGCCCGGCAAAAAAGTCTTCCATAACCTTTACGCCCTGATAAGAACGCGCATTCTCGCGCCCCTTCATGCGGATGGAAACCTTTACTTTATTGCCCTGTTCGAGGAACTTGAGGCATTGTTTGGTCTTGACCGCGATATCACCGACGTCGATGGTCATGGAAAGCCTTATCTCCTTGAGTTCGACTACCGTCTGATTTTTGCGGTTTTCCTTATCCTTTTTTGCCTGCTCGTATTTGAATTTGGAATAGTCCATAATCTTGCATACTGGCGGAACGGCGTTGGGGGAAATTTTTACAAGGTCGAGGTCGGCATCCTCGGCGAGACGGAGAGCCTGATTTGCGGACATAACGCCCACCATGTTGCCTTCGGAGTCGATGAGTCTTACTTCCCTGTCCCTTATTGCCTGGTTTACTTGATAAAAATCTTTTCTTTCCATATTCCTCATATCAGATAAAAAATAATCGGGATAAGCGCAAGCCTATCCCGAACTAATGCCATGACTATTGCATAAAGCAACATTTTAACATTATTTGCCGTTACGCCTACGGGTACGGCGAAAGGGATAGCCTTTGCTTACTTAAATATAATACTGCTTTAAATTTTTTTTGTCAACTATATTTAATCAGAAAGTAATTTTTTCTTTGATATCATTTAAAACGAGTTCGGCAAACGCATCTTTGGTCATAGAAGTCTTTTCCTCCACGTCGCGCTTGTTGACGTTTACAGTGCCTTCCTCTGCTTCCTTATCGCCGACGACGAGGATATAGGGAACTTTTTCAAGCTTTGCTTCGCGTATTTTATAACCGATTTTTTCGTTGCGGACATCAAGCTCCGCGCGCACACCGCGCTCTTTAAGCATGTTGCATACGCCCTCGGCATATTCCTTGGTTCTGTCGGTAATAGCAAGAACTTTTACCTGAACGGGAGCCAGCCATACGGGGAATTTGCCTGCAAAATGCTCGATGAGAATGCCGATAAATCTTTCGATAGAGCCGAAAATTGCGCGGTGAATCATTATGGGGCGGTGTTTTGCGCCGTCCTCGCCGACGTATTCGAGCTCAAAGCGCTGGGGCATCTGGAAGTCGAGCTGAATAGTGCCGCACTGCCACGTTCTGCCTATGCTGTCCTGAAGATGGAAGTCAATCTTAGGGCCGTAGAACGCGCCGTCGCCTTCGTTGATTTCATATTCAAGTCCGAGTTCGTCCAGAGCGGCGCGGAGCGCGTCGGTTGCGGCGTTCCACTCCTCTTCCGTGCCCATGCTGTCTTCGGGACGGGTGGAGAGCTCTACTTTGTACTTGAAGCCGAATTGCTTGTAGATTTTATCGGTCAGCCTTACAACGCCCTTTATTTCGTCGGTTATCTGCTCGGGCAGCATGAAGATATGCGCATCGTCCTGAGTGAAGCAGCGAACGCGGAAAAGACCGTGAAGCTGGCCGCTCTTTTCATGGCGGTGAACGAGACCCATTTCGCCCATTCTGATGGGCAGATCCTTATAGCTATGCGGTTCGAGCTTGTAAACGAGCATGCCGCCGGGGCAGTTCATGGGCTTTACAGCGCAATCCTCGCCGTCGATTTTGGTTGTATACATATTGTCCTTGTAGTGCTCCCAGTGGCCGGAATTTTCCCAAAGGGTGCGCGTAAGGATGATGGGCGTCTGAATTTCGACATATCCTTCCCTGCGGTGAAGTTCGCGCCAGTAATCGACGAGGGTATTCTTGAGCACCATGCCGTTGGGAAGGAAGAAAGGAAATCCTTTACCTTCGTTCAGGAGGGCGAAAAGCTTGAGTTCCTTGCCGAGCTTTATATGATCGCGTTTTTTAGCTTCCTCAAGCATATCGAAGTAAGCCTGCATTTCATCCTTTTTGGCAAAAGCCACGCCGTAGATGCGCGTCAGCATTTTGTTCTTTTCGTTGCCGCGCCAGTAAGCGCCCGCGATGGACACAAGCTTGAAGGCCTTTATTTTGCCCGTAGACGGAAGATGAGGGCCGCGGCAGAGATCGGTAAACGAGCCCTGCTTGTAGAAGGAAATAACGCTGTCTTCGGGCAGATCGTTTATAAGCTCAACCTTATACTTTTCCTTATAGTCCGACATGAGCTTTACAGCCTCTTCGCGGGGAAGCTCGAAGCGGGTTATAGGCGTGTTTGCCTTGATTATTTTTGTCATTTCGGCCTCAATTTTGGCAAAATCGTCCTGAGTTATGGGCGTGTTGAAATCGAAGTCGTAATAAAAACCGTTGTCGATGACGGGGCCGATGGCAAGCTTGCACGTGGGAAATATGGTTTTAACGGCCTGCGCCAAAACATGTGCGCAGGTGTGGCGGTAAACTTCAAGGCCTTCTTTGTCCTTGAGGGTTACAATTTCCACCGTGTCGCCGTCTTTGATGTCGTGCGAAAGGTCGCACAAAACGCCGTTAACCTTTGCCGTAACGGCATTGCGGGCAAGGCCTTCTGAAATTACCGAAGCAACCGCGGCGCATGTAGCGCCGTCCTGCACAGAGAGTTCGTCGCCGTTCTTTAAAAATACTTTCATAAAAAAATCTCCGATATAAGACAATAAAAAAAGCCCTTAAACTAATAATAATCAGTTTAAGGACGCAAATTTCTTATTTGCGCGGTTCCACCTTAATTGTCGCAAAGACCGCTCTTTCATATATCCGCATAAAAACAGGGTGGTTTCCCCTTGCGCCCACGCTTTACGCGCCTTGCAGCCGGAGGGCGCGCTCTCTGTAAAACCGTGCGGCGGGTACTTGTCCCCGCGGATAAAATATTTATACCTGTATGTTATTACTTTTAAGGCAATTTGTCAATTATTTGGCGACTATTTACTTTAAAAATATTTGCCAATATATTAACGCAAATCTCGCCTTGAGGCGGCTGCGATTTGCCGTTATCTGAGAGGCTCTGCCTCTTTGGGCGCAATCTTAAAAGTCCTACAGTTATATAATTGCGCCCATCCACTCCGCTGAGGCGCAGGTATGCGCAAATTGGGGCCTTTGACCCGAAATCGCGGTTTCGGGTCAAGACATTATTATATAAAATCGATTAATACCGCAATTACTTATCTAACTATCGGCTAAAAATATTTGCCAACCGGCGGCCGCGTAATGTATAATTAAAAGGAAATTTTTATTAGGAAGAAAATTATGGCATATACCGATTTTAATGCAGTAGAAAAAAAATGGGCTGAATACTGGGAAAAGAACGGCACCTTCCACACCGATCTGCACGATTTTTCCAAGCCCAAATATTACGTTTTGGATATGTTCCCCTACCCTTCCGGCGCGGGACTTCACGTAGGCCACCCCGAAGGTTACACGGCTACGGATATAATCGCGCGCATGAAGCGCATGCAGGGCTATAACGTTCTGCACCCCATCGGATTCGACAGCTTCGGTCTGCCTGCCGAACAATACGCAATAAATACCGGTCACCACCCCGGAGCATTCACTCAGCAGAATATCGAGACGTTTACGTCCCAGCTAAAAATGCTCGGGCTGTCCTACGACTGGACACAGACCATTTCGACCTGCGACCCCTCCTACTACAAATGGACGCAATGGATTTTCAAACAGCTGGCGGAAGCAGGACTTGCAAGATATGTAGAAACGCCCGTAAACTGGTGCGAAGAGCTGGGCACCGTGCTCGCAAACGATGAAATAATTGACGGCAAGAGCGAACGCGGCGGCTATCCCGTTGTGCGCAGGAACATGAAGCAATGGGTCATCGACATCAACAAGTATGCCGAAAGGCTTCTGGAAGGGCTTGACGAACTTGACTGGCCGGAACCTTCCAAAGTCGCCCAGCGCAACTGGATCGGCAAATCGGTGGGCGCCAACGTCATATTCAAAGTAGACGGCACAGACGAGCAGTTCACCGTTTTCACAACGCGCTGCGACACGCTCTTCGGCGCGACATACTGCGTTCTCGCGCCCGAGCATAATCTAGTCGACAAGATAACCACGCCCGACAGAAAGGCAGAAATAGATGCCTACAAAAAGGTCTGCGCGAGCAAGTCTGACCTTGAGCGCACGGAACTCAACAAAGACAAGACGGGCGCGTTTACGGGCGCATATGCCGTCAATCCCGTAAACGGCAATAAAGTTCCCATATGGATATCCGATTACGTGCTCACCTCCTACGGCACGGGCGCGATAATGGCCGTGCCCGCGCACGACACGCGCGACTACGAGTTCGCCAAAAAGTTCAATCTGCCCGTCATTCAGGTGCTTGAAGGCGGCGATATACAAAAAGAGGCATGGACACAGGACGGCGTACACATCAATTCGGGATTTTTGAACGGCCTGAACAAGCAGGACGCCATTGACAAAATGGCCGAGTGGCTGACCGAGCACAACTGCGGCAAAAAGGCCGTCACGTACAAGTTGCGCGAGTGGATTTTCGCGCGACAGAGATACTGGGGCGAGCCGCTGCCCGTAGTTCACCTTGAAGACGGCGAAGTAGCCTTTCTCAACGACGACGAGCTCCCTCTCGTCCTGCCCGAGATGGACGATTATAAAGCTCACGACGGCAAGGCGCCCCTTGAAAACGCCAAGGACTGGGTCAACATAGTTTACAAGGGCAAAAAGGGCAAGAGAGAGACGACGACAATGCCCGGTTCGGCAGGGTCGAGCTGGTATTTCCTCCGCTACTGCGACCCCCGCAACGACGAAAAATTTGCCGACTATGAGCTTTTAAAGCACTGGATGCCCGTAGACTTTTACTGCGGCGGCAAGGAACACCTTGTGGGACACCTTTTATATTCGCGCTTCTGGAACAACTTCCTCTACGACAAAGGTTATGTTCCTTATAAAGAGCCATTCAAAAAGCTCTTCCACCAAGGCATGATTCTGGGCGAAGACGGCGAAAAAATGTCAAAATCCAAGGGCAACGTCATAAACCCCAACGACATCGTGCGCGATTACGGCGCAGACGTTTTAAGAATGTACGAAATGTTCATGGGCCCCGTAGCCGACACAAAGCCCTGGAACACCGCCAACATAGAGGGCGTTAAGAAATTTATAGACAGAATTCACAGGCTTTACTTTGAAAGCGGAGCAATCAGAGACGAAGCCAATCCCTCGCTCGACAAGATATATAATCAGACCGTCAAAAAGGTCGGCGAAGATTACATGGCACTTAAGGTAAACACCGCCATTTCACAGATGATGATTTTTGTCAACGCCGTATATAAGGAAATCGGCGAAGGCAAACCATTCCCACGCGCATACGCCGAAGGATTGTGCAGGCTTTTAAACCCCGTCATTCCCTTCCTTACCGAAGAGATATGGAATACCGCTTTAGGCCACAACGGCACGATGGCATACGAAAAATGGCCCGAATATGACGAAAGCAAGTGCGGAGAAGACGCATTTGAATACGCCGTTCAGGTCAACAGCAAAATCAAGACAAAGATTTCGCTGCCCGCCGACATGCCTTCAGACCAAATCGAGGCAAAGGTCAAAGCACACCCTGAAGTTGCTCCTTTAATAGAAGGCAAGCACATTAAAAAGTTTATCGTGGTGCCCAAGCGCCTGATAAACATAATCGTATAAACGACTTAAAAAAATCCGCGCGATGCGCGGATTTTTTAATTGCCTGTGAGTTTCTTTAAAAGTTGAATGTACCTTTCTGCAAGCGGCGACAAAACTGCACCGTCATGCATGACGTAACCTATTTCCATGCAATCGTCAACTTTTAACGGAATTGCAACGATATTTTCCCAGTTGAGTTCTCCGTTTATTATACCGCTTGAAATAGTGTAGCCGTTGAGCCCCACGAGACAGTTGAAAAGAGTAGCCCTGTCGCGCACCCTGATATTTTTAGGCGAATAGTGCGTGGGCTGAATTTCTTCCGAAAAGTAAAAGGAATTGTGCTCGCCCTGTTCGAAGGTAAGGCACGGATATGGTTCAAGATCTTCTAAAGTAACCCGTTCCTTACCTGCAAGCGGATGCGCGGCGCTTATGAATATGTGCGGCAGAGCCGTGATAAGGCGCGTAAATTTTAAATGATTTTCCTTTAACACCTTATTCAGAACAGAGGAATTGAAATCGTTCATATAAAGCACGCCGACCTGACTTTTGAGCGAGGCGACGTCCTCGATAATTTCAAAGGTGCGCGTTTCGCGCAGGCGGAAGTCGTATTCGTCCGCACCCGTCTCCTTTATGAGCGTGATAAACGCATCGACGGCGAACGAATAGTGCTGGCACGAAACGCAGAACGTGCGCAACCGCTTTTTGCCGCCTTTGTATTTTTCCTCAAGGAGTTCAACCTGATCGGCGACCTGACGGGCGTACGACAAAAATTCTTCCCCCTCGGGGGTGAGCGAAACCCCGCGGTTTGTGCGCGTAAAAATGGTTATGCCCAGATCTTCTTCCAACTCGCGCACGGACTGAGTGAGCGACGGCTGGGATATATAAAGTTTTTTGGCGGCGAGGTTGATTTTTCCCTCCTCCGCCACACATATAATATATTTAAGCTGTTGCAGTGTCATAGGAAAAAAGCCCGCGCGTGCCGCGCGGGCTGTATTATTCAATAAAATTATAAGCTGTTGAGCACATCCACCAGGTCGCCGACCGTTTTGATTTCGGTAACTTTTTCATCGGGGATAGTCTTGCCCGTAGTATCTTCAAGCGTCATGAGCATTTCGACGATATCGAGACTATCGGCGCCGAGGTCGTCTATAATGTTGCTCTGAAGGGTGATTTTGGAAACGGGGATATCAAGCTGCTCTGCGAGCATTTTTGCTATTTCTTCAAACATATTTTTGCTCTCCTTATGTTTATACTAAAATTTTACAATAAAGTATGACGGCTGTCAAGAGTTTAACGCAATTATATTATCGTAATTCTCGCCTTGGGGCGGCTATCGATTTGCCGTTAAATTACTAATTTTATCAATTTTGGCTAGCCTGCTTTTTGACCTGCTTTATAGAAAGCCCGATGCGCTGTTTCTTAACGTCAAGGTTTATTATGACGGCTTTAACGCGCTGGCCGACCTTTAACACGTCGGAAGGGTGCCTGATGTATTTGTCGCTTATTTCGGAGACGTGAACGAGGCCATCCTGATGGACGCCGATATCTATAAACGCGCCGAAGTCGATTACGTTGCGGACGGTGCCTTCCACCTCCATGCCGACGGCGAGGTCCTCGATACCCATGATGTCGCGGCGGAGCTTGGGTGCGGGCAGGCTGTCGCGCACGTCGCGGCCGGGTTTGATGAGTTCGGAGATGATATCGTTCATGGTGGCTTTATCGAGTTCGCAGTACTGGGCAGCCTTATCTTCACCGAATTCCTTTACTTTTGCGGGAAGGTCGGAAAGGTTGTTGTTCTTTACATCGTCTGTTGTATAGCCGAAGAGGGATAACAATTTTTCCGCTTTTGAATAGCTTTCCGGATGAACGGCGGTGTTATCGAGTATGTTTTTGCCGCCGGGGACGCGCAGGAAGCCCGCACACTATTCATACGCCTTTGCTCCGAGCTTTGAAACTTTCAAAAGCTGCTTTCTTTCGCTGAACGCGCCGTTTTCTTCTCGGTAAGCGACGATATTTTTTGCGATGCCCGAATTGAGGCCCGCAACAAACCTTAAAAGCGAAACGCTGGCCGTGTTTAGGTCTACGCCGACAGAGTTTACGCAGTCTTCCAAAACGCCGCCCAAAACGCTGTCCAGCCTCTTTTTATCCATATCGTGCTGATACTGGCCTACACCTATGGACTTGGGGTCAATTTTAATGAGTTCGGCAAGAGGGTCCTGAAGTCTGCGTGCAATGGAGATTGCGGAGCGGAGAGTAAGGTCGTAATCGGGGAATTCCTCCACTGCGAGAGGGCTGGCCGAATAAACGCTGGCGCCCGCCTCGTTGACGACGGCATAGCTTACGTCGGCGTCGATTTCCTTTAAAAGCTCGGCGACGAAAATTTCCGTCTCCTTACTGGCCGTGCCGTTGCCTATGGCAATTACGTTTACGCCGCACTTTGCAATTAAATCTTTGACTATCTTCTTGCTCTCCTCAATTTTATTGTGGGGAGGCACGGGATAAATTACAGAGGTTGCCAGCACTTTTCCCGTAGCGTCGACGACGGCGACCTTGCAACCCGTGCGGTAACCGGGGTCGAGACCCATAGTAACCTTGCCCTTAACGGGAGGCTGAAGCAAAAGGGGACGAAGATTCACTTCGAACATCTTTATGGCCTGCTCCGACGCCCTGTCGGTTAAGATAGCGCGAACTTCGCGTTCAATCGAGGGCTCAATAAGACGGTCATAACCGTCGTCCGCGGCTTCGGTTATTATATCCGCGCACGCGCCCTTTGAATGAATATATTTTGCCGCGCATACGCGCTTTGCCATATCGGGATTGAAATAGAGCTTTACCTTTAAATGCCCCTCTTTTTCACCCCTGTTTATGGCGAGGACGCGGTGATTTTTTATTTCGGGGACGAGCTCGGCATAATCTGCATACATGGCGTAGGTGCCCTTTTCGTCGTCCGCAATCATCTTTACCTGAATTTCCCCGTGATTTTCGAAGAGTGCACGCAACTTTTTGCGTAATTCGGCGTTATCCGAAATAATTTCGGCGATGATATCGCGCGCGCCCGCAACAGCGGCGGCCGCGTCATTTACGCCCTGTTCGTGATTTATGTATTTTTCCGCCTCGGCGTAAGGATCGCCATCCTGCGCGAGAATAAACTCGGCAAGGGGTTTAAGGCCCTTTTCAATCGCAACAGATGCCCTCGTCTTTTTCTTCTGCTTAAAGGGACGGTATACGTCCTCAATCTCGGTCAGAGTTGCGCAGGCTTCGATTGCGGCCTGAATCTCGTCGGTCATCTTTTCCTGTTCGGTGATGACTTTCGCAACCTCTTCCTTGCGCTTTTTAAGGTTTAAAAGGTATTCGTACCTGTCGGAAAATTTCCTTAAAACCTGATCGTCGATAGCTCCCGTCATCTCCTTGCGGTAGCGCGCGATGAAGGGGATTGTGTTGCCTTCGTCGAGAAGGTCGACAATGTTTTTGGCATGGTCGGGGCGGAGGTTGAATTCGGTTGTGAGTTGTTCTAAAATTTCCATTTTACTATCTCTTTAAGTTATTGAGGTTTATTTTTTGTTCAGACGTCAGTCTGTAACTTTCCTTTGCTTTTTGTATGGCCTTATTGTGCGTCTTGACGGTAAGGAATTCCTTATTAAGAAATTCCACTCCCCTTTCATAAAACTTTGCAAGCACTTCGGCTATCAGCCACGCGACAGCCATATGAACATAATACTTTGAAGTATCGGCGCGCACGCAGCAGTCAAATATGTAATCGAGGTATTCCTCCGACACATAAAACGACAAAAGCGTAGTAAGCGCAAAACGCTGCGAAAATTCCCTTTCTTCCGAAATATATTTTTCTATATACGGAATAAACTTTTCACGGTGCGTTGAAACGCACTTGGGAGAAAAACAATCGCATACGGCCCAGTTATCCATAAGATGCACGCATTTATCCAAACGGGGGATAAACTGTTCATAAGGCAGCGCCGCAACGGCGGTGAGCTTTATAAACGTCACTTCATAAAATTCGTCGGGAAAGGACATAAGCTCGTCCTCGTACCCCTTGAAGGATTTTGCAATTTTTCTTAAAACGGGAACCCTGACACCGATAACGTTGGCATTATCGTTCTTTAACAGTTTTTTATGAAAATTGCGGTAGTTTTCATCGGAAAACTTTTTAAGTTCAGTTAAAAGTTCTTCGTAATTCATTTATCCACTCCCCGTCTTTAGGCCTCGCGTTGGCCGGGCTGGTAGACGGAAGTTTTATGTACGGCAGGGCGATATCTTTATAACTTTTAAGAAATATCTTATACGCCGTGCCGCCGTTTAAAATTATTTTTTTTATGTTGCTGAAATTAAGTACTCTGCTTAAATCTGCAACTTCATAATCGGTTATGGTACTGTCGGCACTGCCGACTATGCGGCAGGAAGTTACTATATCCCAAAGAGCAATTTTATTTAAAGTAAGGAATTCCTTCTTTTCTTCGACATCGCCCGGAATGGGCTGACCGAAAAAGGACGACAGTATTCTCCAGAACGCGTTCTGAGGATTGCCGTAATAAAAATTCTGCTGCCTGCTTTTGACAGAAGGAAAACTGCCCAGAATCAAAAGGCGGCTGTCCGCATTATAAAACGGCTCGAAGCCGGCTATTTTCCCGCTCACAGATGCCTGTCCACCTTGCCGACCAAAGCGGTAGCTTTATACTTTTCATCGAAATTGTACTCGATTGCCTGCATTACGTCTTCATACGTAACGGCATTTATCTTTTTAACCCGCTCTTCAAAGTTGTAAATATTTCCGCTGTAAATGAGTTCCTTACCGTATAAAAGCATCTGCGAGCTGGTACTCTCCTGCGCGAAAATCTGCGAGGAGAGAAGCTGTTCCTTGCCGCGCCTGAATTCGTATTCGGTGATATTTTTATTTCTTATATCCTTTATGCAGGCTTCGATTGCTTCGACCGACTGAAGGTAGTTATCGGCATTTACGCCCGCATAGACGACGAGCGAACCGGTATCCTTATATGAGGTAAGGTATGAGTAGACCGTGTAAGCCAGCCCCCTCTTTTCCCTTACTTCCTGAAAAAGCCTCGACGACATGCTTCCGCCGAGCACGGCATTGACAATCATTGTGGCGTCGGCGAGCGGTTCGTACCTCTTCATGGAAGGGTATGCGATGCCGATATGAACCTGCTCGATATCCTTCTTTTTTGAAAGATTTTTGCTCTGCAGGCGAACGTCTACAACGCGCTGTGCGCCGTTGCCGCGGGGAACGGACGAAAAATACTTTTCTACCAGCCCCTGCGCTTCGTCGATGGAAATATTCCCCGCCATTGAAATGACTATATTCTCGGCCGTGTAGCGTTCGCCCATATAGGCGAAGATATCCGACTTTTTGAATGCCCTGACATTCTTTTTGGGGCCTAAAATGTTTCTTCCGTAATTGCTTTCGCCGAAAAACGCCTTGGAAAGGAGGTCTAAGCATAAATCGTCGGGGGTGTCCTCATTCATGGAAATTTCCTCGATGATTACCCCCTTTTCCCTCTTGATTTCCTCGGCGGGAAAGGTTGAGTTGAGGAAAATATCCGAAAGTATTTCAAACGCTTCGGCGGCATGGTCTGAAGTAGATTTTGCATAATAGCAAGTGATGTCCTTGCCCGTAAATGCGTTAACCTGCGCGCCGATGGCGTCCATTTCGTCTGATATATTGAAAGCCGTGCGCGTTTTTGTACCCTTGAACATCATGTGTTCGATGAAGTGTGAAATGCCGTCCTCTTCGTCCGTTTCTACGCACGCGCCCGTGCCGACGATTATGCCCATTGTAACAGACAAAAGTCCGCTCATCTGTTTTACGATAAGTCTTATTCCGTTGTCTAACTGCTTGTAATGTACCATTATTCTCCTAAGTTTTGCGAAACGGTGACCAGAGTCAGGCCGTTTTTTGTTATGTAAGATAGAATGTCGGGGAGCGCGGAGACGGTTACGTCCATGGGGTGCATTAACACGAACTCTCCCGAAGATATATTTTTTGTGGCGCGTCCGTAAATCAAATCGACGTCGCTGTCGCGCCAGTCTATCGTGTCACGCGACCACATAATAGTCTTTAACCCGAGCGCCGAGCAGGCAGAAAGCGTGCTGTCGTTAAAAGCACCAGAAGGGGGCGCAAACAGCGATATTTCAAAATTCAATATAGCATTTAAAAGCTTTAAGCTCGGAGAAATTTCATCTATGTTCTGGCGGTAATTCATTTTGGAATGATCCTTATGAAAATACCCGTGCGAACCTATTTCGTGCCCGCGCTTTGCAATTTCGCGCGTACAGTCGACGTTGTCGTCCGCCCAGCTGCCGCCGAGAAAAAATGTAGCCTTTGCACCGTATACGTCGAGTATATCCAGAATTTTGTATACATTAGCGGTGTTCTGATATACGTTGAACATCAGCGATACGCCTGCGGCGCTCTCACCCGCAGAATAGTAAGGTTCGTCGTGCTCGCCGGAAACCTCCACCGCCCCGCCGCCGGCAAATCCGACGACACAAGTGGCTACGATTATAGCGCACAAAATGACGTTTACGACAATGGCTGTTAATTTGTTTTTCAAAATAAGTTTACCCCTAAATCAGAATAACTATTAATATTTTATTTAGGGGACACTCAAATTTTGCTTATTATTTCAGAGTGATTATGGTAACGCCCGTTTCGCCTTCTCCGTACTTGCCGAGGCGGAAACTTTTTACGTTTTTATGGCCCTTTAAATGGCGGGCTATGGCCTCGCGCAGTTTTCCCGTACCCACGCCGTGAATGACTTTTATTTCCTCAAGGTTGTCCATTACGGCTCTGTCGATAAAGTTATCTACTTCATACAGCGCTTCAGGCACGGTCACGCCTAAAAGATTAATTTCAAGCAAGGGCTTTGAAGGAGAGAATGCTCCGCTCTTTTTTACCCGGATTTCCTTTGTTTTTGTTGCGGCTGGCGCGCTGCCTGTTTTCTGCAACTCCGAAATTTTGCAACGCGTTTTTATGTTGCCGCACTGAATTTCGGCTTCGCCTTTTGAGGGATTGACGGACAGAACCTGCCCGACCGATTGCAGCTTTGAAAAATATATGCTGTCGCCGGCCTTTAAATTATCTGCCGTAGCCGGCTTGTAGTCGGTTATGCTCCGCTCGCTCTCTTCTTCGCCGTAAGCGGCGTTTTTCAGCTTATTTTTGAGCGTACGCGCCTTTATGAGGTCAGTCTGGCTGAGCTCTTCCTTTTTAAAGAGTTCTTCCATCTCGTCGAGCAGTTCCTCGGCGGCGGCAGTCCGCTCGTTTATGATTCTCCTGCTCTCGGCGCGGGCGTTAGCCGTAAGTTTTTCGCGCTGTTTGTTGAGTTCGTCTATTCTGCGGTTTACTTCGGCAAGCTTATCCTTAAGCTGCACCTGAAGGGCATTGGTTTCATCGAGTTTTTTCTGCGCCTCTACCCTGCTCTCCTCGGCGCGGCGCACGATATTTTCAAATGTTCTGCCGCCCTCCGAAAGATAGGAAACGGCACTGTTTAAAATATCCTCATCCATGCCCAGCCTGCGGCATATTGCCAAGGCGTTGCTGGCTCCCGGCAAACCGATTTTTATGGAATACAGAGGTTTCAAGGTTGAAGCGTCGAACTCCATGGAAGCATTTTCTATGCCGTCCACGGTATATGCAAATTCTTTGAGCGCCGTAAAGTGCGTAGTTACGATGCCCTTGCAACCCACCTTTAAAAGGTGCTCCACTACGGCTTTGGCCAGCGCCTGACCTTCGTCGGGGTTGGTTCCGCCGCCCAGTTCGTCGATCAATACCAGCGAACCCGAAGTCGCCCTCCTGCACATATCAATTACAGTGGTTATGTGGCTGGAGAAGGTTGAAAGGCTCTCTTCTATGCTCTGACTGTCGCCGACGTCACAGAAGATATCGTCAAATGCGCAAACCGCCGTACCTTCGGCCGCGGGCACAAATATGCCGCATGCCGCCATAAGGCAGAATAAGCCGCACATTTTAAGCGTAACGGTTTTGCCGCCCGTATTGGCTCCGCTGATGAGAAGAAAGTTATAACTTCCGCCCAGCTCGAGCGAGACGGGAACGACCTTTTCAGGGTCAATTAAGGGATGTCTGCCCTTTATTATATTTATATATCCGCGCTTGTTTACCTGCGGCAGCACGCATTTGTTGGCGTATGAATACTGGGCGCGCGCATAATAACTTTCTATTTCGGCGAGCACGTCCATATCTACGGCAAGCTGTTCAGCCATTGCTCCGACGCGTACGGACAGAGCCTTTAATATGCGCTCGACTTCTTCCTTTTCGTCAATCTGAAGGGCCACAAGCTCGTTGTTCAGCTCGAGCACATACTCGGGTTCGATGAAGAATGTCGCGCCCGACTGCGAGCGGTCGTGCACAAGGCCCTTTACGCGCGAACGGTATTCGGCTTTGACGGGGATTACATACCTGTCGCCGCGCATGGTGACTATGCCGTCCTGCAAATATCTTGCAGTGTCTCCAGAAACATATTCTGAAAGCTTGGCGCGTATGCGTTCGTTTAAGCTTTTAATTTTACTCCTTATGGAGTAGAGCGCATCGCTGGCGTGATCGGACACATCGTCGTCAGAAATTATTTTGTCGGTTATGTCGTCTTCTAAATTTTTATCGTAATAAATGCGCGCGCTGTCCGCCTTAATTTTGATTATTTCTTCGTCGGCGACGCCGTTTATGGAAGTATATGCGAGCCTCGCCGAGCGCAACAGGCTGTTGACCTCCCTGAGCTCGGCGCATGAGAGCACCGAATGCTTGGACGCGCGGGTGAGAAGTTCTGTTACGTCGGGGAAATATTCTATGCTGCCGAGGCCATAGCGGAACAGAAGCTTTAAGCATTCGCCCGTGCGTTCGAGCTGTTCCCTGACCTCGGCAAGATCCGTCGACGGCACGAACGCGCCGAACAAAGCCTTTGTATCCTCAAGACAGGCGTATTCGGCACAGGCGGACAAAACTTTATTTAGTTCAAGGCGGTTTAAACTCTTTGAATCCATAATTTAAAGCACGGGATTTTTGCTGTGTCCCGAGGTGTATTTTTTTAAATAATTTTTGAGCTTTGCGCCGTCGCGCGCAGCGGGGACGACCGCCGAAGGCGCGGACAAGGTGCAATCGACGAGCGCGCCGGTAAATGACTGCGGCGCAACGAGGTTTGCGCAGTTGAAAAATTCGAATGCACAGCCGTTTGATTGGTATCTGCGCATTGGAAACGCACGGCCGTTTTCGTCCGTCAGCGTGTACAGCTCCCTTTTATCGCAAGTCCTGCAAGTCTTGCCGAAGGGGCAATATATCAGATCCATTACCTTGATATCGCCCGCGGTAAGATAAAAGGTATTTTCACCCGCTATGCGGTGAGCTTCGGGTATGGTAAGCTCTTTTGACAACGCAACGTACTGCGCTTTAACTCGTGAAAGAGACAGCGCATTGGCGATATTGAATCCGCACCCGGCAAACAGCTTTTTGCCCTGTTCGCGGCAGAATTCTTCCGCCCAGTAACCGTCGCAATAAACGCCGTCGAAGGCGCCGAGCACGCCCTTTATATTTTCAAGCGCACGGCCGTTCATAAAAGGCGGAATATACAGATATTTTTCACCTGAAAAATGCTCTATACCGGAAATATCCACGGACAGATAATCGCACGGTTTGAAGATACCCACGTCGGCTTTTACGCCGTTAAGATTGCAGCCGATGACGGCCGTCATATTATTTGTGCCAACGGCCTTTATATCGGGCAATGGCAGTATTTTTTCTATTTTTGCATGAGGCGCCGAAGATATATCCGCAAAACATCGCGCATAGACTTCGCGCCTGAAGGCGTTGAGAGCCGATGCGGGCACAAAGGCGTTGTCGGCAATGTCGATATCGCCATACACCACTTCAAACGGGTAGGCATCCACCTTGTTGAAGCATCTTGCTATATCCTCTTTTGTCACCCCGCGGTTTAGCGCAGGCTGGGCAATAAATGTGCCCGCATATTCCGTGCCGTCAACCGAAGCCGCGAGCGCATGGCCGCTTTTTACGGTTACGGATACCGTTATCTTTCTTAAACGCTTTTTAGCTCCAAGGAGACGGGCGTTTAACGCAGAGTCAGTAGTTATAAAGACTTTATCACCGTTCATCAGGCGCGTACCAGAAGAAAGATAAAAACCTTCCTTTGCTTCGCCCGCATAAGTTGCGCCGCCTATCTCCCTTCCTGCGCGCAGAATTTTGAATGCGTCGCCGGCCGAACACTTCTGTCGGCCGAGGCAGACAAACTTTCCGTTTACAACCTTTATCGTGCCGCAATATTCGCCTATGTGACCCTGCACGGCGGAAGAGATAAATGTTTTATCCTGCCCGAAAGCCAGGCCTTTTGTATAGTTACCCCTGTTGTAGGTGCGCTTGAGATCTGAAAGAGAACCTGCAGAAGGCTGACCGTCGAGAATGCCGCGGTAGTACGAAACTGCCGCCGCCACATATTCGGGGCGCCTCATTCTGCCTTCTATTTTGAACGAATAAACTCCTGCATCCTTAAGCTTTAAGATATCCTCGCCGACTGAAAGGTCAGAAAGCGAGATTGCATATGAACGGTCGGTGAAACCTTCGCGGTCGATAGAATAGAGCTTGCGGCAGGGCTGTTTGCATCTGCCCCTGTTTCCGCTGTTTCCGCCCGCAAACGAGGACAGATAGCACTGTCCCGAAAAGCATGTACACAGCGCACCCTGAACGAAAACTTCGGTCTGAATGATTTTTGTTATCTTCTCAATCTCTTCAAAGGGTGTCTCCCGCGCTAAAATCACGCGGTCGAAACCGTACCTCTTTGCCATAAGCGCGCCGTAGACATTGTTTACACCCGCCTGCGTGGATAGATGAAGGCACATTTGCGGATAAACCGACTTGAGATATGCGCCGAGATAAATATCCTGTATAATGAGCGCGTCGGCTCCGGCATTGTGCGCGGCGACGGCCGAACGGACAAAACCTTCGACTTCGCTCTGCTTTACGAGCGTATTGAGCGCCACGTGCACCCTTACGCCGAGAGCGCGAGCGTATGCGCAGAGCGATGAAAGCTGCTCTTCATCAAAGTTATCCGCAGACGCGCGGGCAGAAAAACTTTTAAGTCCGAGGTAAACGGCATCGGCGCCGTTGTTTATGGCGGCGTAAGCCGAGGCCAAATCGCCTGCGGGAGCGAGAATTTCAGTCATGGCAATAACCGAATTGTTTTATTACCTGCGCAACGGCGCCTTCATTATTTGTTACGGTGACAAATTTTGAGTGCGCTTTGAGCTCGTCCACGGCATTGCCGACGGCCACGCCGTGACCTGCAACTTCTATCATAGAAAGATCGTTGAGGTTATCGCCTATAGCTACGGTATCCGCAAGGGATATGCCGTAATAATTTGCAAGATACTCTACCGCCGCGCCTTTGGTGTCGCCGAGTGGTGCGACTTCTACAAGAACGTCCGCACTGCACGTTACGTCGTACTTGCCGGCAAGTTTTTCAGATAAATATTCATACAGCTTTTGTCTGTCCGAGGCGAGGCACAGGCTTGCAATCTTCTGGCAGCCGATATTTTTTTCGAGCACGAACCGTGACAGAGGAATGTCGACATGGGTTGACTTTACGCCTATTACATTTTCGTAAATTTTAAGATATTGGTTATCCGAAGGGATATCGGAATAAAAGTAATCGCCGCTGTATATGTTTACCGACTGCTTCACGCCCTCTATCGCAGCGCATATTTCCGCAGTCTGTTCGGGAGTGAGCCCGCCGCAACGGAGCATTTTTCCGCTGACTATATCTGCAATAACCGTACCTTGGCACGCCGCGACAAGGCCGTTTAAGCCGAGCGAGCGCACACGCGGGAGTATAGACGGAAGAATTCTGCCCGTGCATACGGCAAAAATGCCGCCGTCGGCCACATATTGAGTTATTGACTCACGCACAGCGGGAAGTATCTGCTGATCGGATGTAATTAACGTGCCGTCAAAATCTGAAACTATGAGTTTTGCGTTGAGTTTTGTCATATCAGTTTGAAAAATAATCCTTGATTGCTCGCGCAACCTTTAAACTTATGCCGGGCGTCTTTGCTATATCTTCGGCGTCGGCGTCCATGATTTTATCTATGGTTGAATAGCGTTCCATAAGCGCAATGCGCCGCTGTTTGCCCACGCCCTCTATTTTTTCGAGTTCGCTTTTTAAAATATTTTTTGAATGAAGATTGCGGAAATATGTTATCGCAAAGCGGTGAGCTTCGTCCCTTATTCGCTGAACCATTCTGAGTGA
The DNA here is from genome assembly GCA_944368215.1 of uncultured Clostridia bacterium. Lineage (GTDB taxonomy): Bacteria > Bacillota > Clostridia > Christensenellales > Borkfalkiaceae > Coproplasma. The sequence continues at coordinate 78,918 of CALVWX010000002.1, read as the reverse complement.
ATAGTCGCGGCGGGGTATGATGATGCCCTCGGGCGAGTTGAGGGTAAAAATTTCCTCTTCCTGCTTGGCTATAGAAATGAGCTCGATATCTTTAACGCCCTTTTGCGCAAATATATCCGCAACGGCGGAGAGCTGGCCCTTGCCGCCGTCAATGACGATGAGGTCGGGCTTGGGGAAGCGGGATTCCTCCTCCGTGCCGAGTTTTGAAAGTCTGCGCAGCAAAACTTCCTGCAAAGAGGCAAAATCGTTTGCGCCCTCCACCGTCTTGATTTTAAAGCGGCGGTACTGACTGCGGTCGGCCTCGCCGTCTATGAATACGACCATAGAGCCGACTTTATCCACACCCGAAACGTTAGAAATATCGTAACATTCCATCCTGCGGGGGTATCGCTCAATTCCGAGCTGTTCCTGCAGTCTTTTGCAGGCGTTGACAGTCATGTCGTCCCTGTGCTTTATTTGATCTACCGATTTTTCAAGGTAATCGTGCGCGTTTCGTTCAGCCATCTTTAAAAGTTCGGCCTTTACGCCCTGCTTTGCCGCAGTAATTTCTACGGCCTTGCCCAGTTTCTCCTTAAAGAACGAACTTACAAGCTCTTTTTCGCAATAATCGGGAACAATGAGCTCGGAAGGCGGCTCGTGCACCGTATAGTACTGGGTTATGAACGAAGTAAGCGCTTCCGCGTCGGTCATGTGCGCTTCGTCGAGAGCGAATGAACTTGCGCCCTGCATTATGCCCTTGCGCGTAACGAGGACGTTTACAGCCGAATAGAGATTATTTGTTGCATAGGCAATGATATCGGCGTCGATGGCCTTGTTTATCGAAGTAATCCTCTTTGCTTCGAGCTTGGAGAGCATGGATATTTTATTCTTATAATCCATGGCGAGCTCAAACGCCTCGGCATCGGCGGCGGCGCGCATCTTCTGCTCTAAAATGACCTGTCCGTCCTTATAATTGCCATCCAAAAACGACAGCGCCTTTTTTACGCGCTCGGCATAATCTTCCTTGGAGATTTTGTGGGCGCACGGCGCGGCGCACCTGCCTATATGGTAATTGAGACATTCGCGCTTCGGCTTGGATGTTATGGACGTGCGGCACAGCCTTACTCCGAAGAGAAGCTGCACGACTTCCAGAATATCGCGATAATTTATTCCGCCCATAAAGGGACCGAAATACTTGCACCCGTCCTTTTTTATCTTGCGCGTGACATAGAATGAAGGAAAATCTTCGCGCATGTCGGCCTTGATATAGGGATATGTTTTGTCGTCCTTTAAAAGTATATTGTATTTGGGTTTATACTTTTTTATGAGGTTGTTTTCAAGGGCGAGAGCGTCTATTTCGGTGTTGGTGATTACGTAATTAAAATCGGCTATGTTTGCCACCATCTGCATGACTTTCTGTGGCTTGGGCGTATTGTGAAAGTACTGCCGCACGCGGTTTTTGAGCACGCGCGCTTTGCCGACGTAAATGATGTTGCCGTACTTATCGAGCATTATATATACGCCCGGATTGTCCGGCAAAAGTTTAAGTTTTTCCTTTATTACGTCCATATTACACCATGTTATATTGTAGCATACCGCAATAATTTTTGCAATATTATTTTTAATGATTTTTTCCAATATAAGAAAGGCGCCCGGCGGCAGAAATTTCTGCCGCCGGGCGCCACACATTTCGTTTTGATTATTCGAGCTCGAATGCGCCTGTATAGAGTTGATAATACTTACCCTTCTGGGCAATGAGCTGTTCATGGTTGCCGCGTTCGATGATTTCGCCGTGTTCAAGAACCATTATCGCATGGCTGTTTCGTACAGTGGACAACCTGTGCGCTATAACAAAGACAGTTCTGCCTTCCATAAGTTTATCCATGCCCTGCTCAATGAGCTTTTCGGTACGGGTATCGATAGACGAAGTTGCTTCGTCGAGGATGAGCACGGGGCATTCCGTAACCATGCAGCGCGCGATTGCCAAAAGCTGCCTCTGGCCCTGAGAAAGGTTTGCGCCGTCTCCCCTTATCATCGTCTGATAACCTTCGGGAAGGTGGGTGATGAAAGAGTCGGCGTTGGCGAGTTTTGCCGCCTGCACGCATTCTTCATCGGTCGCATCGAGTCTTCCGTAACGGATATTATCCATAACCGTTCCGGTAAACAGGTGCGTATCCTGAAGCACTACGCCGAGAGAACGGCGGAGATCGGACTTTTTAATATCCCTTATATTTATACCGTCATAAGTTATAGTGCCCGACTGGATATCATAGAATCGGTTGATGAGATTTGTAATTGTCGTCTTGCCTGCGCCCGTCGAGCCGACGAAAGCTATCTTCTGCGCGGGTTTTGCGTAGAGAGATATATGCTTTAATATCATTTTTTCGGGAGTATATCCGAAGCAGACATCGTTAAAGCGGATATCGCCTCTTACGGGAATGTATTCGAATGTACCGTCTCCGTTGGGCTTCTTCCACGTCCAGGGGCCTTCGCCGTTTTCGCCGCGGGTAAGGGTAATTTCCCCGCCCTTGTCCTCGGGAACGGTGTCTATCATTTCAAATATGCGCTCCGCGCCGGCAAGGGCCATGATTATGGCGCTGAACTGCTGCGAAACCTGCTGAACGGGCATGTTGAACTGCCTTGTATACATCAGGAATGAAACGAGCATACCTGCCATGAGAGCAAGCCTGTTTGCCTGTTCGGCATTCTGTATGCTGCAGTAAATGGAAATCAGTCCGGTCTCACCGCTGAACACCATTATAAGCACGCCGACCAAGGCTACGAGCACATATTGCAGATAGCCGAGATTGTTGTTTACGGGCCCCATGAGGAAGGCATAGGCATTTGCTTTACTGCCAGCCTCATTGAGCTGATCGTTGACTTCCTTAAAGCCTTCGCGCGCCTTCTGCTCGTGACAGAACACTTTTATAACTTTCTGGCCTTCCGTCATCTCCTCCACATAACCGTTGAGCGCACCCAATGCCTTTTGGTTGGTCAGATAGTACTTGGCCGATCTGCCGCCGATTATTTTGGTTGCAATTACAATGCCTGCAAGCACAACACATACTACGAGAAGAAGCGTCACGCTGTACATTATCATGAATGAAAGCACGGCTATGAGCGTAAGTATGGACGAGATGAGCTGGGGGATGGTCTGCGTGAGGAGCTGGCGCATCGTATCGACGTCGTTTGTGTAAAGACTCATCAGGTCGCCGTGTGTGTGCGTATCGAAATACTGCAGTGGCAAAGTCTGCATGGTTGCAAACATGTCGTCACGCATCTTTTTAAGCGTGCCCTGAGCGATGTACATCATTATTATATTGTAAGCGAATGACGATATAGCGCCAACAGCGTAAATAACGCCCATGAAAATTATGTTATTGTAAACAACCGACATGTTGGCGTTCTGCTGGTTTGCAATAAGTTCGGTGATGATTACCGAAACGCGGGAAGCCGCCGTAACGTTGGCGACGGACGCCAAACAAACAAATACGATAACGAATACGGTGGCAATTTTATTGCGAAGGAAAGCATATCTGAGCAATCTGCCGAGCGTCTTCATGGGAGTTTTAGCGCCCCTCTTGGTCTTTATGAGGTCGCCGCCGTAATCTTTGGTCTTATTTATTGCGGACATTATTCCTCACCCCCTTTTATCTGGGATTGATAAACTTCCTTATAAATTTCGTTGTTGTTGAGAAGTTCTTCATGCGTGCCGATGCCGTTGATCTTGCCTTCGTCGAGGACGATTATTCTGTCTGCATCCTGAACGGAAGTTATCCTCTGGGCAATTATTATCTTTGTGGTTTCGGGCGCGTATTTGCGAAGATTGTCGCGGATTATCGCGTCCGTCTTGGTATCGACGGCCGAAGTTGAGTCGTCGAAGATTATAACCTTGGGATGCTTTAACAGCGCGCGGGCTATGCAAAGCCTTTGCTTCTGTCCGCCCGACACATTTACGCCGCCCTGACCCAAGTCGTAGTCATACTTGCCGGGAAGATTCTGAATGAATTCGTCGGCGCAGGCCTGAACGGCTGCTTCGCGAATCTGCTCGTCAGTAGCCGTTTCGTCGCCCCAGCGGAGATTTTCGGCAATAGTGCCGGAAAACAGCACGTTCTTTTGCAGAACCATGGCGACGGTGTTGCGGAGCGCATCGAGGTTATATTTGCGGACGTCCACACCGCCAACCTTTACCATACCCTTCGATGGGTCGTAAAGTCTGGGGATGAGCGAAACAAGCGAGCTCTTGCCCGAACCGGTAGCGCCTATAATGCCGATGGTTTCGCCCGATTTGATATGAATGTTTATGTCCTTGAGCACGGCTACGTCGGCCTTCTGCGAATAGCAGAAATCGACATCGTCAAAATCGATGGAACCATCCTTTACTTCGCTTATCTGCTCTTTTGCCTTGGGAAGAGTAGTTCTTTCATCGAGAACCTGCACGATACGCTCGGCAGAGCCCCTCGAAAGAGCTATAAAGTTGAGGCACATGGCCACCATCATTACGCCCGAAAGAATCTGCGCGGAATACTGTATGAGCGTCTGCAATTCGCTGGGCTGTATGCCGCCGGCAATGTTGCCAACATACATGTTGGAGCCCATGGTGAGGATAATGATATTGACTATGAACATAACGAGCATGACGCTGGGCATCATGATAGTCAGTATCCTTTCGGCTTTGACCGAGTATGTATATACGTCGCCCGTAGCCTTCTTCATCTTGGTTATCTCTTCGCCTTCTCTTACGTAAGACTTTACCACTCTTATCGACGTAAGGTTTTCCTGAAGAACGGCGTTGAGGGAGTCGTATTTTCTGAACATAGTTCTGAAATAAGGAACGACTTTAACCATACAGAACGCAACGACAATGCCGAGAACGAGAGCCGCGCAGCCAAAGATGAGCGCCATGATGGGTTCGATTATGAGCGTCATGATTATGGACGCTATAAACAATATGGGGGCGCGCACGAGCATACGGATTGCCATCTGATATGCGTTCTGCACGTTGGTTACATCGGTCGTGATACGCGTGATGAGGCTTGCCGTGGAGTAATTGTCGATATTTGCAAACGAGAAGGTCTGCAAATTATTGTACATGTCCTCCCTGAGGTTATGAGCAAAGCCGCATGACGCCTTGGCTGCAAGTTTTGCGCCTACCGAACCGGCGATGAGGGCTATGACAGCACAGGCTATCATGAGCACAGCCGATACGATAATGACATTGAGATCAACTTCTCTGGTGCCGGTAGTGTCTTCGGCAACCGCCTGCAGCTCGCCTACGATGAAGGTCATCAGGAAGGGAATAACAATTTCCATTATCGCTTCCACAGCCATAAGGACGGGAACGATGATTGAGTCCTTTTTGTACTCCCTTACACATTTCAGCAGTTTTTTGATCATATATATCTCCGATTAAAAATTATTGCCGATTTAATTATTTCAGACTGTCAAGAACTTTGACGAGCAGATTTTTAAGCGTGCGCTGTTCCTCATCGGTGAGCGCATTGCGTATCTGTTCGTCGCACTTATCCATAAGTTGCTTATTTTTATTACAGAGCTCGCGGCCGAGCTTAGTGAGCGCAAGATATTTTGTGCGTGCGTCCTCCTCGGCCGGCATGCGCGTAATAAAATCAGAACGCTCGAGATTGCCAATCATCGCGGAAACCGAAGAAGGGCGAAGACCCGTCTCCCGCTCCACATCGCGCTGACACACGTTCTCGCCGCGCATTTCTTTAAGATGAATAAATATCAACGTATGTAATTGCACGGATGATATGCCGTATTCCGCAAGATTTACGTCATTGCTGCGTACGAGAGCGCGGTGTACGCTGCATATTGCCCCGAATAACCTTAAAGGTTCCAAAACTCTGCCTCATTCGGCCATAGCCGCAAAAAAATATTTCGATTTCTAACTGTTAGAAATCGAAATAAATTATATGTAATTAAAATGAAATTGTCAACAAAATAAAACGCAATATATTTGAAAAAAATGTGAAAACACAAATTAACAAAAATTGTTAAAACGGCTGAAATTTCGGTCAAACGCCCGACGGCGAAAGTGCGGAGCACTATTTAGTTTATGCGCGGTCACGCAAAAAATTTACGCCATATTTAAACAGGCTTTGCACAAATCAAAGTCGAAAACACAGATTAAGATTTTAATCGCCTTTGAAGTTGCCGGTTATTTCCTCCATCCCCTCATCGTCGACTTTACCAAACAAAATTTCTTCAGCGAAAGGCTTATCTTCGTCTTTGCCGTCGTCCTTTTCAATCACCTCGTCCATGGTGACCTGCGAATCGGATTGCGGGTTGAGAAGTTTTCGCGTCTCCTCGTCGTACATGGCGACATCATACTCCATTTTTGCCAGATTTTTATCGGAATATGTTTTTTCGAGCGACTCTTCCTTCTGCATATTAATTTTTTTTGCGTAATCCGCCTGAAGAATATACGCAATAAGCAATATTGTAAACAAGGCGGCGGCACATATCATAACGATATATATCGGTTGCATGCTATTATTTTATCAGTTTTTTATTTTATTGTCAACAATTAATTTGATTTTTTAGTCATAATGTTGTATAATGAACATATTAAATGCACTTGAGGTAAAATTATGAGCACAGATAAAAGAGTAATCAAAACCCGAAAGGCGATAACGACGGCGTTTATGGAACTTGCGCTTGAAAAAGATATCAGCAAAATATCTGTATCAGACCTCGCCGAAAAAGCAGTCATCAACCGTTCTACGTTTTATCTTCATTACGCAGACACCAAAGAAGTTCTGGACGACATCGAAAACGACGTATCTGAAACCATCAACGACAGTCTGTCCCAGTTCGACACGGACAACATATTCGAAAGCACAAACAAAATGTTGATGACTCTGACCGGAGTACTCGACGAAAATCCGGCATTCAAAAATTTTATGCTGCATTCCCCTTCTTCGGGTTACATAATTTCCAACATCAAAAAAACGCTCACGGCAAAAGCGTTGGAAGCAATGCTTAAAAAATCTTTCCATACTAATATAAAAAAAGCGTCAGTTGCTATTACGTATATGGTTTCGGGAATAATTGACACATACATTTTTTGGGCCAATAACGAGCAGAGCAACGGGTCGCTCGAAGAATTCTGCTGCTTTATATCACAGCTCACCGAAAGGGTGATTGATTTCATAAGATAAATTTTTTATATATAAGCGGGAGCGCGGCAATCCATGCCGCGCTCTTTTTTCATAAACGGAAGCCAAATTAAATATAATATTGTTATGAAAAAGATTATGTTCTGCGGCGGCGGAAGCGCCGGTCATGTAATACCCAACATTGCATTATGCGAACAGCTTAAAGGTGAATTTTCGCTCTGCTATATAGGCACCGACGGCATAGAAAAGGACGTATGCCGCAACAAAGGGATAACGTTCTACCCCTTCGACGGCGTAAAACTTGTGCGCGGAGAAATAATCTGCAACCTGAGTATCCCGGCTAAAATTCGTAAAAGCGTGAAAGAGTGCGAGGATATTCTTAAAGAAAGCAAGCCCGACCTTTTATTCTGCAAGGGCGGTTACGTATCATATCCGCCGGCCGTTGCCGCGGCAAAACTCGGTATACCCGTCCTTACGCACGAATCAGACATAAGTTTAGGCCTCGCAAACAAAATGATAGCTAAAAAATGCAGACGCGTTTTGACTGCCTTCCCCATTACCGCCGTCCGCATTAAAAACGGCGTATATACGGGCACGCCGATAAGGCGTGAACTTTTCGGCCGCGACAGAATAATGGCAAAAAGAGCGTTCGGTTGCGACCTCCGCCCTACCATTCTTGTTTTCGGCGGCGGAAGCGGTTCAAAGGCAATAAACGATTGTCTGCGACGCTGCCTAACCGATTTATGCAAAAATTACAACGTACTGCATATTTGCGGCAAGGGAAATGCTGTTTACTCAAGCATGTACGGCTATAAGCAATTAGAATTCGCCGATGATATGGGGCAGGTTTATGCCTGTGCTGATTACGCCGTATCGCGCTGCGGGGCAAACGCCGCAAACGAACTTATTGCGCTGCGTATTCCCACGCTGTTTATTCCCCTCGAAAACGGCGCAAGCCGCGGAGATCAGGTTGATAACGCACTGTACTTTTACGAGCGCGGCCTCTGCAGAATACTCCGGGAAGGCGACATGACGCCGACAACGCTGAAACAAGGCATCGACGAGCTGATTGCCGATAAAAAATTAAAAACCGCACTTAAAGAAAATATCTTCAAGCGCGGCAACGAACGCATAATTCAGGAAATAAAATGCGCATTAAATGAGTCCTTCAATTAATATTTTAAGTCCTATTGCGACAAGAATGAGGCCGCCTATTATTTGGGCCACGCCCGTTTTGCGGCCGAAAAGCTTGCCGACGCGCGTACCGATAAAAACGCCGATTGCAACTATAATTGCTGTGGTCGCTCCGATTATTCCCGTATACCCCCAGACAGTTACTTCCGTTATGCCGTCTTCATACATTGCTATAAAACTAATGCCGACAGCAAGGGCGTCTATGCTGGTTGCGACGCCCTGCACAAGCACTTCGGCAAGACTGAACTTTTTAGGCGCCAGCTGCTCTTCGGGGCGGCGCAGCTCCAAAACCGATTCGATTATCATTTTGCCGCCGATAAAAATGAGCAGCGCGAACGCCACCCAATGGTCGACAAGGTCGATATATTCGGTTTGAATTACCTGCGACAAGCCGAATGCAACAAAGAAACCGATTAACGGCATGGCCATCTGAAACACACCGAAGGTGAGGGCGATAACCCCTCCCTTCTTTTTGTTTATGTCGCTGTAACACATTCCGTCGCAAATAGAGACGGCAAAGGCGTCCATAGCGAGAGATATGCCTATTAAAAACACCTGCACTACTAATTCCCACGTCCACATAAAATTATTATATAATACGCTATATACTTTGTAAATTATTTTTTTGAAACATTAAATAAAATTTCTTAAAATTTTTTTGTGAAATGACCCGAAAATAGTTTGCTTTTTGTAATTTTTCAAGTATAATAAATAGGCTTGCTGATGAGGTGTAGCGCAGTTTGGTAGCGCGTCTGGTTAGGGACCAGAAGGTCGTGGGTTCAAGTCCCGTCACCTCAACCACAAAAAACACAGAGTTTTTGCTCTGTGTTTTTTTATTCTCAGATAATTAAAGCGTCATCTTATGCTTTACGCAGAAGATGACGCTTTATGCTTTAAATTTAAGCTACAACGCTTGCTACGGGAATACCGTCACTCCCTACGGTTATGCGCACGGTCGTAGTACCGAAAGCAAGGTCGAGAGTTTTTACTCCTTCCGCCGAAACCGAGACGGTATAAGAATCGCAAAGCGCTCCGTTGAGAATGAACAGAGGAGCATTCTCCTTTTCAACGCAGGTAAGCGTACCCGTTTCGCCGAGGTCTTTCTCATCATCGAAGGCAAAATCAGCGTATGACCATGACGATGCTGCCGCAGTCATAGGATCCGTAGCAGTATTGAGCTGTATTGAGAGCCCGGATTCGCTAAGCGTCATGGTGCAGATGATCAGCCTGAGAGTCTGAGGATCAGTCGCCCTGAAAGTGAGTACCTGATTGCCCTCGGTATATGTCTGGCTTGACGAGCACAAAATGCCGTTGATTCTCGTAACGAGTGAAATATTCTCATTTATTCCGGCAACATAAGCAGAGACACTTATTTCGACGCCGCTCACAGAATATGTGCCGACAAACCTTTCAGGATTATAGCTTACTTTATTGTATGTGTTGCTGCTGCCAGAACCTGTTACAGTAACTGTTGAGCCGTTAAATACAGCAGTATACTGCAAAGCATGATTGGTATAATTCACGATAAACGCCCCTTCAGTCGTTTCAATGGACGTTACGGTAACTGTACTGCCGTCGGCAACAGAGATGACGCCGGAAGTACTGATGCTGAGCACGCTGTTGCCATCCCCGTCTACATAAGTGCCAGCCACTTCGGCTAAATCCTCGATGCAGTATACGAGAGAATCATTGATTGTTGCATAAAGCCTGTCTGTTATTACAATGGTGAGAGACTCGCCGGCGCTGTTTTCTGCCACGAGAGTAATTACCTCCCTGCCGCCGACATAAGACATGCCGAGAGTGTAATCATAAGGAGACGCGGTGAATAAGGTAGTGCTGCCGTCGGATAAATTGTATGTCTCTACGCTGAGCGAACCGTCTGTATTAATAGAGAAGTGCGAAGTTACATACTGGCCGACATAGACGAACCTTGTATCGCAAAGCGCGTTGAAAGTGCTTTCAGCGAGATAGAACACATCAGCTCCTTCCTCTGTTTCAACCGTCCCCGCCGTATTGTCTATTGTATAAGTCGAGGGCGTAAGCGTAAGTCCTTCAGCCGAAGGTACAAGAAGGTATCTTGTATACGATACGTGGGTGGCGTCAATGTTTTCAGGAGTGGTATTTACTTCGAGGTAGAGCTGAGGCTCCGTCGTGTTATCGCCTATAAAGTAATAACCCCACGAGAAGTAATACTGTCTCTGCGTGCTGTCCATCACCATTGTTGCAAGACCCGTATCAAAATCAAATGCGATAGTATCGGGATTTGTGCCGCCTGTCGTGAAATAATCGTTTTCCTCAGCATCGAAAGACTGCGTTACCTGCTCTATAGCCGTTGCTTCGTAATTTGCGGTTAGATATGCCGAATAATACCCATAGCTTCCGGAAACGCCGGCTATTGCCCAATAGATGCCATTGGTGTTTGCAAGTATAAGGTTGAGGTCGAGCCCCACGACAGGATGACTGAATGTTAACGCAATCGCGCCGTTTTCAGCAATATAGCTGAATGTAGCGCTGGGATGGTAAGGAGTCTGAATTAAATTATTGTCGTTGCCGACGGTGTTTATCGTAAGGTCAATGGTGTAATCATCGTGTACGACAAGATCTTCAGAATTGGAAGTGTACGTCTGAACGAAAGATTCCATTGCCGAATTGCGGAACCAGTAGCCATATTGCACCGGATCATCAGTTTCGAGCCAAAAAACATCGTCAGAGCCATATACCGGAGTTATTGCGTAGGAAGTAGAACCGGCAGTGAAACTATAAACAAGATTGCCGTTCTCGACAGCCTTTGTCATTGCACATTGAACGCCGTCAAAAGTGATATTTTCATCATTGGCGAATGATGCGCTTGCTACCGTGCTGCCGTGAGTCCAGCCGCCGTCGTTGCCGCCGCCCGTAAGCCAATCGGCATCGTAAGGAGCATATGAAACAAGGCCGTTCACGCTGGCGAGATAGACGCTGTCATTCATATAAACGAGCGCATAAGCTACCTGATCATAGCTGAAGCTGATTCCCGCGCCGTAGATTGTAATGCCTGTCTGCATGTCGTTGACTGCATTGCCGTTGAACGTCATCGTGTTGGCATTGAAGTCGATGGCAATCTGTTCGCCGTCGTTATTCATATACGTATCGGCAAATACTCCGGTATAGGGGACGACCTGATTGCTTCCGAGAGCAGAACCGTCGTTCATGTATACGACGGAAGAAGACCCCGAGCCGTAATAATAATAAGATATTTCATATTCGGGAATGTAGAATGTGAGGCCAGCGCTGCCGCTTTCATATATTTCGAATATGGTAACGGCTTCGTAAGGGTCTGCTGTATTTATGGACGAAACTGAATAGTTTTTCCAGCTGAAATATCCTTCATCATCGACAGTTGAAGAGATGACGTAATAGGTCGAAGCATCATCCGTATTGTACCATGCGCCGGCAAAAGCCGAAGCATCGGCGAGAAAAATACGATACAAGGAATTATCCTCCGCGCGCATCTCGAGAGCACCGTCATCGTTGAGGGAAAGCGTGTAAGACACATCGTCTGCCGTGCAGGAAATGACCTGATCGGCATTAGTGCCGGTTACACCCGTTATGCTGAACGAAGAGACTCCGTCGAGAGTAGAGTTTGCAAGGTCGAGAGTGCCGCCTGCGTCTACCCATAAGGTGTCGTCGAGCGCACCTATCTGAACGGGCGTTGAAGGGTCGCCTCCGTCGGGCGGATTGTTAGGATTTCCGGTTTCGCCGTCATCGCCGCAGGCACAGAAAACGCCAAGGCCGAGCGCGAGCAACCCGCCTGCAAGCAAAGCAAATTTTTTCATCGATTTATATCCTCCAAAAAGATAAACATAACAAAATGAGTGCAAATATAAATTTTACTGCATTATTATACAAAAACTGCAGGTTATTTGTCAATCGTTTGGAGCTGCGCTTGAGCAATCAGCCATGAGTTATGCTTAATGTAAATATCAGTTTTACTTAATTATCTGATGTTCTTAATCATCATGCGGATTATCTCTTCATCGGTTTCGCGCATGCCGTTGCGCGCGAGTTCGCCCACATTTCTGATAGTATTCTCCACTCCCTTTTCCAATATGCCGTCGCCGCCCAAAAATTCGCTGCCGCGGGCGTTCATCTCCATGCCGACGAGCCCCGCTTCTACGGCAGACGCTACCTTTGCCGCGCAACTTGATTTTGCGCCGTCGCATATGACACCCGATTCGATGGCAAGGCCATTAACAATCGTATGAGCAATCTGGTCGAAACCGCCGCCGCGCAGGTAACATATTCCCGCCCCTGCACCGCAACCTGCGCTGACTGCGCCGCAGTACGCCGAAAGGCAGCCTATTCCAGCCTTAAGATGAATTGTTACAAGGTCGGAAACTATGAGCGCACGAAGAAGTTTTTCACGCGGACTGCCGAGGTGCTTTGCATAGACTATAACGGGCAGTGAAGCGGCCATGCCCTGGTTCCCGCTGCCGGAAACTATAACGACGGGCAGTTCGCAACCGTTCATGCGGGCATCCGACCCTGCGGCGGCCGTCGCCTTGGCCAAGTTGTGCACGTCCGTACCGAATGCATCGAGCAGGATTTTCCCTACGCGCGCGCCGTAGTCGTTTTTTAACCCTTCCTCTGCTATCGCGCTGTTGTAGCTTATCTGACGGTCGATGAGGTCTTCAATCTCCGCAAGATCTACACAATCTGCAAACTGCACAATGTCGCTTACTGTCAAATCGCCCTTGAATTTAGAAAGATTGCCGGAATCTTCACTTTCGGCATGCTTATCAAAGAGAACTTCGCCGCACTTTTCTATGCGCACGATGTTTGTATGACTGCCCGAAATGCGCACAAATGCGCTGTCTTTATCCGACATTGCTGTAATTGCTATATCAAACACGCAACCGCTGTCCGACTGTCCGACGGTTATGCAGTTGCGGGCAAGATATGCGGAGATTTTTTTGCGGTCTTCATCGGTCAGGCGCGAAACCACTTCGAGTTTTAACCCGGGGTCGCCCGCCACTATTCCCGCGGCGACGGCGGCGGGTATGCCGCGCATTCCGTTTGTGTTCGGAACGATGACGCTTTTAACGTTTTTAAGTATATTGCCGCTGACGTCGACAACAACCTTTTCGGGCACTGAGCCCAGAGTGGAACGCGCGAGTGCGGCGGCATAGGCCACGGCCACAGGTTCTGTGCAGCCCATTGCGGGAACGAGTTCGTCCCTTAAGACGGCAATGCATCCTTGGTAAATTTTTTCATTCATACATTCAGCATACGCCGCGCGGGGCGTTATGTCAAGCAAAACCGACCAATGCATGCGCGTATCATGCGCGTATATTTTATATATTGTCGCGCACGCGCGCACGTTGTGCCGACAATAGCTTGACAGCAAGCGCGGCGGTGCGTATAATTTATCTATAAATGCATAAATGCACATCGGAGGCATGTTATATGACACATACAGCCATACGACGGCTGCACTTCTGGTACGGCATATTTCTTGGCGTATTCACGTTTGTCGTCGGAATACTGTTCATTTCGCAGGCGGCGGACATATACTACAGCGGGCTCGATTACAGCCGCGAACTTGTAATTGAACGCTGCACCGCGATAGCCGCTCCCTTCTGGATATGGGTAGCCGCAGTAGTTGCGGGCGGAATTATCTGGACAGGTTATCCCGCAGAAAAGAAAAAACTTAAGCGACTGCCCGACGACAGAGCTTCGGTCGAAAGATTCGTAAATCTCTCCGTCAAAGAAAGCGAGGCCGAAGGATTTGCCGAAGCGGCAGCGGCCGTAAAAAAAGAGGGCAAAATAAGGCGCATAGTCTGGATAAGCTGTCTGGCGGTCTGCCTGATATGCGCGGGCGTCGGAGCGTACTTTTTGTTCAATCTCCCCGCTTATCCCGCTGACCCCAACGAAGCTATACTTTCGCTTGTGAGAAGCGTGCTGCCCTGCGTGATAATTGCCTTTGCCGCAAGCTGCGGCGCGGCGATATTCGACGCTGTTTCGGCAAAAAAGATACTTCCGCAGGCAAGAAAAATGCTTTCTGTAGGCGGTAAGGCACAGACTCAGCCCGCCGCACAGGGTAAAATAGCAGTTGCGCTTCAATCCCCTCTCACTTTACTGATTATACGCATAGCCGTTTTTGTAATTGCCGTCGTATTCATCGTGCTCGGCATTCTCAACGGCGGAATGGCAGACGTGCTCGGCAAGGCGATAAATATATGTACCGAATGTATAGGACTCGGCTGATATGAAGAATTTTTTAACAAAAACCGGCTCTTTTTTTAAAAAAATAGGCCTTTGGTGTAAAAACCATGTTCCGACAAGGCGGAGGATTATTCAGCTCTATGCCGCCCTGCTGACAAACGCGAATATAAAAGGCCTGTTCAACGGCATGATATACACGGGCGGCACAAAAAATGTGTGCGTACCGGGTCTGAACTGTTACTCCTGTCCCTCAACCGTGGGTGCGTGTCCGCTCGGCGCGTTGCAGAACGCATTGGCGGGCTCCGGAACAAAGACTCCCGTCTATGTGCTCGGCATACTTGCATTATTCGGTCTGATGCTCGGCAGAACTATATGCGGCTTTTTGTGTCCCACGGGACTTTTGCAGGATCTGCTTTATAAGATTAAAACCCCCAAGCTGAAGAAAAACCGGATAACGCGCATACTTTCTTACTTTAAATATGTGCTGTTGATTGCATTGGTAGTGGCCATCCCCCTCGCATTCATGTTGCAGAATACGCCCGTGCCGGGGTTCTGCAAATACATATGCCCTTCTGGAACGCTGGGCGGCGCGATACTCCTTTTAATCAACCCCGTCAATGCAGACATGTTCGGAATGCTCGGCGGCCTGTTTACATGGAAGTTTGCCGTGCTTGTAGTAATACTGCTTGCCAGCGTATTCATGTACCGCCCCTTCTGCCGCTTTGTGTGCCCGCTCGGCGCGATATACGGATTCTTCAATAAAATAGCCCTGCTGGGCGTCAAAGTTGAAAAAAATAAGTGCGTCGACTGCGGTCTGTGCGTTGCCCACTGCAAAATGGATATCAAGCACGTAGGCGATCATGAATGCATAAACTGCGGCGAATGTATTTCCGTCTGCCCCACAAAGGCAATCGTTTGGAAGGGCTCTTCGATATTTGTAAAGCCCAACGACGTTGAAAGCGATTTATCGGTAAAAGTTCCCTTAACTTCGTTTTTGCAGCCCGCCGCGGCAACGGCAACTGCGGGCGAAGGCGAAAATGTGGTTCTTTCCCAAACGGCCGCAGCTGTTGCACAGCCTTCCCACGCCGATGAACATACTGAAGAGTCTGCGCCCATGCGCAAGGTGCCCAGAAGGCCTTACATAGGCCCCAAGGGACAGAAAATTCTTAAAATTGCAGTATGCGTAATAGCCGCGGCAACGCTGATAGGCGCTATAGTTTACTACAACTTCTTCGATGCGAGCGCAACCGAGCGCGTGACCGAAGGCAACAACGTAGGCGACACCTGCCCCGAATTTACCTTGTCAGTTTACGACGGCACGGAAGGAACGACTTACAGCCTTGCGGATACGCGCGGAACCATAACGGTTATAAACTTCTGGGGCACATGGTGCGGCCCCTGCGTTGAAGAACTCCCCTACTTTGCAGAAATTGCAGATAAGTATTCAGACGAAATCGCTGTTATAGCCATTCATTCTGACTATACCGAAAGAGGCGTAGACATTAACGAATATCTTCACGACGCGGGCTGGGACCAATGGAACATAACCTTTATGCAGGATTCTGTTCAGGCTTCCGATTCACGAACGGTATACCAGACGCTCGGCGGCAACGGCTCCTATCCAATGACGCTTATACTCGACGGAGACGGCGTAATTCAGTTCAAGAGAATAGGTGAAATAACTTACGACGAACTTGAAACGGCAATAGTTTCCGTAATAGAGCAACCTGCTGAGCAGGCAGAATAATTCTCTGAACAATTTAAAAGTCCAAAATAAGGGCGGCCGCACTGAAACGCGACCGCCTTTATATAATCTATGTCATTCAGTCATAACTGAAATTTTTTGTATAAAAAAGGACCTCCTGTGCGGGAGGTCTCTTTTTATATCAGCTGTTATGCAGCCTTGAGTACTATTGTGTAATAGCTTTGACCGCTTACCGTAGTGGCAGGTTCACATACATAGCCGTCGGGAACGGTGTTGTCGGCAACCTTAATGTGGTATTGCTGGCCATCAACATAACCATTATCGACTACCGTTGCAACGCCGTTTTCGTCTACAGCAACAGGCGTAAGGCAAAGGCCTTCATTGCCGTTTTCGTCAATCCTGCAGAGCTGAACGTCCAAATCTGTTGCAGCTGTACCGTCTTCATACTGTACGGTAACCTGATACGTGCCTGCGGGAAGAGATTCTTCGCCGTTATCGGCGCATGCGGCAAAGACAATGGCAAATGCCGCAATGCAAAGAGTTAAGCAGAGCAAAAATGCCGCTCTTATTTTCTTTGTCATGATATTTATATTCTCCTTATTTTTATTTTAAATATAATCTTTTTGCGGCGGATAATTCCGCCGCAAAACAATTATTTTGATAGATTGCGCTACATTAATTGAAGTATTCTACATAGTATGCAAGCTGCATCCATGCGTTATCGGTGAGCGCACCTTCGAGAGCAGTCAGAATCTTAAGGAATTCGACGAGTTCTTCATTTGCTGCTACATAACCGCTGAATTCATTCGTTTCTGCCTTAGCCTGATCAATATACTTCTGCAGATATTCCGTCCAGTCCTGACGATACTCTTCGGGAACACATGCCAGATATTCAGCATTATGATGTGTAGCATAATATCCGGTGGCCGACCAGTCGAACGTAGGGCTGAGCGTAGCCGTCTGCGTATTGCCTTCGCTGTCGGTATACTCGTACTCTCCGCCGTTGATAAGCTCTTCAAGCGAGTATGAGCTGAACGACGTTGCATTCAATACATTGATAAGCACAAGACTGTATTCACTGCCGTTTGTTCTGCTGTATGCATGATAGTAGCCATCATCTTCAAGAACTGCGTTGATATATGTGGGAAGAGTTACATCTTCGCTGCCCGTACCAGTGTAGAAGTTCGAGGCGGCGGGTCTTACGACATAATCGGCATCGTTCTTTACAATACTGAGGACAAACGTTCCGATTGAATTAGGGTCATCGAGTGCGGCACCGAAATAATAGGTTACGCCGGCATCGAGAGATGATGTTACCAGCATGCCGTCCTGATTTTCAGTTGTTGTGACAGGATCAAGGACGTCATCGCCGGGAGTGTAGTCAAACATCCAGATTATTGTGCCGATCTCATTGCTGCCTGTTGAAGTTAATGCATTTCCCGTAAGAATAATGTAAGAACCGTTTTCTTCGGGCGTGAATGAGAAGAACATACCGCGAGGCGTCTTGGGAATAGCTTCTACTTCATAGCTTTCTACGCCTGTGCCGCTGAATTCTACACTGTGTTCAAGCGAAAGACCGAGCAAAGGATCGCCCGAAACAATTTCTTCAGGAACACCATACTGGTCATAGTAACGGCAAAGCTCGAGCCATTCATTCTCGTCATCGACAGCAGAATCGCCGAGAGATGCTACGATATCCACGAGCAAGTCGTGAAGTTCCTGCGTTACCGGAGTCATGTCAATATCCAACAGACATGATTCATAGAACGCATACTTGCGGATCAAACTATAATTTTCGCCGTTGTCGCCTACAAGAACGTATTCGGGATCGCTGGGCGTGAGACTTGAATCGTTTGCGGCGCTGTAAGCGAGAGTGAAAAGTCCGTAATTCCAAAGAGTGTCATCCCTCATTTCAACAAAGAGCATGGGGCCGTCTGCCGAACCGACGTGATAATAACCGTCTGAACCCAGAACAGCGTCTACATATTCTGTATAATGGGGATTTGAAGGATCGGAATCATCAAGGTTTGTAGCCGCCTGACGGAGCACGTTGAGCGTTGCACCATTTTCAGTGAGCTCCTGCTCATTGGTGACGCGCATATTCTTTACATAAATGGTATCTTCGCCCACGTCGCTGCCGCTGTCCTTTACATACGACAGAGCCAGTTCATGTTCGAATCCGTCACCGGCATATACGTATAATGTTTCGAAATCCTGCTGGGTTGAACCCGAGAACGAATAAATAATTTCGCCGTCGAGGAAGATATAGAAGATATCGGAATCCAATTCAGAACTCGTTTTGTAGTCGAATGCGAGGATGCCGTCTTTTTCTATCGTAAAGTCGAAGTATACCAGCGAGAACGAGCCCCTCTTGTTGGTGTTTGCCGACTGAATACCGCCGCCTTCGCTTAAAATCCAAGGCCAGGTGTATACGCTAGTATCGTCCCAGCGTACAGAGAAGCTTCTGCCGTCGGCCGAAAGACTGCCGTCGGAAGATTTTACTGCATCCAATACGGCGCCCGTTTCGGGGAAGATAGACGGATCGGGTATCTCAAGTTCGTAATCGTTGCCGATATCCTGAACGTAATCGTCGCCGGTGTAATGTTCGAACCATTCAAGGAAGACGTTTACGTCGGTAATGCCGCCCGATTCAACCATGCAGACGACGCCGTAGCGGTCGATTATAATGTTGGTGGGATAGCCGGGGAATTCGAAATTTTTTGTCACACAATCGTCAGACAGGTCAAACACAACATCAAAAGTAAGGTTGTGACCCGACTTGAAACCTCTGACGAGATCTGCTGTATCGCGGGCATAATCGCTTATGGAGATTATGGATACAGAGTCGCTATACTGCGCATAGGCTTCCTGAAGCAGAGGAGTTTCGGTAAGGCAAGGACTGCAGGTCGTGTAGAAGAAGTTGAGCATGACCATTTCCTTTCCTTCGAACGCGTCAAGGAGCGTTTTGGTTTCACCCGTTTCTACTTCGGTATAACTGAAATTATACATTACGTCGCCTTCGGAATATACCGTACCTGCAGGCGCCTCAGCATCGATGACGCTGCTTTCAAGTACGATATTGACTTCCTCGGAATAGGAATGGGTGATATAAGAACTCCTTTCAGGAGTGAAACCGGGACTGAGAGTATCTTCGTCAATGTCGACGGTATACTCTGCAGGGTCAAGGTTGAAAACAATCTGCCCGTTTTCATCGGTAAAGTCGACGTCCTGCGTCGTATCGCCGAGCATCATGTAAATTCTTACGTCCTGAACAGGTTGCCCGCCCTGAGTTGTTACGGTTATGGTATAAGCCGCAGCACCATCGGAAGGGTTATTGTCGTCGCCGCATGCGGCGGCAAACACGAGGACGCAAGCCATGAGCACAGCTAAAATTGTGCTTATAAACTTCTTCATGAAATCCTCCGGTAAAATTTTAATATTCGGCGCTCCGGTCTTATGACCGAAGCTTTCTGTTTTGCCTTGAAAAATTTCACGACAAAATCAGAGGATAAAATTTTTATCTACAATATTCTACCATAAGCGAGCAAAAACTAAAAGAAAATTGACACTATGGTATTATCGCAATTTTTTATGATAAACTAAATTTGAGCTTATCGTTAAATTTGATTCAGCCGCGCATGCCGAAATACATAATTAAAAGAAGGGACACGAATACGAACAAAAAACACAAAAAATACGGCATGAAATATTTGAACACGCCGATATATATCGCCTTTCTCTCCTTCTTAGTAAGGTTTAAAGAGCGGATTTCTTCGTGATTTTTACGCGCTTCTTTTGATTTATAACCCGTTATAACTTCGCAGTCCATATCGGCAATAGTTCTGCCGTCGTCTACAAAGACGGGTTTTTGCTTCTTTTCTTTACTTTTCACGCGGGCTCCTGATTTATTCCTGGGGATAGAGATGGCATGCCACCATGTGTCCGTTGCCGTAATCCCTGAATTTAGGCGCAACTTCCTTGCAGATTTCCATACAGTGATTGCAACGCGTATGGAATTTGCAACCGGAAGGTGCATTTATAGGGCTGGGAATATCCCCGCTTAAAATAATGCGCTTGGAATGCCTGTCAGGGTCGGGTATGGGCACTGCCGAAAACAATGCTTCGGTGTACGGATGCATGGGATTGGTAAATATATCGTCCGTGTTGCCGTATTCAACCAGACTTCCGAGGTACATTACGCCTACTCTGTCGGAGATATGCTCGACGACCGAAAGGTCGTGCGAGATAAATATATAAGTAAGCCCCATCTTCTCCTGCATATCTTTAAGCAGGTTGATTATCTGCGCCTGAATGGAAACGTCGAGCGCGGATACGGGTTCGTCGCAGACGACGAAACGGGGCTTGAGAGCGAGAGCCGTAGCTATACATATACGCTGACGCTGGCCGCCCGAAAATTCATGCGGGTAGCGCTCGTAATAATGATAGGGAAGGCCGCAGCTCTTCATTACTTCGAGGACATATTCCTTTAGCTCTGACTTAGGCACGAGCTTATGCTGTGCCACAGCCTCGCCGATAATTTCACCGACGGGCATTCGGGGCGAAAGGCTGGAATAAGGGTCCTGAAAGATTATCTGCATCTGTGGACGGAGCGCGTTCATTTCTGCGGTTTTAAGCTTATTGATATCTTTGCCGTCGAAATAAATCTGACCGTCCGTAGCGGGCTGAAGGCGCAGAATTGTACGGCCGAGCGTTGTTTTGCCGCAACCCGATTCGCCGACTATGCCGAGCGTCGTACCCTTTTCTATTTTAAAGCTGACGTCGTCGACAGCCTTTACAAATGAAATCGGTCTGCCGAAGAAATCTTTTTTGGCGGGGAAATACTTCTTGAGGTGACGCACTTCGAGAAGAGCGTCGGGGTCGAGAGGTTCTTCAGGTATGACTGCCTGTTCCTCCGCTTTCTCTTCCTCCTGCTGAACGGCGTCGAGCACAGCTTCTTCGGGAACAGAGGTATTTTCGGGGTTTTCTAAGAGATTTTCGCTCATTTGGAACCTCCTTTGCCTTCCATGCCTTCATAAAGATAGCACGACACGCGGTGCGTGGGCGAAACATGGATAAAGTGGGGATACTCGCCGTTGCATTTATCTATACATCTGTCGCATCTGTCCTTGAAGTAGCAGAAGTCAGGCATATCGATGGGGTTGGGAACCTGTCCGGGGATATTGTACAGTCTGTCGATTTTACGTCCGACGACGGGCTTGCTCTTCTGCAGACCTATTGTATAAGGATGCAGAGGGTTGCGGAAAATTTCCTCGGTCGTTCCCGTTTCAATGACTCGTCCCGCATACATGACGACGACATAGTCTGCCATTTCTGCAATTACGCCGAGATCGTGCGTTATCAGCATGACGGAACCGTCGATTTTGTCCTTTATTTCCCTTAAAAGGTCAAGAATCTGGGCCTGAATGGTAACGTCGAGAGCGGTTGTAGGTTCGTCCGCTATGATTAGTCTGGGATTGCACGACAGCGCGATTGCTATCATCACGCGCTGACGCATGCCGCCCGAAAGTTCGTGCGGGTAACAACGGTAAACGCGCTCGGGAGCGGCTATACCGACGAGCTTCAGCATTTCTATGCTACGCTCCTTTGCCTCTTCTTTAGTGCAACCCGTGTGCAGAAGCACCATTTCATCGATCTGATAACCGATGCGGAATACAGGATTGAGGCTGGTCATTGGTTCCTGGAAAATCATGGCAATCTGTTTGCCGCGGATTTTGCGCATTTCGCTGACCGGCATCTTGGCGATATCGTAAGCTTTGTCACCCATATTGAAGCGTATTTCGCCGCTGACTATCTGCCCCTGGGGGGACTGAACAAGCTGCATGAGCGAAAGGCTGGTTACAGATTTGCCGCAACCGGATTCGCCGACGACGCCCACCGTTGCACCCTTCGGGATGGAAAACGTAACGCCGTCGACAGCCTTGGAAACGCCTGCGTCGGTAAAGAAATATGTGTGAAGGTCATCGAATTCAACAATGTTGTTTTCGTCGTGCATCCGGCATGTATACATGCTTTCATCCACATGCTTGACCCTCTTCTTCTTTTCTAACTCACGAATCGTGCGGGCGTTGCTCTTTGCGATTTCGCGCGATTCCTTTGCCGAAAGATAGTGCGGATTGCCCTTGGGCGCCGATTTTTTAACTTCGCCGCCTTCAGAGCTTTCGGATTGAGTTGTTGTGCGTTTTTTGAATAACATTTTATACTCTTACCTTTTTGCTTTAGGGTCGAACGCATCGCGAAGACCGTCGCCGATAAAGTTGAAACCGAGCACCGCGAGAACGATGCATATTCCGGGGGGTACCCAGAGGTTGATGTAGTTTGTAAGAACGAGCGGATCTTTTACGGCGTTAATCATACCGCCCCACGATGCGCTGGTCAGTGGAACGCCGAGACCCATGTACGAGAGCGACGCTTCCATAAGTATTACCGAACCGAGGCCGAGCGTCATGGATACAATGAGCTGAGGTATGACGTTGGGCACGAGGTGACGGAAAATTTTGCGCGTTGTCGAAAGCCCCCTTGCGGTAGCAGAAACCATGAATTCCTGTTCACGCAGCGACAGAATCTGTCCGCGGACTATTCGAGCGACGCCCGTCCAGCCCAGCAACGTCAGGAATACCATCATAAAGTATATTCTGACATTGGGGTTGACGCCCGCACCGTCGAGCACCGAGCCTATGATAAGCAGCAGCGGCAACGTAGGGATACAGTTGAAAATATCGATTATACGCATTATGAGCGTATCTACCCATTTCCCGAAGTAGCCTGCAAGTCCGCCCAAAATAATGCCGATTATCGCTTCAAGGAAGACGACTATCAAGCTGAGCGTAAGCGAAACCCTGCCGCCATACATTATACGGGTGAGGATATCTCTGCCCTCGCTGTCCGTTCCGAGCCAGTGGTCGGCCGAAGGGGGCGCGTTTCTGCTGAGCTGAGCTTCAGTTCTTCTGACGATATATACGGTGTAAGGTTCAAAATCTTCGTCGCCGACGGGTTGTACAACCAACGTTGTTACGCTGACGTATTCACCGGTGCCTGCAGCCATCTCGTTTTCTTCATAGGGAGAAAAGAGCGGACCTATCCAGCAGAACACAAACAGGAATATTATCATGGCCAAACCGATGACCGAAAGCTTTGAACGGAAGAAGCGCTTCAATACCAGCCTTGTGGGGCTGAGCGCGCGGACGTTGTCCGCGATGGACATTTCTTCCTCTTCTCCGTGTTCCCCGGGCTGAGGCGAAGGCGGCGTTTCTAACGTTTCTTCGAGGGCTTCATCGGTTTCAAGCTTATAAGCTTCT
This sequence comes from uncultured Clostridia bacterium, assembly GCA_944368215.1. Lineage (GTDB taxonomy): Bacteria > Bacillota > Clostridia > Christensenellales > Borkfalkiaceae > Coproplasma. The sequence goes on along the minus strand of CALVWX010000002.1, from coordinate 55,381 downwards.
TCGATTATGCCTTCCTTGTTAATTTCTTCCATCTGCCTTCTCCTAACTTGTAATTTTAACGCGAGGGTCAACCACGACGTACATTATATCGGTTAACAGCATGCCTATTACCGTAAGCAATGCAAGGAACATGTTATAACCCATGACGAAAGGAATGTCGCCGGCGTTCATGGCATTGTATGCAATCTGACCGATGCCAGGGATATCAAAGAAGTCTTCGAGTATCATCGAGCCGCCGAACAAGCCGGGCAAAAGACCGGCAAGCACTGTTACCATGGGAATCATGGTGTTTTTGAACGCATGCTTATAGACAACTGACGTTTCCGAAAGTCCCTTTGCGCGGGCGGTGCGGATGTAATCGGCGCTGAGCACTTCGAGCATATTGGTGCGGGTATAACGCATTATCGAACCTATGCTGAGCACGACGACTACAAACATAGGCAAAACGAGGTGCCATGCCTGATTCCAGAACAGTTCCCATCCGCTGGGGTTGATAAGTCCCGCCGACTGAAGACCGGTTTCGAACCAGCCGAGGTCATAGACGAAAATCTTGACGACTATAGCCGAGAAGAAGAACGTCGGGAATGATATACCGATCATCGTGAGCACCGTAGTTGCATAGTCGAATGCACCGTACTGCTTCACGGCCGCGCGCGTACCGAGGAAAACAGCCAGAGGATAATAAATTATAAGGCTTATGAGCGTAAGAAGGAAGGATATCCACATATGATCGGATATAACCTGAGTTACGGGCTGTTCATAGACGAAGGACTGGCCGAAGTCGAACAATATCGCTCCCTTTGTGCCCTGTTCGGGATTACCGAAAAGCCACCTAATATATCCCGTGAAAATATCGGTATCGAGACCGTATATTGCACGCATCTGCTCGAGCTTTTCTGCCGAATTCTCAACGTTCGGGTTTGACGTAAATTTATTGGTTACGTAGTCGCCCGGCATGCACCTTAACAGCGCATACAGGATTATCGACACCCCGAACAGTATGAGAATGCAGAGAAGCAATCTTTTTATAATGTATTTAACCATTGTAACTCCGTTGATTTACAATTAAATTATATAAATTAATTGCCTAAATAACTTACCTTCCATATCTCCGAAATGGGGCTCATGTAAGGCGAAGGCTCCTGGAAGAGCGAAGCAGCGTCGATAACCTGGTTGTTATAAACGTACATGTCGCACCTCTGGTAGAGGGGAAGTTCAACGGCGAGCTCCATTACCATGTCTGCAGCTTCGCGATATATGCCGGCACGGGATGCCTGATCGAGATATTCACGGCCTTCGTCGATTAAGTCGCTCAAATCGTTTATAATATTCATCTCATCTGTGGTTGCGTTGCCTTCGGTGACGAGGTAATCATACCCCCAGTTGAGGACGGATGTTGCACGGCTGTTTTTGTGGTAAACCTGATACATATCGGGGTCTACGGTAGAAGTCCATGCAGCAGCCCATATTGCGAGACCGCCGCTGGCGAGCTTATAAAGAGCGCGGGCATCGGTTACGAGGGTTGCTTCTATGCCGATTTTATCGAGTACCGATATAGCGTTGAGGAAGGTGAGGTTTGCAGGGTGGTCGGTGGAATCGCCGGCGATAGTGAAAGTAAATTCGAGAGGATTATTTTCATCATCAACCCAGCTGCCGTCACTAAGCTGCCTGCATCCGCCCTGTCTTAAGAGCTCTGCTGCTTTTAAGCCGGTCGAATCGTAAGGATATCTGCTTTCGGGATCCCAATGTTCGAGGCCCGCCGAAGGGAATGCGTTATATACCCAGCTCGTCGTGGAGAACGAACGATAAATGGGGAAGGAAAGCTCGTTGGGGTAATATTCCTGAACGAGAGTTACATCCATAACGCTCATGAGGGCGCGGCGGACATAAAGGTTAGGAACAAATTTAGCATTGATACCGATGTAGCCGTAACCGTTGGTCTGAACCTGAATGCTGGTGAGGTGTTCGGTACTGTCTACTTCGGATACGTTTTCCTGTTTCGCGGAAGGATCGGCGATATCCACAGTTTCATTGACGAGCGAAGCCATCATGTTGGTTGTGGAAATAACCTGATACTGAAGGTGCTTTATCCTTGCGTTGTACACCTCTTCTTCATTGCCGCCGGTCGTTACAAAATTGTCATTGCGGATGAGGTATACAATGCCGTTGCTCCTGAAGCCGGAAGAGACGGTGTTGAGGCTGTTCTGCGAGGCTTGCGTCTGATTGCCGCTTTCATCAGTTTCCCAAACAAATATATCGTCGTTTATCGTAGACGCCTGATATACGCCCGCACCTACGGGAACGCTGTTGCGCGACCTTACGTAGTTCATGAACGTGTTGGAAGAATATTCTACGCCGAAATTTTCAGAATAATCATCGTCGGCCATGGCAGCCGCGGTAAGTTCGGGCGTGGAATAATAGTGCATGGGAGCTACCGTGATTGCAAAGTTCCATTTTGCCTTGGGGTCGATGCCGTTTATGGTAATCTGCAGCATTTCATATTCGCCCTCGGCATAGCTGCCGCCTTCAAATTCTGAAGCGTCAAGCACTTCGATACCGGAAATCGAACGGACTGCAAGACCGCCCTCTTCTTCGCGGATGGCGTTGAAGTACATTTCCCTGTCTTCAGCGGCAAAGGTCGAACGCATAGTCGTACCTGTGGACCAGTCGGTAAGTATGCTGGCTATCTGACTGTCATTGGAAGCAAACGTCTGATACGCTCTTTCAATAGCCTCTTCCTGAGTAAAATCATCTGTCGAGGATATACCCGCCTGCTCCCAGTTGATGACAAACTTGCCGTCACTGTCCTTTTCATATACAGGAACACCGGCTACAGTTGTATACTTACGCTCGATTACGCCCGTTTCAAGGAAGAAGCCCTGCCATATTTTTGAAGAATCGAGGGCATATTCACTTTCGTACGAGGTCATATCTATAGCATTGTAAGTAGACGTGAGATCTGTCCTGAACTGTTCACGGATGGCCGCAATATCTTCGGCGATATCGCTTTCGGTATAGTTTTCGTAAGAGGACGCGAGATCAGTGCCGTTGTCTTCGTCGTATGATTCAAACAATCTCAGGCGATCTTCGTTGTAAGCATCTATCGCATCCTGCTTCTGAGTATCCGAGAAATTGGTGCTCACATATCTTTCTATGGCCGTTGAACGTCTTTCGCCAAGAGTCGTGAAGGTCTGATTGAGCGAATTAAGAGCATCTTCATCGGCATTGGGATCCTGAGCCATATATGCCTGAAGTCCCTGAATATCGGTTGAATAGAGCGTATTGGAACCGGTATAGTTGGGATCAAGATACATATACAGGTTGAAAAGCACGTCGTGCGCGGTAAGTTCTACGCCGTCAGAGAACTTGATGCCGTTCTTAAGGACTATCTGATATACCGTTTCAGCTGCAGCGGAACCGTTTGTGGTTATGCTGCCGTTGGCAGTTCTCATGATTTCCTGATAGTCGAGCGCGACAACGGGCTCGTCGGGGCCATAGGTTACGTTTTCGCCGTTATCGTCTGAACCGAGCAGGGAAATCTGCGTTTGTCCGACGATTGTGCTGTCGTAAGCTGAGGTTGCGAAGAAGGGATTGAAAACCCCGTCGAACTCGCCCGAGCTGAGCTTGAGCGCGCGATCTTCGTTGTTGAGGTCTTCGCCGCCGCATGCCGACGCAAAGGGGAGAACCATTGCCGCAACGAGGCCGAGACAGGCAAGCTTAAGCCATTTTGATTTCATTGAGTATCCTCCTGTTTTTGTGCAAAACTCATTTTGTGTATTTATAGCGCCGTAAGGCTTGATTACATATCTATATCGGATTTGACTTCCACGGCAATGCCGTCACCGCCGGTTACATTCTGCTCAAGCACAGGCGTACCCGTCCACTGCTTATTTTCTGCAACCGAATAGGTGAATACAGTTGTTTCTCCGTTTTCACCGACGACCGAGTTGACTATGCTTATCTTGCAGTTATCAAGCGTGACGCCGTCGAAGACGCCGTTTTCGCCGAAGGAACTTGCAAGCAGGGCTATGCTTAATCCCGAATTTCGGTTCGCATTCGAAGAATATGGCGCAAATACCGTAAGCTCTACATTGCTGAACGTTACGTCCTCTATTCTGCCGCTCATTTCGCCGAATATCGAATACAATATATCGTCAGCGCGGGTGGAAACCTGACTTCTTACCCATATTCCCGAAATAGTATTTCCGTTGCCAATTATTGAACCCGAGAAAGTTGAGAGCGCGCTCGTATAATTTCTGCCGCCCGATGAATAGCTCTGGCCAAAGTCGATATCTTCGAGCAGGTACCAGTAGCTGTCTGATCTGAGGTTGAGAGAACCTTCGTCGACCAGTTCCTGCGTAACCATGGTATATCTGCCTTCGATTACCTCGGCATAAACGGTCATTTCTTCTGCATCCTGAGCAAATACTGCGTTCTCAACAGTGAGAGGCACGCGGTTATTGCTTTCATCAAGCCAGTAGAAACTTAAAGCCGTATACTGCCTGCCGTTTGCGGTGAGGTTGCCTACGATGGCAATATTATCGGGCGTAAGCGAATATGTGCCGTCACTCTGCATGCTGTAAAGCGAAGAAATGAACGAAGCGCCCTGTTCGACGGAGTATTCGCGGAAATTGACCTCCGTTCCGTCGTCCAGAATTGCATTGAGGTAGAGCGTCGTATCCTTCAGCCACATGGCGCGCAATGTTATGTCGCCTGTGACGCGGTCAGATGTAAACGACCAGTCCTCCGAACTAATGACGTTGCCTTCTTCGTCGAGTTCAACGATGACCCATCCGGTGAGCGTGTATCCGTCCCTTACAGGCGTACGGATAATATCAAGGTCGCCCGCGCCCGCGGGTCTGTATCCGGGGGTAACGGTGAGCGAATTATCTCTGACGCGGACCTGCATTGAATCCTGTATGCCGGGGGCATCGGGGTTGAAGTCGCCTCCGTTGGCTTCGTATGTCACGAGGTGAACGTAGCCGTCTTCGATAATGCGCTGCTCATCGTCTGTCGACGCGCACGAAGAGAGCGCGCACGCAATAAATACGACCGCGAGAAGCGCAAAAATTATTAGAAGAATGTTGCGTTTTTGTACGTTAGTACTTTTCAAGGCGAAAGCCTCCTGTAAATGGGGCGGCATACGGCCGCACTAAGTATTTTAGTGTGATAAAGTATATTCACTATTATAATAGATAGTAGAATTCAAGTCAAGCAATAGTCCCGCCGTCAAAAGTGAAATATTTGACGGCGGGCAATGATATTTGCTTAAACCACCGAAAGAATTACCGTTTTATAGCTTGTATTGCCGAAGCGGTCGGTTGCGCAAACAGAGACAACGTATCTGCCGCGCTCGCTGAGGTCATAGAGACCGTCGGAAGCGGCAAGTTCCTCTCCCTCCGTATTTTCGGGGGTAATTAATGTGACGCCTTCAACGGAAATAACAATCTGGTCGTCCGCCGAAGCATTATCTGTGGCAGAAACGCCGTTTGCTATAAGCAATGCCAGCACGTCCGTCTGCGCGGAAACTTCGTTTTTAGCAAGTTCGCAGAGAATATTGTCCGAAGGAATGACAAGGTCGGGCGCAGAAAGATCGGCGGCAAGAATCGTACAATCTGAATATGTTGCCGACTGCGAATAAATTTCAGTATAGGTGAGCATTCTGTCGCTTGTCCCTTCATAATATTGGCTGGTTCTGTCGTAAGCGGGCGAACCGTCCGCAACGAAGATTACCAAATCCTGCGCACAGCCCTGTAAAGCGTTGGAACCGAGGCTTGTAAGTGCGCCGTCTTCGTAAGTACGCGCAAAAATTATGAGTGTACGCAAGGCAGAACAGCCGGAGAAGGCTTCGTCACCTATTGCCGAAAGACGGCTGTCATCGGGCGAGTTAACAGTGACGGTCGTCAGAGCCGTGCAACCTTTGAATGCTTCGTTTCCTATCGACGCAATGCGCTGGGGCAGAATTATACTCTCGAGAGAAGTACATTCAGAGAAAGCTCCGGCGGGAATCTGCGTGAAAGCCAACCCTGTGAAATCGAGCGAGGTAAATCTGCAACCTCTGAACACGTATTCGCCCAGTTCTGTAACGCCGCTCATAGTTACGGACGAGAGCGTATTGCAATTCCAAAAAGCATAATCGCCGAGCGAAGTTACCGTCGAGGGCAAATTCGCTGCACTAAGAGAAGAGCAACCCGCAAAAGCGTAATTACCAATCGAAGAAATACTGAGAGATGAAAGGATAATCGTTCTGAGAGCCAGACAGTCCCTGAATGCATATGCGGGAATTTCCTTTATGGGGCAACCCGAAGCGAACGTAACAGAAGTTACACTCGCGTTCCAAAAAGCCCCCTCCGCTATTGCTATTACTGTTGAAGGGATTGTTATGGCAGAGCCGTTTTCGTAGTTTAATATCACACGGCGGTCGGAATTGAGGTATTTTATTCCGCCTTCTACCACGCCGACATTATCGAGACCGGCAAAGGCATACAGACCGACGCGGGTGACATAGTTGCCGCCGTTGACTGTTGTAAGCGCTGTACAACCGGAGAACGCATCAGCTCCAATCGTTGTTACGTTGTCGGGAATGGTTACTGCGGTAATTGCGGTGTTATCTTTGAACGCATTGTCGCCTATTGCAATAACCGGAGCTCCGTTGTATGATGAAGGAATTTCAACCGAAGCATCGTTGCCGCTGTATGACGTGAGCGTGTAGCCGTAAGATCCGGCGTTCTGCGTAAACGTAAAATCGCTGAGATCTGCGGCGGGTGAAAGGGTCATATCCCTTTCCACAACGTCATTGATATTGAAAAGGGTGCCGTCCTGTGCTGTCAACTGCGTTACAGAAGAGCCGTAGTAACTGCTGATTTCCGAAGAAATCGCAGAGTTTTTATTTGCATATACAACAAGAGTTCCGCTCTGACCGCCGGTGAGCGTTACTATGCAGTATGCGGCCGAGCGCACCCAGTGGGCATAAAGACTGACGCTTCCGCTTTCGCTGTAGGGCACGGTATTGCAGGGCATAGTGCCCTCTTCATCGAGACACCAGCCGCCAAAGATATAGACGGCTTTACCATCGGTTTGAGTTTGTATTGCAGAAGCAAAATCTTCTTCAACTTCCGAAGCGGCAATTTCAGCACCCTCATTGAGAATGAGTTGTTCAGCAGTTGCCGTTGCACCGCTTACGGGGCTGTTGAAATTGAGCGTAACGCTTATGCTCTGTCCCGCCTGATGCCACTTTGCGTAGACCGTGGCATCTTCCGTGATGACAGAAAATTCAAATGGCGTAGAGAAATCGGCGTCGGCAAACCACCCGTCGAATACGTAACCGTCCTTTACCGGAGTGGCGGGCGCTGAGATTTCCGTTCCCTCCTCTCCCGTAACCGGGGCGATGACTGTGTTGCTGTCCGTGTTAAAAGTGACGGTATACAGTCTTACCCATTTTGCATAGACGATGAGATCGGAAGTAGGCATTGTGTTGCCTTCAAAGATAAATTCCTTGGTATAGTTACTGTCCCAATACCAACCGTCAAATCTGTAATTTTCCCTTGTGGGAGCGGCGGGCGCCGAGAGATACTCATAACTTGTATACTGCTGAGCAGGCACAGCCGAACCTCCGCAACTGTCGAACGTGAGGGTATAAGTTTCAACATGACCCCACGCCGCATAAAGAGTTACGTCGGAATCGGGCACGAACTGCGCGGGGGCGCGGTTTGTGCAGCCTTCATCGAGATACCAGCCGTAGAAGTAATAATTGTCGTCGCTGTTGGAGGTGATATAAGAATCGAGGTCGACAGACTGACCTGCGTTTACGTCGACAGACTCAACGGCGGAACCGCCGTTGGTCTGGAACGTGATTGTGTAAACACCGTCATCCTGGCCGGGAACGTCCGGGCCGGGGACGTCGCCCGTGTTATCGCCGCAGGCGGCAAGCGCGCCTGCGGACAGGCATATTCCTGCCGCAAGAGCCGATATCAGAAATAATTTCTTATTCACGGTCCGGGTCCTCCTTGTCAGTCGTTTTAGCCGAAGAGTTGTCCTCGTCCTGCACTTCATCACGGACAGAATTTTTCTGTTCGGACGACTCTTCTTCCTCTCCGGACTGGCTGTCCGCTTCTCCGTCTGCGCCGTAATCGGTCTTAATGCCGTCGCCCGACTGCGAAGCAGCCTTTTTGCGGCGCATTATCATTAATACGATTATTACAGCCGCCACAACTATAAGCCCGCCGACGCCGCCGCATATTCCGCCGATGAGTCCCGCGTTTTCACACGAGGAGCCGCCGCCTTCGCCTGAGGGATTATCTCCGCCGGGCGTATCGCCGGGATTATCTCCGCCGGTAAGTTCGGCAACTCTTTCCACCGCGGCGTTGAGTTTTTCTACAAGCTCATCGCTCACAAAAGCTTTCTGTCCGTCAGTAAGCATAAGATAGCTCGTCTGCAGACGGTTTATTGTATTTGCATCGTCGGCAGTCAGACTGTCGATATCTATAGCTTCGATAGATGTTATAATCGACTGAGTGTTCTCTTCGATGAGTTCATCGGAATACTCTGTATTCATGAAGAAGTATTCATATACGACTGAATCGAATCCCGTAGCGTTTGCGGGAATAATCATATCGCTGTAAAGATAGCCTATATCGTAAGTGAACGTATAATAGAGCGAAACAAGCGATACGGCTTCCTCATCGACATAATTGGTTTCGAGCGTGGGAGCTTCAAGCCCTTCGAAGATATATTTGGGGAAGAGCTCGCGGCTGAGAGCGCCGACGGACGAGCTGTTGTTGAGAATGGCGTAACCCATGCGGTAGAAACCGTAAGCGCCTATCGACTGTACGGAAGCAGGGATGCGCACTGCGTGAATATTTTCGCAGAAAGCCATAGCCCAATCGCCGATGCGGCTTGTTCCTTCAAGTATTGAGAAAGGCCTCATATTTTCGCCCGTGCCGTTAAGCACGATGCCGTTGGGAACGCAGACGAGTTCATAAGTTCCATTGGGCAGATTTTTATAAAGTGCGCCCGAATTGGTGAAGAAGGTTTCGTTTCCGCTTGCAACGCTTATTGCCGTGAGGTTAAGGCAACCGGAAAATGCTGGCGTGCCGATAATTTCGAGCGATGCGGGAAGCGCTATTCTCCTTATAGCCGAATTATAGAACGCACCGCCGCCGAGGCCTATCAGCTTATCGCCGAGGGTTATCGAAGAAATTGTACCGTTAACGGTATTGCCTTCTTCGTCCTGCATAGGAATATAGAATGCAGAGCTGTAAATCTGCTCCACCTGCGTGAAGGTAAGCGAGGTAAATTGCCTGCAGTTATAGAACGCATATTCGCCGATTTCGATCGCGTCGTTGAAATCCCCGTCGGACACGGCCGTGCCGTAGAACGAACGCGCGTCGAAGTATTCGATGCCAGAAAGGTCAATATCCCTTACTGCGCTCTCCTCGAAGGCGCTTATGCCTACATACGACATATCACTGTCGACGGTTACCGTCGTGAGGGCGGGCGTGCGGTAGAATGCATGCGAACCTATCCTCTCAACGCCGGAAAGGTCAATTTGCACAATTGCGGCGTTTCCTGCGAACGCATAGTCGCCTATGCTTGTTACTGTCGAAGGAATGGTGACGTCAGTAAGATAGTAGGTGTATTCAACCTCGCCGTCTCCGCTTGCGAATGCGTAGTTACCCACTACTTGCGCGCCATAGCCGAATTCTGCAGACGAAAGCAGGTTGCAACCTGCGAAAGCATAATCGCCCATTTCCCTGAGCGAGGCCGAAATATAAGCCGAACGGAGAGCTTCGTCGCCGAAGAATGCCCTGTCGCCTATAGCGGTTACGCTGTCGGGAAGCTCTACCGAGCCGAGCGATACGCATCCGCTGAATGCGTTGTCGCCGATGCTTTCGAGGCGGGAATTAGCTGCGAAGGTTAATGTTGTGAGATAATCGTTATCTGCAAATGAGTAATTACCTACAGACGTAACATTGCGTCCGATTTCGAGCGTCTTGAGCGCCGCACCGTAGAAGGCATAATCGCCTATGGAAGTTACGCTGTCGGGAATCTGAACGGAAACAAGCTTGTTGCAACCGCGGAACATTCCTGCGGGAATTTCCGAAATGTCGCCGAGGAACACCACGCTTTCAAGATTTTCGCAATATGCGAAGATGTCGTCGCCGAATACCTTTACGCTTGCAGGAATGACTACTTTTGTAATGCCTGTACCAGCGAACGCCGCCGAACCGATTTCGGTTACGTCGTCGGAGATGACGAGCGTTTTGCCGTCGAGTGAATTGTTGTTGGCGTAAGCCTGAGCACCGATTACCGTATTGCCTGAACCGACGGTAACCGTCTGACTGTCGGAAGATACGGGATATGCGGGAGGAACGAGCACTGGATTGCCGTTTGTATCGGTAATCATCGTGTATTCCCCGTTTTCCGCAGATACGACTCTGTATATAGTTGTGTTATTTTCGTCGTCGAGAGTTATCTTTTTCAGCTGCGAGCAGCCGCTGAACATATCGTTGCCCGTGCTGATGAGGCTGGTTGAACTGTCGAGGACAACCTCCCCGAGAGACGAACAATTCATGAACGCATAATTGCCAATCGACGACATGGTTGCGGGAAGTTCAATGCGTTCAAGCGAAGTACAACCGGCAAAAGCGTAGTCGCCGAGAGCCGTAAAAGTGCGTTCAAACGTTACGGAAGTGAGTGCCGTGCAACCTTCGAATGCCCTTGCACCTATCGTGTTGAGCGTAGAGAAGTTGCCGCTGGCGTTTCTAAGAATGACACTCTGAAGATTTGGCATCTCAGCAAACACTCTGTCACCGACATAGGAACCGAAGTATTCAATAGAAGTGATCCCCGTGCCTGCGAACATATATGCACCGAGTACTGTGTTTGCAGTGAGCGTAACACCCGTTATGCCTGTGCAGCCATAGAATACGCCCATACCGCTGAAGCGGATTTTGCTGAGGTCTACGGTGCCCGTGAGAGAAGAACAACCGCTGAACGCAAAGTCATAAACCGCTGTAGCCTTCGCAAGGCTGATTGTGTTGAGCCTTACGCAGTTAAGGAATGCCTCCGAACCTATAACAAGGCTCTGCGAAGTCATTTCAGGCGAAGCCGCCTCAAAGAATACATCCCAGTTGTAAGTGTTCTGATCGGCGTTATACACAATACCCGAGCGGCTGTCCTCGCTCGCGTCGAACCAGTACACTTCTTCAAGATTTTCGCAGTTTGCAAAAGCGTCCAGCGAAATTGCAATGAGCGAAGAAGGAAGATAAATGCGGCGTATGGAGGAATTTGCGAAGCAGGAAAGACCTATGGTCGTTACACCTTCGGGGACGATTACCGTATCTATATCGGTATTTTCATAGAAGGGGCCTTCCTGCGTGGCAATGAGATGTCCGAGATTTGTAATGCCGAGGTTGGCGGGAATGACAAGAACATTCCTGCTTTCTCCATTCTCATCTGTTATCGTTTCGCTGTATCCGGGGCCGTTGTATTCATAGAAGTATGTGCTTGTGAGCACGTACTCCTCATCTACGCTTATCGTGAACGTACCTGTCAGTCTGCCGGAATACAGATAAATTTCGTATGTTCCGGGCTGTTTGCAGAGCACTGTCGCCTGAGTTGAATCCGATTGAAGAATTTCAACGCCGTTTGCATCGGATGTACTCCACGTAAGTCTTGACGCGCTGTCGACATACCAAGGATTGAGTTTGGGATAGAGTACAAGCTTTGTGCCGTTATCGACAGATATTGAACCGCCCGATACGTTGCGGCTTGTGCCGAGCGTGAGGTTATCATATGAACCTACGGAGAGCCCACTCACTGAAGGCGTTGAACTCTCCCCTTCCACTATTACAGTAAAGCTGAAGGTTGCATAAGGGTCAGAATCCATGGGATAAGGATATATAGCCGCGTCGGGTGCATAGGCCGTTATTGTCGCCGTGCCCGCCGAAACAGCATATAACCTTCCGTTCCATACGCGGGCGACCGAGGAATCGCTCGATTCCCAGATTACTTCTTCTGTCATCGCGTCTGGCGTATCTTTGGTAAAGTTATTGAGCGTCAGCGTATCCGAACGACTGTTGTAGGTAAATGTTACCTCTGTGCCGCAGTCGGGACAGACGAAATGTCGGGTTGAATAATTTTCATCCGCTATGATATCCCGGAAAAGCGTGCCCGCAGGATATGTGGGAGTTGTATCTGCCGAAGTCCTCTGCAACACTCTGCCGCTGTCCGAATCATAGTAATAATCGTCCACGGAATAACTGTAACCGAGATGTTCATCGTAAGAAAATCCGCATTCGGAGCACGAATATATACCGTAGTTATAAAGGTTAAGCTCGAACCTTGCGCCGTTTACTCTGCTGTTGACGTCGTCTGTCAGCTGAATTACGCCGGTATCATCTTCGTCGGTAAAATCGAGGTCGGCGCCTGCAGACATAACAACCGTACCACCGGCAAGCGACTGCGTTAAGGTAGTTCCGTTGTCGTCAACATATGAATAGTCGATATCAACCTTGCTTACTTCGGGGAACTGGACGGGCACAATGTATGCCGCCGAGTTGAGGGCATAGTCGTCTATGCGGACGCCTATATATTTATCCGTTTCTCCTTCTACGCTTATGAGATTGTCCAGCCAGTCGGTGATTTCAACCGTAACCCTGTTGACTGCGCCGCGAGAACTTTCTACGGGAATCGAATATTCCGTCAGCCAGTCTATGGTACCGGACATATCTTCGGTTGCCCAGTCGACGTCGCTTTCAGCTTCAGCATACGTGAAAAGCTGCAGCGACTGGACATAATGATTGTCGTAGAGATATAAATCGAGATATGCGTGGCGGAGCGTAGGGTCGTCCACATCGTATTCGAAACGAACGAGGTTTTCGTTTCTGTAGATATAAGGAGCCTCGTAGTCTACATAGAAAGTAAACGTCTGGACCTGCTCTTCCGACTGCCTGCCGTTATAAGTGGCACGGGTCGTGAACGTGGCCGTATACTTTGTATTGTTCTGAAGGTTAAGCTCATATGGCTGTATGCCGATTTCGGCATACGAAGGCGTAGTGGAATAGGATTTACCTATCATATTGATGGTATCCGACCACACAACTTCGCCCGTCACGCTGTTGGAAATGACGACGTCCATAGCCTCTACCGAGCGCAACAGACCAAAGTAAACGGCATAGAATTCATAAACGCCGTAATCGCTGTTACCCACGGCGATTTTATCCACCATGGCTTCAATGCCGCTGTCTTCATCGGCAGCGTCATAAACATATTGGCCGAGAGGAATATATGTTTCGGTGCCCCTGTAATATCTGCCGATTACTACAGATTCGTATACGGCGGCAACGGTTTTATCAATATCTTCAATGGCGGTATTGTGCTCATCCGCGCTTACTTCGTAAACCGTAGCATCGAAGATGGGCGCATCGAGCCAGTTGCCGTAATATGCAAGATATGGAACGGAAAGATCGACGCCTTCGGAATCGGCATCTTCAAGGGTGATAAAGCCCTCCACATACATGCCGTTTTCAAAGTTCTGGTCGAGATAATCTTTTTGCGCGGCAGTGAGTTCTATAGTAACTTTTACGGTGGCCTCCTCTTCCGCGCGGAGAGTTACCGTGCCTGACGACGAGCGCGAGCCGTTGACATAATACGTCTTCTTTGCATCGTCGAGCATATACGATTGTTCGGCCACTGTAATGCCGTCGATCGAAACACTCTCGGTCATAACCATAGCGCCGAGCGTATATGTCTTTGTGTTCTGCGACATATTCGAAACTTTAAACTCCATGGTATAAACACCCGTTCTGTCGGGGTCATCGCCCAGTTCAAGCTTGGGCTTGGAGTTGTTTTCAACGTAGATATAAGCATCGCTGGCTATTGCCTTTCCGATATCTCCGAGACCGGCGCCCTGTCTTCTTACCGCATAGGGCAACCCCCTTTCGTCGAGAACTATCGTGGCGGTGCTCATGAGGAGCTGATTTACGCGGTCAGAAAGTTCTGTGCCGGTGAGGCCGTATGTTTCGCTTACGTGCTGGCGGAGCAGCGTAACCGCGCCAGCCATGTTGGGCGAAGCCATGGAAGTACCGCTGTAGATGCTGTAGCCGCCTACGACGGTTGAAGTAATTTCGCCGCCGTGCGCGGTAATTTCAGGCTTTATTTTTAAATCAGACGTAGGACCCCATGACGAGAAATCGGACATGAAGGGCCCCGCTTTGTAATCGCGGTTGATGGTAATCGTACCGCTGCCGAGGTTTACGAGTGTCTGGCCTATGTCTGCGGTGACTGTACATGTAGGTATTTTCTTGCCGGTGCCGAGAGAAGCGTTGATTCTGCCCGACAGGTTGTTATAAATTATACAGCCTATAGCGCCGTTCTCAAACGCTATGCGCTGCTTGTCTTCAAAGTTGGTGACGCCGCGCGCAACAACTGCTATACAATTACCTTTATCGAGCTGACTCTGAACAGCAGCGGTGTAGTTTGAGTAGTCGCCCGTGCCCGGAACAACTACGAAGTTTACCGTTGCTTCGTCTGCACCGTCGAAATAAGTGTCGAGAATTTCAGCTACAAAATCGCCCTGCTCACCGGAAGCGTTCGAAGACTCGTTGAAATAAACGGCAGTACCGTCTTCAAGCTGGAGATAAGAAGATTTCTGTCCCGAAATGGAAGCGACGGAGAGCGCGCCAGCATAAGTAGAAGGCGAGCCTACCGTGCCGCTGTCGGGATTGCTTGTGAGGTTTGTAGAACCGTATGCGCCGTTCTGCGCCGAACTGCCGGAATTGGAAGCTGCAACTACGAGGTTTATGCCCGCTTCATATACTTTGTCGTATACTTCGTTTATGGCATTCCCGTCCTCTTCTCTCGAGAAACCGGCCGAAACGCCGAGCGACATATTTATTACGTCGACTCCGAGCGTAATGCAGTCGGAAAGCGCCGCCAAGATGTCGTCTGTTTCGGCACCTCCTTCAAGCCCGTCTTCCTGATCGGGGAAAACCTTGCATATGACGAGCTGAGCGTCGGGAGCGACACCCCTGAAAGTGCTGTTGTTTTCGAAAGCTTCGCCGTCATCCGCCGAGAGACCTTCCTCATGTCCTGCAATAACGCCCGCAACGTGAAGCCCGTGCGAAGACGACTTGGGAAACACATCGGCATCGTCGTCGGCATAGTCGTATGCAAAGGGAACTTTCGCATTATAATAAACGTCGCTCACCGAAATCGAAGCTCCCTGCGTGGTTGCCGCGAGCTCGTTGAATTTTTCCCTGACGTCGCTTTGAGTTATTTTCTGATCTTCCTCTGCGGGCATTTCCTGGAATGCATCATGACTGCGGTCGAAACCTGTATCGAGAACGGCAACCGCCATGCCTTTGCCCGAGTAGGCAATTTCGGAAGAATCGTATATACCCGTTGAATAAACGCTGACGTCGTTTATAGTGGCTTCAGCTTCGGGTACAGCGTAACTTTCGGAATAGATAATGCTCTTTACTCCGTCAATATTTTCCAACGCGGAGACATCGTCATCATCAATAATGAGCGACATGCCGTTGATTATCGAAGTGTAAGTGTGGCGGATTTCATAGTCGACAGACGACCTGTTGAGCGCCGTGATGAACGAGTTCTGTTCGGCATTGAGCGCAGAAGTATATTGCCTTCCCTCCGCGGCATTGACGTAATCGGTTAAACTGCCATACTTCTTCTGTAAAGTCTCGCTTCCGAGATACACATCAAGCATAGAATCCGATTCCATCTCCACAATTACGCGCCTTGTACCGTCGCTTTTCACCTTTGCCTGCGACGATGAAAGAAGGTCGCTGTCCATGAACTGAGTAGTATCCAACTGACTCCCGAGGACATCCGTTACGTCGATGGGTTCTGAACTGCCCGTCCCTGCCGTGCCCGACTGATTATTGAGTTCGAGCGGTTTGCAGCAGACGACAGACAAACTCAAAAGCACCGCGGTCAACGATGCAAATCCGGTAGTCAATAGGTTCCTGACTTTTGATTTCACTAAATTCAGCCTCCGTGTTTTTAGTTGCGGCATGAAAAAGCCGCGCTTTGGATATTGTTGAAACCAAGCAAAACTGCACAGAAAAATTTCACAAAATTTCCTTCCGATAAAATCTTTAAAAACTTTGTGAATGAGTTTTCATGCACTTGATATGCAATTTGGGCGCATTTTTTTATATTACCTGCACCGCTATTTAATTTGCGTACCTATTATATAACAAATCATTAATAAAAAAAAGTATTTTGACGGCATTTTAATAAAATTATCAATAAAAAAAATTTATAATGTCGATTAATTTTAGTTTATTTTTGGACACAATTATGCAATTATACATTATTTTATGCAATTATACACTGCAGAGGCTTTAAAGCAAAACGGCAGAAAAATTTTTTCGCAATGCGTTGAAAAATGTAAAAAAATAAAAAACATTATGAAACGCGATATAGCAGACAGCCCGTCGATACTCTCTTCATCAACCATTTTAAGCATTATTCAAACAGATATCCCAAGTCATCTTTGACAATGAATCGGAATACTCCAGTTTTGCTTGTTCACACACTTCACATAAACAGGGATTGCTGCGATAATTCTAAAATCTCGCTTTTACTTTTGTTGCGACGGGAGTCGCCGCTTGAGCGCGGCGCACGGCCGACAGCCCAAACCGAGGGCTGTCAGGTCGGCGGTAGATTCCGCCGACTTCCTTTCTCGCAAGGCGCATGGCAGCCGCCTTGCTCGGTCATCGCTCGCGCTGTATTATGCGTTCGCTCATCTCACTCGGCACCGACAGCGGGTATTCGCTGTCGTATGAAACTGCCTCGTTCGTCCCTCGACTCCCACTTTTTTATAAAATGGCGACGGGAGTCGCCGCTTGAGCGCGGCGCACGGCTGACAGCCCAAGCCGAGGGCTGTCAGGTCGGCGGTAGATTCCGCCGACTCCCCTCCCCTCGACTCCCGTATTTCTGTATACTCCAAAGACAGCCGCGGGTCAAGTTATATGACCCGCGGCTGTCTTTGGAGCAGGCGACGGGAGTCGAACCCGCCAAAATCAGCTTGGGAAGCTGACGCCATACCGATAGGCGACGCCTGCACTATGAAATTTGACCTGACGCTATTAATATATCACAAATTATCTTAAAAGAAAAGCGGAATTGCGCGTATAAATTAAATTTTATTGGCAACAAATTGTTTAAGGAGATAAAATTATGAACCCTTTCAACGAAAAATGCAAAACACTCGACAAAAATTTTATACCGATGAAAAAGATGTACCCGAAGAGCTACAACAAGGAGCGCACGTCTCCCTATACCAAAACGCGCGTAATACTTATGAACGGCACAGAATTTGAAAGTGCGTGGTTCATGCACCAGTTTGCACGCCATTGCGACCAACCCGAAATTTTATCCGCACTTGCCACCGTCCGCCGCCAGGAACAACAACAGCAAAAACGCATAAGCTGTTTAAAGCCCCTCAATGAGAGTATTCTGGAAACGACAATAGGCTATGAGCAACTTGCAGTTGACCTTACGGCTACTCTTGCGCGCAACGAAAAGGATGAAAACAATATCAAAGCGCTTAATTTTGCCCTTTTGGAGGACTTTGACCACCTCTACCGCTATGCAAATCTTCTGAAAATGGATAAAGGCATAGACGCGGATACCCTCGTCGGAAAAATGACTGAAATTATGCCCGGACGACCGACCATTGCCGAGCACCGCTATCCCGCCGACGACGTAAAGCCGCATATAGACGGCAAAAGCGCAGACCTTTACACCAAGCTTGTAGCCTCAACGATAACAGCTGCAGAACAACAGACGATGAACTACTACATGAATATAGCGCAATGGTACAAAAATGACCTCGGCCGTAAGCTTTACGCGGAGATTGCCATGATTGAGGAAGCGCACGTGACACAGTATGAAAGTCTGAAAGACCCGAATATGACGTGGCTTGAACAATGGGTTTTGCATGAATACTGCGAGTGCTGGCTGTATTATTCTGCAATGGAAGACGAAACGGACGAAGCCATTAAGAAAATATGGAGCGAACATTACAAAATGGAAGTAAGCCACCTCAAGGTTGCGGCAAAACTTCTTAAAAAATACGAAAACAAATCATACGAAACCGTAGTCGGGAATGGAGAGTTCCCCAAGCTTTTGAAGCTTGGCAGTAACAAAGATTATGTAAGGCGGGTGCTCGGCAGCACGGTCACGCTTACGGCCGACAACACGGCGGAAAACATGGACTACAAGGATATCAAGCGGTTATCCGACGACCACAGATTCTTTGAATACCAAAGTTTTATGGGCGACCCCGTAAGAGACCCCGCACACCTTGTAATTGAAAAAGCCATAGAAAAACTCGGTAAAGACTACCGTTATCAGGACAGCGAACATCCCGTAAAGGAGTTGCGCGACCGCACGTGCGACAATGTTAAAATTGCAAGAACAAAATAACCGACAAAAATGAGAAAGGAAATCCTTACTTTCCTTTAAATAACAGCAAAATGCCGGCGGAATTAGTTATCCGCCGGCATTTCAGACTTTTTAGCAGCTCTTTCAGCCTTTGTGTTTTGCTTTATAAATTTTTTTAGTTCGGCAAACATATAGTCTTCGCCTTTTTGGGCGAGCATTGTAAGAAAATATTCCAAATCGGCGCAAGTTTGGGCATTCATTCCCGCGCGATGGGTGCGGTTTTTAAAGTACTCCAGCGGTTTTCCGTCATCATATTCCTTACCCATGTAAATTTTGCTGGCGGCTATGCGGTCGCAAATCATTTCGCCGAAGTATTTTGCGGGCATCTTTACAAACACAAAATTGTTGTCTGCGCCCGAATCGACCCAGTATTCGAAGTGGTGTTTATTTCTGCCCTTGTGGTGAAGCCACGCCGCAGAATAGCCGAACAGTTCCCTCTCTTTAGCCTGCGGGCTTCGGTTGCCCTGAAAGTATTTAACCCCCGGGATAAATTCGGACGGGGTATATTTGGAGAGGTCGTGCAAAAGCCCCTGCTTATATAAGCCAAGCCTGAAGCAATGCGCCATTACTTTATGTCGGTGGCGCGTTATCGTTATGAAATGTTTTATGAGTTTCATTAGACATTTAATATAAAGCCGTCGTACGCCGCAATGAAGCCGTTGCCGTGTGCAAGCTCTTCCATATCCCTGCGGAAAGGCCTGCAGTTATGTGAGAAATGAGTTAATACGTTGAGTGTTTTGCCGTCGATAATCCCGGCGGAGAACAATTTTTTGCGGATTTCGCAGACGTCGGGCAAACCCATATGACGGGCGGACAGGTTTCCTGCCTGTGCGCCGAAAGTGCAGTCGTACGCAACGACGTCTGCCTTTGCTCCGTTTTCGGCGAGAAACTGAACGGCTTTATCGCTCACATTTCCCGTATCGTGAAGATGAAGATAGCCCTTGCCTTCCTTTTCGACATAAAACAAAAGCGCATCCTCCGTTTTTGTGTGCTCCGCTGGAACGGCAATTACTTTGCATCCGCAGGTTGCGAAGATATCGAAGGGCTTTATCTCATGAATGCGGATATTTCGCCTCACCTGCTCTTTCATTTCGCGCGCGGTGCATTCGTCAAATACCTTTAAAACCTCCGCATTGCCGAATATATCGAGAACAGGTTGTGCAAGCTGTGCATATTTATAGCCGCGGAGAATGAAGTCGTGCGCATAAAAATGGTCCATGTGCGAATGGGTAACGAGGACAACCTTGACGGAAGATAGATTTACACCCATTGCAAATGAATGATAATAGGCTTCGGGAGGGAAATCTATCAAAAGGCCGTCGTCAATCAGGACCTGCGAGCGGGTGCGCACTTCGCTTATGCCTGCCTTGCGTACCGAGTTGCAGAAAGCGCAGTTGCAGAACATGGCGGGCACGCCTTCCGCCGCGCCTGTGCCGAGAAAAGAAATTTTCATATACAGTAATAAGCAGGGCGAGCAATCGCCCTGCTTTTTAAATTTCGTAAATTATTGTAACGGGCCCGTCGTTGAATTGCTCTATCTTCATATCGGCACCGAAAATTCCCGTTTTTACCGTTATGCCGAGAGAGCAAATCTCTTCGGCGACCTTTTCATAGAGCGCGTTTGCACGCTCAGGGCGTTCGGCCATTGTAAAACCGGGACGATTGCCGTGCGAACAATCGCCGTAAAGCGTAAACTGCGAAATGAGCAATACCTCGCCGCCTACATCCTTTACGGAGAGATTCATTTTGCCGTTATCGTCTTCAAAAATACGAAGCCGGGATATTTTACCCGCCATCTGGGCGCAGAGGCTCTCTTCGTCTCCTGCTTTTACGCCGAGATATACGGCAAGGCCAAAGGGAATATGGGAGATGAGACGGCCGTCTACTGAAAGCGAGGTCTCTCTCACCCGTTGTATTACAGCTTTCATGTAATTAAAATGAATTACCACGCAAGGCACTCACGGTGCGCAGACAACGCGCACAAGAATGTGCGCGGCCGGAAACCGCGAAACCATGACGCATAATGGCGCGATGAATACTTTTTTATTTGCCGACGCGGGACATATATTCGCCGCTGCGCGTATCAATGCGGATAACTTCGCCCTCTTCGATGAACATGGGAACCTGAATGGTTGCGCCCGTTTCAACGGTTGCATTCTTCATAGCGTTGGTTGCGGTATTGCCCTTAACGCCGGGTTCGCACTCGATTACTTTGAGTTCGACAAAGTTTTCGGGCTCGACAGAGAACGCGTTGCCATAGAGGAATTTAATGGTAACGGGGTCGTTTTCCTTGATATATTTGAGGGCGTCTTCTACCTGATCGTAGTTGAGCGTCGTCATTTCGAAGGTATCGGGATCCATGAAATAGTAGAACTCGCCGTCGGTATAGGAATATGTCATCTTCCTTGTCTCGACCTGAGCAGTTTCGAGCTTAGTCGTGGGGTTAAAGGTAATATCCGAAAGGACCTGTCCCGTAACGACGTTTTTAAGGGTTGCGCGCACAAACGCAGCTCCTTTCCCGGGCTTTACGTGCTGGAAATCGGTTACCGTGTAAACGCCCTTGTTGTTATACTCGAAAGTTACGCCTTTCCTGATGTCGCCTGCTAAAATGGATGCCATATACTTATTCTCCTAAATAATAATAATTTTTACTGAAATTGTGCGCTGGCGCCGCGCAACAATTTCAGTAATATGGGGAAGCTCCGCTCCCCTTTGCGCGATGCCTTAGGGCACTCATATATATTTAATCGCGCAAATCCCCCTCAGGTGAGCTCGCTGGCGCGACTAATTGTGGCCGCTGGCGGGGAAGTGAATTCCCCTTGCGACAACTATTCATTTTTAATAAATTGTGCGCTGGCGCCGCGCAACGATTTTTCATGATTTGGGGAGCTCCTTCTCAAACGGCGTAAGGACAACGCCGTTTTCGGTCACCGTTCGCACGATAGAAGGCGCTCACTCATCTCACAATGCCAAACAGTGGGTTTCCACTGTTTGCAGGACGCATTGTTCGTCCCATTTGCGCGATGCCGAAACACTTTTATTTACAAAATTTTAAGGGACTTGTCGCTGTCGGTAAGGCTTACAACCTTGCCGTTTTCGAGCGTGACCGTATCCTCTATTCTTATGCCGAACTTACCCTCGAAATATACGCCGGGTTCGTCCGAAAATACCATTCCGTTTTCAAAAACCTGTTCGCTCTTGGGCGAAAGATTGGGTGATTCGTGAATGTTTATGCCTATGCCGTGGCCGAGGGAATGGGTGAAATATTTATCGAGCCCGTATTGCTTTAAATAATCGCGCGCGATGGCGTCTCCCTCTCTGCCTGTCATGCCTGCAGTGAACTTTTCTTTGACGAGCATGTGCGCTTCGAGCACGCGGTTATATGCCTGCTTGAATTCTTCGTGCTTTTTATCGTCGCCGAAAAGAAACGTGCGGGTACAGTCTGAACAGTAACCGCCCACTTTACAGCCGTAATCGATGAGAACTATGTCTCCGAATTTGAGCTTTGTATCGTCGGTTTCGTGGTGCGGTACGCTTGAATTGGCGCCGAATGCGCAGATGGTTGAAAAGCTTGTGCCCGATGCGCCGAATTTGCGCATTTCGTATTCGAGAAGCGCGGCGACCTGATTTTCGCTCATGCCCTCCTTTATCTGGGGAAGCAACGCAAGATATGCCTTGTCCGCCACTTCGCATGCGGCCTTGATATTTTTAAGTTCATCTGGCAATTTTATCGCCATGGAAAGTTCAAATGCGGAGGTACTGTCAACAATATCGTATCCCGCATTCTTGAGGGAAATATATTCGGAAGCGCTTGTCTTTGCGAGCGATAATGCAAGGCTGCTGTAGCCCTTTAAAAGGTCCGCAAGACTTTCCCCCTTAGGATATTCGAGGACTTTTATTCCCTCGTTTACCTTTGATTTCGCCGCTTCGAGATAACGGCTGTCGGTATAAAATTTTGCGCCGTTTTTATCGGCAACGACCACACCGAAAGAACTTTGAAATCCGGTAAGATAAAACCTGTAATCTTCCTGCGTGACGACAAGCGCGTCTGCACCCGTCGCGGAAAAAATTTTATCAGTCAGTAAATTCTTCATATTGCGCCTTTTACAGTAAATATTTTACCAAAAATTAACACATATGTCAACAGTCGGCGACACTAAAATAGATATCCTTCATTGCGCGGGCGTCCTCCGCCTGCGTTCCGTCCGACTCGCTGACGATGTACGGCTGCAATTTAAGCTGTTTCAGCGCAACGGCAAGCGGTTCGAATTCGGGGCCGTACACCTCGTCCTCGAAGGTGAGATGCTTTATTTCGCCCTTGCCGCCGTACATAATCTTTGAAAAATGCACGTGAAAATCCCTGACTCTGTCATAGCCGAGTTCGGCAATAACGTATTCAAGGCGGGACTTATAATCGGAAATATCCTTTAAACTGCCCTGCTCGCGAGCGTTGATGTGCCCGAAGTCTATTGCGGGAGTAAATATTTTATCTATCTTGCAGAACTGCGTAATTTCTTCCAACGTGCCTATCTGGGCGAGCTTGCCCATGGTTTCGGGGCAATACATAATATCCTCAAGGCCGTTTTCATAAATCATGTCGCACAGCCTTTTAAGGCGTTCGGCAGTCCTTTTTACGGCTTCTTCACGCGTAGCCTTGCCCTGCGCCGCGGGGTGAAATACAAGGCGCTTCCCGCCCAGGAGTTTTAAATACTTTGCGCTGTTTATGACGTAAACGTACGACTTCTGCACGGCTTCGTCGTCCGGATTGGCAAAATTTATAAAGTAAGGAGCGTGAACGCTTATTTCCTTTCCTGCCGCGGCAAACGCTTTTCCTATCTCTACGGCCTTATCGGCAGAGAGGGTTATTCCTCTGCCGAATGAGTATTCGAAGCAGTCAAGCCCGAATTTTTCGAGATATTCGGGCGCCTGTACCGTATGTTTATAGCCCATCGCGTAAAAACTTGCGCTGTTGCCGCTGGGACCAAATTTAATCATTACTTTCCTGCCCTTCGCTATCGTCGGATTTTTCTTCCTTAGCGTCGTCTTCCGAAGGCGATTGTACTGCAACCAAAGAAACTTTCTGCTCCGCAAGGGCTACTTTTTGTTCTGCCAGAGCCACCTTGCGCTCTACCAAAGCAATATTGTGCTCCGCGAGAGCCAAAGTCTCCTCCGCGGTCTCTTCCGCCTTTTCAAGCTCTTCGGTTATCTCTTCAGCTGATTCGTCCGCAACTTCTTCCGAAAATCCGTCGGCAATTTGCTCTGCGAACTCTACAGCGGCTTCTTCGGTTGCTTCCTGAACAGCTGCGTCGGCAATTTCTTCAGCAACTTCTTCGGCTATTTCCTCTGAAATTTCTTCGTCAACCGCTTGATTTTCGTCTCCGGCAAGCCCGTCAACGGAATCTATAGAATTTTCAGCAGATGTTTCTTCTGCAGGTTGTTCTGTAAGCTCTTCATTTTCCTCTTCGGCGGATTCTTCAAAAGATTCGTCTGCCGTCTGTTCTGCGACTTCCTCGGTCACTTCATCAGTTGTCTCTTCGATTGGCTCTTCGGCAGTTTCCTGCGCGTCAGACTGTTCGGTTATTTCCACCGAAATATCTTTGGGATGCTCTTCGGCTTCCTCGAGAATGGACTTTACCACAGACTCGAAATCCTCGTCGAGAATGTCTTTAATTTCATCCTCGGTTATTTCGTCCGCATGCTGAGCCTGCTCGCCCTCTTCTGCGCACCCGTCTTCCTCAGCTGTCTCTTCTGAATTTTCACCCTGAGGTTGTTCGGTTTGTTCTGAGGGCATTTCCTCTTGCACGGTCTCGCCGGCAACAGCATCGGAAACTTCCTCAGAATCAATCGCCTCGGACATGTCTTCTACGATCTCTGCGACCTGCTCTGCGGGGTTAACTTCTTCGGATGCCTCTTCAGCGGCATGCTCTAAGACCTCTTCGGGTTGCTCTTCGGCAGGCCGGGCCGAAATTTCTTCGGATATTTCTTCAACAACGTTTGCGGGCGTGACTTCTACAATCTCCTCGCCTTCTTTTACCGATTCGGAAAGCAATTCCCACGCGGGCGTAATTTCATTTGAAGCATTGTCCGCTACGACCTGTTCGTCACTGACGACCTCTTCTGCGGGCTGCGCCTGTTCTTCGGCGACATATTCAGTCTCGGGCGCTTCTGCGGGAACTCCTTCGAAGACTTCTGCGGGAGGCTCGCTCTCCTTTTCAAGCACGGCCGATTCGGCTTCCTCTATGGCAGGGGGACATTCTTCGAGAGGATATAACCCGAAGAATTGTTCGTCAGAGAGGTCTAGAGCGGACTTATCCCGCTCGAGCTGAGCGGCAAGGGCCTGCGCGTCGGCAAATTTCACAATATCGCGCATAAAGCCGACAAAGCTTACCTTTACAGCCTTGCCGTAGAGGTCCCCTTGAAAATCTTTTATATGTACTTCCAGAACTTCGCTGTCGTCGCCGAATGTGGGGCGGCCGCCGAAGTTGGCGATGCCGGAGTAAACATTGCCGTCAACCGTTACATTTACTTTATAAACGCCGTGCCTGACGGGGTATTTCCATTCGGGATAAGAAATATTAATCGTAGGGAAACCGAGCACACCCGTTCCGCGGTGCGCGCCTTCCACGACGCTGCCTTCGACAAAGAAATCTTCGCCGAGAAGAGCCGAAGCCCTGTGCACGTCGCCGCTGTCGAGACAGGATTTGATGAGCGTGGTCGAAATTTTTTCGCCCTCGTACGTTATGTCCTTTACAGGCATATACCATACGCCGTTTTCCTCGTCCTCGGCATAATTTTTAAGCGTGGACGACTTGCCCTTTGCGCCTTTGCCGAAGCGGAAATCCTTTCCGCTCATATACGCTTTTACGTTGACCTTTTCCTCTATTGCGGCAAGGAAATCGAGAGGCGCGGTCTGTTTGAACTCAGGCGTGAAATCGATGACGAGCACAAACTTTACATTGTAAGCCGAGAGCATGGATACGCGCTCTTCAAACGAGTAGACCTGCTTTCCGCCCTTGCCGTCCCTGAACATCATAACGCCAAGGTCGAGGCCGTTTATTTTTGCCTGAAGTTTAGCCTTTTTGAACAGCTCTCTGTGTCCGACATGAATTGCGTCGAAGCAACCCAGCACCAAAAGCGAGGGAAAAGCGTATTCATCTTTTCCGTATTCGATGATCTCTAACATAATTTTGTTTTCACCTTTAAACGACCGCCGTCGGCTGCTCCTATGCCGTAAAATTGGCCGTTTTCCAAATATATTTTGTACGCCCCGTCCGCAAGTTGGGTCGGAACAGACATACCGTTAAGAAGCTTTTTTTGTTCATTGCCTCCCACGTGAGCACTTTCAAAAGATAAAACGCTGTCCGCAGGGATTATATACGAGCTTATATTTTCCTTATTTAAAAGCTCACTCTTTACTGCGGAACCGAGGGTGAACGGACCGCTGCATTGCCTTGTAAGCGCGCTCATTGCGGCTTTGGTCGAAAGCTTGTCCGCAAGGTCGCGGCAGATGGAACGTATGTATGTGCCTCCGCCGCATTCTATTTTAAAATCGTATTCGCTTTCCGAGCGGCGGGCAATTAGTTCGATTGAATATATGCTGACCTTTTTGGGAGGAAGTTCAAAGTCAACGCCGGCGCGGGCAAGGTCGTATCCTCTTCTGCCGCCGATGCTTTTTGCGCTATACTTTGGTGGCACCTGCATTATATCGCCCGTAAACGCTGGCAAAACAGACTTTATTTCATTCTCTTCAGGCACCCTTCCGCCTTCGGCGGATATCGTTCCCGTCGTATCCAGAGTGTCGTAATCGGCGCCGAACCTGAAAGTTGCAAGGTATATTTTGTGCTTTGTGAGAAAATAATCGAACAGCCTGCAGGCATTGCCTATGCCTATCGGCAGAACACCGTCCGCCATGGGGTCGAGCGTGCCCATATGTCCGCAAGGCATGCCCGTGAGCCTTTTGATTACCGCGACTTCGCGCGCCGAACTTACGCCCACGGCTTTATCTATGTTTATAAATCCCGTCATATCTGCTTATATACGGCGTAAGTCAGCCTTTCGATTACCTCTTCATATTCGCCGAAGAGCATGCAGCCGCTGGCGAGAATGTGGCCGCCGCCGCCGAATTCGGAAGCAACGGCGTTTACATTGATTTTTTTACTGCGAAGCGACGCTTTATACTGTCCGCGTTTTACTTCCATGAGAGCAATGGATACTTCCACGCCGTCGATTGAAAGGGGAAAATCGACAAAGCCTTCCGTCTGACTTTTTTCTGTATCCGTCTCTTTGAAATCTTTTTGTGTGACAGTGAGAAAAACGAGCTTGTCATCCAGACAGAAACGCATGGAATTGAGCACGCGCACATATAAAAGAGCGCGGTTTTTGGTCTGACGTGAAAACATTTCGTAGCCGATTGACGGGAAATCCGCTCCTGCCGCGCGAAGTTCCGCCGCGACGGAAAAAGTGTTTGCGGTTACGTCCTGATGGGCAAAGTTGCCGCTGTCGGTTAAGAGTCCCATAGCAAGGAGATCGGCGATTTCCTTTGTGAGCGGCATGCCTGCCGCCTTTAATATATCGGGAATAATTTCGCTCGTGGCAGTGCATTCGCAGACGCAGTTTACTTTTGCAAATTTTGAATTGGAAATATGATGGTCAATGTTTAAAGTAATACCCTTGAATTTATTGTAAAAAGACGAAAAAACACCTAAGCGCGAAAGATCGGCGCAATCGACGCTGACGAGCAGGTCGAATGACTGTTCCGACGGGAGAGAGGTTAAAACCTCGTCCATTGCGGGGAATATTTTTAACCTGTCGGGCGCGGGGTCCTCGCACAGCATGCAGGCAGACTTACCTGCATTTTTCAGCGCCGCAACGAGCGCGAGTCCGCTGCCGAGCGCGTCGCCGTCAGGCCGCACGTGGCAAAAAACGGCCACCGACCGGGCATTTTTAAGTTGTTTTACAATTTCATTGAGTACGCTTTCAGTCATCTTTTTTTTCTTGGCTTTCAAGATTTTCAATAATCTTGTCTATCTTTACGCCGTATTCCATGCTTTCATCCAATATGAATGAAAGCTCAGGCACGGTGCGCACATGCAGAACCTGCGACAGTTCATGGCGTATAAACCCCGCGTTCTGCTTTAAAATTTCAAAACTTGCGTCCTTGCGGGCGGCGTCCGGATCATAAATGCTGACATATATTTTTGCAGTCTTCAAATCGGGCGCGACATCCGCCTGAGTGACGCTTATTATTGCGCTCAACGATGAATATCTGTTGCGCAATTTGGTAGAAATTACTTTATATATTTCCTCGCGGAACTGACTGGCCAGCCGCTCGCCTCTTAAACCTTTCATTATATTTTACCTGAAACAAAAATGTGTTTGCGCCTGCTTGCGCAATTTTTTTATTGAAGAGCAGAAACGTTGGCCGGTTTTAAAATTATTTGGCGGGAATCTGTTCAATCATATAGCACTCTATAATGTCGCCGACATGGATATCATTGAAGCCTTCTATAGCGCAGCCGCATTCATAACCCGCGTTGACTTCCTTGACGTCGTCCTTGAAGCGTTTGAGCTGCTGAACATTGCCTTCGACGATGAGAACGTCGTCGCGGTAAATACGCAGTTTGCCGCCGCGCACGATTTTGCCTTCCTTGACATAGCAGCCGGCAATGTTGCCGACGCCCGTGATTTTGAAGGTCTGGCGGACTTCGCACTTGCCGAGGTATACTTCCTGATACTTTGGCGAGAGCATACCCTTAAGCGCGGCCTCTATATCGTCGAGGAGATCGTAAATTATGCGGTAAAGCCTTATATCTACCTTGCTCCTTTCCGCCATGGCTTTAGCCTTGGCGTCAGGACGCACATTGAAGCCGAGTATTATAGCGTTTGAAGAATCGGCGAGCATGACGTCCGACTCGTTTATCGCGCCAGCGCCGCTGTGTATTACTTTGACCTGCACTTCCTCGTTGGAGAGCTTGACAACCGACTGTTTTACGGCTTCTACCGAGCCCTGCACGTCGCCCTTGATAATGAGGTTCAAAGTCTTCATATTGCCTTCGGCAATCTTGCCGAAAACTTCGTCGAGGGAGATTTTGAACGCCGCCTTTACCATTGCGTCCGATTCCTTCCTCTTTCTCTCTTCGATGACAGACTTCATGAGTTCCTGCGAAACGGCAAATATGCTGTCGCCGGCGTTGGGAACCTGCTCGAAGCCGAGAACGTTGACGGCCGCGGAAGGACCGGCTTCTTTTACAGTCCTGCCCTTGTCGTCTATCATGGCGCGGACGCGGCCCGTAATTGTGCCTGAAATTATGTTGTCGCCCGTGTGGAGAGTGCCGTTCTGAATGAGCACGGTGGCGACGGGGCCCTTGCCCTTATCGAGCTGGGCTTCGATGACGGCGCCGCGCGCCTCCCTTGCGGGATTGGCCAGAAGTTCCTTCATTTCGGCGACGACGAGAACGTTTTCCAAAAGTTCTTCTATGCCCTGACCCGTCTTGCAGGATATGAGGCATACGGGAGTATCGCCGCCCCACTCTTCGGGAACAAGGTCATATTTCATAAGCTCCTGCTTTACCTTTTCAGGGTTGGCGCCGGGCTTATCCATTTTGTTTATGGCGACGATTATCGAAACGTTCGCCGCCTTCGCATGGTTAATGGCTTCTACCGTCTGTGGCATGATACCGTCGTCTGCCGCGACGACGAGGATGACGATATCCGTCACCTGTGCACCGCGCGCACGCATTGCCGTAAAGGCTTCGTGTCCGGGGGTATCGATAAATGTTATGCTCTTGCCGTTGACGCTTACAGAGTAAGCGCCGATATGCTGGGTGATGCCGCCCGCTTCGCCCGCGGCGACGTTCTGGCTGCGGATATAGTCGAGCAGCGACGTTTTGCCGTGATCGACGTGGCCCATTACAGTTACGACGGGCGCACGGGGAACAAGGCTTTCAATTTCTTCGACGGTGTCGGCCTGCTTTTCGGAGAGGATTTCCTCTGCAGTCTTTTCAGGCTTATATTCGAGTTCGATACCGAGACCTGCCGCCAGAAGCGCAGCCGTATCGTAATCGATGCTCTCGTTTACCGTCTTCATAATGCCCTCTTTAAAGAGCCTTTTTGTTATTTCAACCGCGGTGATGCCCAGTTTTTCGGACAGCATCTTGATAGGAATTTCGTTTGTAGTTACCACTGCGTGATCGATTTTGATTGTCTGCGCGCTCTGCTGTTTTTTATCCTTCTTTACGCGCAGTTTTCTGTAGCCGCTCTTGTCCTCGTCGAAATCGGAGACGGAAGGGCCCTGCTGCTTAACGAGCGAGCGCTTGGAAGGCGCTCTGCGCTCCTTCTCGATATAAGTTTTTTCGTATGCACCCTTCTTTTTGTCGGGACCGAAGTTCTTTGCCGCGGGAGCTTTTGCCTGTGCCGCAGGCTGAGACGAAGGACGGACGCCCTGCGGTGAGCGGGGCGCGCCCTGCGCGGGGCGCTGTTGTCCGCCTTGCTGGGGACGGGAACCGCGTTCGCCGCGGGTCTTTCCGCCGTCGTTATTTACGAAAGTCTTGCCCGTTGCGGGTTTCTGAGCAGCGGGTTTTTGTGCTGCCGGAGCCTGAGGAGCGGGACGAGCGGGTTTCTGCACGGGCTGTTCGGCAACTTTTGGAGGTTGTTCCGAAGCAGTGGCGGCCTGCTCGGAATCGGGCGCCGGCTGTTCGACCTTGGCCTTAGCCTCTTCTTCCTTCTTTTTCTGTTCGGCAAGCTCGGCTTCCTTTTTAGCCTGTTCTTCCTCTGCCGCTTTCTTTTCCTGAGCGAGGCGCTGCTCTTCTTCGAGCTTCTTTGCTGTCTGCGCGCTGTCGAGATCGGAAAGTTTTTTCAAGATATCCTGCACGCTCCTCTCTGCCGCGGATACCTTTTTGCCGAGCTCGGCAACTTTGCCGCCCGACAGAATTTTTCCGATTTCTTCGATGTTTACATACTTATTTGCCATATTTAACTTTCTACGCCTCCGGCATATATTTCATATTCTTCACAGGCATTAGCAAATATTGCGTTTGCCAGATTCTTATCCTTGACGGCCGCAATTTTGCAGCCGGGTTTGTTTACGGCATTTTCGAGCCCGCATTTGCATACCATTAGCGGACAGCCGAAACGGTTTTTGTATTTGAGCGCTAGTCTCCATGTATTTTTTGCCGACGACGAGCAGATTATCAGAAGATAAACGCCGCCGCGCAGCGTGTCTATCGCGCCCGAACCCAATGTAATTTTGCGGGCCTTAACGCAAAAACCGATAAATGTATTTACCTTATCTTTTGCCAAAGTACTCCTCCTCGATAGCGGTGTAGACGGAGTCGTCCACCTCGCACGAAAAGACCTTGTTGATAAGGCGCTGTTTTTTTAATTTTTTAATGCAGTTTTCATCGTCGCAGATATACGCGCCCCTGCCCTGAGCCTTGCCCGAAAAGTCCAAAAAGATGTTACCTTCCTTATTCTTGACTATGCGGAGCATATCCTTTTTTGGCTTGAGCTCGCGGCAGGCGATGCACTGCCTTAAGGGAATTTTTTTTGTTTTAGGCATCTATATCACTGTCCTGCTCTTGCCCGGCGGGTGCGGCAAGTCCTAATTTTTCGGCTGCGGACTGACTTTTTACGTCTATCTTCCAGCCGGTGAGCCTTACGGCGAGGCGGGCGTTCTGACCGTCTTTGCCTATTGCGAGCGATAACTTGTCGTCGGGCACGACGGCCATGGCAGTCTTTTCGCCTTCGAGCTGAGTTACCGAAATTACCTTTGCGGGAGAAAGCGCTTTTGCGATGAATTCAAGGGGATTTTCACTCCAGGGGATTATATCTATCTTTTCGCCGTGCAGTTCCTCCACTACGGCGTTGACCCTCGCACCCTTGTTGCCTACGCATGCGCCTATTGCGTCTACGCGGGGATCTTCTGACCAGATGGCCATTTTAGTCCTTGCGCCGGCTTCGCGGCTGACGGCCTTGATTACTACCGTGCCCTGCTTGATTTCGGGGACTTCCTCCTCGAACAATTTGCGGACCAGTCCGGCCGACGAACGGCTGACGAGCACCTGCGCGCCCTTGAAACCGCTCTTGACGCGCTTGACAAAGACTTTTATTTTATCGTTGACGTTATATGTTTCGCCGGGAACCTGATCGGAAGGAAGCATTATGCCCTCTACCTGACCTTTGCCGAGCTCGACATAGACGTTGCGCATATCGATTTTGCGGACGGTGCCGACGAGCAGCTCGCCTTCTTTATTGGAGAACTCGCTCATTGCGGCGTCGCGCTCGGTTTCGTGGATTTTCTGCATAATAACCTGCTTTGCAGTCTGCGCAGCGATGCGCGAGAAATCCTTGGGCACGAACTTTTCCCTCACGAAATCGCCGACTTTGTAGCTCTTTTTTATATTTTTAGCGTCTTCGAGCGAAATCTGGGTTTCTCTGTCTTCGACCTCTTCCACGACTTCCCTTACCGTGTAGAACTCAATGGTTCCCTTTTCGGGGAGGAGCTTCATTTCGACGGTGCCTGCCGCGCCCTGCTTTTTACATGCGGAAACGAGCGCATTCTGAAGCGCGTCCAAAAATACCTGCTGGGGTATGCCCTTTTCCTTTTCAAGGTCTGCAAGTGCCGCGAAAAAATCTTCTTTCATTTTAATTAAATCTCCTGAAAACGTTGTGTATTTTATGCGGGTTAAATGAGCTTCCCGCCGAGCGAGTTAATCGAATTTAATTGCTTTGTTGATCTTTGCAATGCGGTTGCGGGGAAGCTTTATTTCCTCCGCACCCGACTTAATAGTGACGGTATTTTCGTCGAAGGCGGTAAGAAAACCTTCGAGATATTTTTTGCCCTTTAAGGGAGCATACAGTTTTACTTCGACTTCCTTGCCAAGATTGCGCTCGAAATCGCGCGGCGTTTTGAACGGCCTGTCGAGGCCGGGGCTTGAAACGTTGAGCGTATAAGGCGCGTCGTAAGTAGGGTCGAAGCTGTCTATGGGGTCCATAATGGCATTGTGGAAAGCTTCGCACGTGTCGAGGTCGACACCCGAAGGCGTTTCAATAAATATAGTCAACGATTTGTCCTTATCGGAAAACTCTATATCTACAATCTCTATGCCCATGGGCGTTGCGTAATCTTCAAGAAAAGTTTTAAGTTCCGATAGGGGTTTGACGTTCATGATAAATGGATCCCTGCCCTTTATAGCAATATTGAGTGCCTTTATGCAAGGCACTCAATAGCTTAAAGAATAAGTATTAAGTATAGTTTGATTATAACACAGCTTATTTGTTTTGGCAAGCGTTACATGGGCTTGGGGAGAGATTTTTTTAATTTTATGAGCTCGATGAAGATTTTGGCCGTGACCAGCGCGTCGTCTGCGGCGCGGTGGTGATTGAATGTTATACCGAAGTGGTCGGCCACAGTGTTGAGCTTGTAGTTAGAAAGAAATAAAAGCTCCTGCGAAAGGGGAATGGTATCGAAAATCCTGCGCTCGAGGTGATAGCCGAGCTGAGAGCAATAATAATCGACGAATTTGAAGTCGAAGCCCGCGATATTGTGGCCGACCAGATAGGAACCCTGACAGAATTTGAAAAAATCGGGCATGACTTTTTCGTATGCGGGCGCGTCTTCCACCATCTCCTGCGTAATTCCTGTGAGCTTTATAATCTCTTCGGAAAGCTTTCTGCCGGGATTGACGAATGTTGAAAAACTCTCCTTTATCTCGCCGCCGATAATTTTATAGGCGCCGATTTCGATTATTCTGTCCATATTGCCGCCAGAAGGCGATGAATTGAGGCCTGTCGTTTCGAGGTCGAAGACGACAAAAGTATTTTCCTTGAGACATGCGGGCAGGTCGTTTTTAGTGAAGAAGTCTGCCTGAGTATAGTCTGAATATGGCTGGGGTTCGACGGCGGCATAATACTTAGGGGCGGGCTTTGAAGCGCGCCTGACGGGCACGAAACCTTCGGGCACAGAGCCCATATCGATATGACGCGCGGTATAGCGCACGGAACCGCGGTAAATTTCCGTCTTTCCCGTGCAGACTATGCTGTCACCGACCTTTAATTTGCGTATTTTATCTATCGTGCTTTTGCGGGTAAAATATGTAATGCGCATCTGCGCGGTAGTATCGTTGAGGGTGAAGGAATAATAAGTTTTTTCAACGCCGTCCGACTTGCGCGTGTAGGTGCGCTCCTCCATATCCTCGATAGTGCCGCAGATTACGACGTTTTCGCTTTCAAAATTTACGTCGCTCAAGTAGATTGCCGTTTTCTGGACGGTATCGCCCTCGATAAATGAAAAGTCGCGTATTTCAAACGTGCGGACGGGTATATCGTATTCGATGTTCTCCTTCTCCTCCTCGATTTCTATGCTGTCTATCTTGCGGCGGCTTCTGACGCACTGTCCCGTAAAACGGCCGCAATACGTTTTGTTGAGTATGGCAATTATTCTTCCGACCACATCGTCGGACATAGCCGTGTCGGCAATGACGGAAATGGTAAAATTAAAGCCGCCGGCCGTCCTTTCCACGGCGATGTCGTCGTCCGTCAGAAGGCAGGCAAGCGCTTTGCTGCATTTCTCGGTTGCCTGCTTAATGGTGCGGGCAACCATTTTTTCATCGGGAGTGAGTTTGGAGATTGCAAGCGAACAATCAAACTCCTCGGGAACGTAGGAGCGGGCGATTTCGCGCGCCTTATTTTCATCCTCCGAGGAAAATGTATTTTCCGTCACGAGATTTATTTTAACCGAATGCGAATCACGGAATAAACTTATGCCCGATATTATAGCCGTATTGAACGGCGGTATTGAATGTATTTTTTCTAAAAACTCAGTCATTTATAAGCTTTTCTATCTCCGCGGTGAAAATTTCTTCGGCCTGCGCGGAGGGTATTTTTTTTATGATTTCGCCGCCTTTGAAGATTACGCAGTAATCCTGCGCCCCTGCGATACCTATGTCGCAGTCCTTTGCCTCGCCCGGGCCGTTGACGACGCAACCCATTACGGCGACTTTGAGCGGTTTTTGTATATGCTCCACCTTGGCCGTTATTTTTTTTGCGAGTTCCATGGAATTCCACATGCACCTGCCGCAGGTCGGGCATGAAATAACGTCGACAAAGTTTTTATCCAGCCCGACGGCGCGGAGTATCCTGCGCGCAGCGTAAATTTCCTTTACGGGGTCGTCGGTTATGGATACGCGCATGGTATCGCCTATGCCGCTTAAAAGAAGCGCGCCGAGCGCGGCCGACGATTTTACGACGGCCATCTCCTCGGTGCCCGCCTCAGTGACGCCGATATGCAGGGGATAACCGCACCTGCGCGACAGAAGCGTGTATGCGGCGACCGTTAACGGGACGGACGAGGCCTTGACGGAAATTACAATGTTGCTGACGCCCTCTTTTTCAAGAATGCGCACATTGTGCAGGGCGCTTTCGACGAGGGAATGCTCGTTTTTGCCGTATTTTGCCAGATATTCCTTTTCAATGCTGCCGGTGTTGGCGCCGACGCGCACGGGAATATGGTGCGCTTTTATGCAGTCGGCAACAGCTTTCACCTGCTCCTCCCCGCCGATATTGCCGGGATTTATGCGCACTTTGTCGCAGCCGTTTTCGATTGCGGCAACGGCGAGCCTGTGCGAAAAGTGAATGTCGGCCACGAGGGGGATATGAATTTTATCCTTTATATCTCTTATTGCGCGCGCGTCGTCTTCGTCGAGAACGGAAACGCGGATTATGTCGCACCCCGCTTTTTCGAGCGAGGATATCTGTGCGACCGTCGCCTGAACGTCGGCCGTCTTTGTTGTGCACATGGATTGTATTTTTACGCTTTCTCCGCCGCCGATTAATACCCCGCCGATTGAAACTTTTTTTGTATTTTTACCCATGGTTTTCAAAAAATTGAAGGCAGTTCAACACTGCCTTTAGAAATAAAACTCGATTTTAACTATGTAATTTGTGCAGACAAATAATTTAAAAGATGCAAGCAAGACAAGGAGGGCGCGGATTGTCCCGACGGGAGCATACAATGACGTATGTGACCGAGGGCAAACGTAAGCCCGACACAGTATTGCGACGTATATTTTAAATTATTTCTTACTGTCCATCATCTTCTGCAGCTCAGCCATGAAGGACGAAATATCCTTGAACGAGCGGTATACGCTGGCGTAGCGCACATATGCGACTTCGTCGAGGTCTTTCAATGCGTCCATTACCATTTCGCCTATGGCTTTGGATGAAATTTCCTGTTCCATGGAGTTATAGACGCGCTTTGTTATGCCGTCGACGAGCTCGTCTATGGCGCTCATGGAGACGGGGCGCTTTTCGCACGCCTTGACAATGCCGTTTTTGATTTTGCCCGCGTCGAATGCCTGACGCGTTCCGTTTGCTTTGACGACGAGCACGGGGGTGTCCTCGATAGTTTCGTAGGTGGTGAAGCGCTTGCCGCAGCGCACGCACTCCCTTCTCCTGCGTATCGTCCTGCCTTCATCGGCCGAACGGCTGTCGATAACCTTACTGTCCTCGCATCCGCAATACAAACATTTCATGTGTGTAAACCCTTATTGCTTTTTTATAATTTTACCACAAAATATTGTGTTTGTAAAGGGAATTGAAGGAAAATGCTGTATTTATGCCCCTATTTTAAAGATAGCATAGATAAAGCGGCGAACCAAAGGCCCGCCGCTTTGCTAATTTTGATTACTTGAAGTACTTAACGCCGCTTTCGAATATTTTCATATCGTAGTTGCCGTGTACATTTTTATAGAGATTTTCGCCAATTCTTTCGGCGTGGCCCATCTTGCCGAATACGCGGCCGTCGGGTGAGGTAATGCCCTCTATAGCCCACCTGCTGCCGTTGGGGTTGTAGGGGCTGACCATTGTGGGATTGCCGTCGAGGTCGACATACTGTGTGGCAATCTGGCCGCCTTCGCGCATTTTTTCAAGCTCGGGAATGGGCGCGACGATTTTACCTTCACCGTGCGAGACGGGAACGGTGTAAATTTCGCCAACCTTGCAGGCCGAAAGCCAAGGACTTAAGTTGGAGGCAACCCTTATGTTAACCATGGTTGAAACATGGCGCGAAATATTATTGTAAGTGAGCGTGGGCGAACCTTCGGTGAGAGGACGGACATTGCCGTAAGGCACAAGGCCGAGCTTAATGAGTGCCTGGAACCCGTTGCAAATACCGAGAATGAGGCCGTCGCGCTTATTGAGAAGGTTCATTATGCTCTCTGCAACGGCAGGGTTGCGGAATGTGGTTGCAATAAACTTGCCCGAACCGTCTGGTTCGTCGCCGCCCGAGAATCCGCCGGGGAAGGCAATTATGTTGCAGCTTTCTATTTCCCTTATTATTGCCTGAACGCTCTCTTCAATGTCCTGAGGGCTGCGGTTTTTAATAACGAGAATATGAGGGTCAGCACCCGCAAGGCGGAATGCGCGGGCTGTATCGAGTTCGCAGTTGGTGCCGGGGAAAGCGGGTATGAACACGCGGGGCTTTGCAACTTTTGTTGCGATATTGAAATATTTTTTGCCGTCCCAGAAATCGCAGTCGGGAATGTTGCCCGAAGCTTTTGCCGTTGAAGGGAATACACTTTCGAGTCTGGAGGTGTAACTGTTCAACGCGTCCCTTATCCATACCTTCTTGCCGCCGCAGGTGAAGAAACGTTCGGTTGAAGGTTTGCCGAGCAATACCACTTCTACGCCTGCGAGGTCATAAGGATTGCGGCATGCGACAATGATATCGCCGTAGCATTCAGTAAAGAGCTTACTTTCATCGCAATCGAAATTAAAACCGAAACCGTTGCCGAGACAGCTTTTAATTACCGCCGCGGCAGGGCCGCCCTTTTCCACCACGGTTGCCATGGTTATGTTTCCGCATGCAATATTGTTATATACCGAGGTGTAGAGCGTTTTGAGATATTTAAAGTCGGGAATGCCTGCGCTGTCCTTCTTCATGGGAAGAAGATAGAGCTTGTTGAAGTCGTTTTCGACGACGTTGGTTATAAGGCGCGAAGCCTTTGCAGGAGCGAGCGCGAAGGAAATGAGCGTGGGCGGAACGTCGATATGTTCGAAGGTGCCGCTCATGGAATCCTTGCCGCCTATGGCGCCGAGGCCGAGATTTATCTGGGCATAGAGCGCGCCGAGGAGCGCAGAAAGAGGCACGCCCCAGCGTTTTTTGTCTTCACGCAGGCGCATGAAATATTCCTGTAAAGTAAGGCGGATATCCTTATAATTTGCACCTGTGGATACAACCTTTGCAACCGATGCGACTATTGAATATATCGCGCCCGTGAAAGGCGAGGACGACATGAGTTCGGGGCAGTAGCCGTAGGCCGAAACGGTGCAATCGTCCGTTTCGCCGCCCACCACCTTCGCCGCCATTGCCGTTACGGGCGTAAGCTGATACTTGCCGCCGAACGGCATGTATACAGAGCGCGCGCCTATGGTAGAGTCGAACATTTCAGCAAGACCCTTCTTGGAGCATACATTCAACTGGGACAAGGTGTCCTTTACGGCCTGTTCGAAGTCAATTTCCTGTTTGGGAGGGTCGAAGAACTTTGTCCTTCTGTCCTCGATGATGGCGCCCGTAACCTGCTTGACGCCGTTTGTATCGAGGAAGTCGCGCGAAATATCTACGATAGTCCTGCCGCGGTGGTACATCTTCATACGCCTGTCGTCCGTGACCGTCGCCACGGGAGTGGCGGCGAGATTTTCTTCGTCGGCGAGAGCGATAAATTTGTCCACGTCAGAGGAGCTGACGACAACGGCCATCCTCTCCTGCGATTCTGAAATGGCAAGCTCTGTACCCGAAAGCCCCTCATACTTTTTGGGAACCTTGTCGAGCTCGATTACGAGGCCGTCGGCAAGCTCGCCGATGGCGACGGCTACGCCGCCGGCACCGAAGTCGTTGCACTTTTTGATGAGGCCGGTAGCATCCTTATTCAGGAACAGGCGCTGAAGTTTTCTTTCGGTGAGGGCATTGCCCTTCTGCACTTCCGCGCCGCATGTCTGAACAGAATGCTCGTCGTGGGCCTTGGAAGAACCCGTCGCGCCGCCGCAACCGTCGCGGCCGGTTTCGCCGCCGAGCAGAATGACGACGTCGCCGGGCTGGGGTTTTGCGCGGTAAATCATGTCCGAAGTAGCGCCGCCGACGACGAAACCCGTCTCTAATCTTTTTGCTTTATAGCCGGGGTGATACACTTCATCAACCTGGCCGGTTGCAAGGCCTATCTGATTGCCGTATGACGAGAAGCCCGCCGCCGCAGTCGTTGTGATGACGCGCTGGGGAAGCTTGCCGTGCATGGTGTTTTCGATTGGCTCGGTGGGGTCTGCACTGCCCGTCACGCGCATGGACTGCAGAACGTAAGTCCTTCCCGAAAGAGGGTCGCGGATGGCGCCGCCGAGGCATGTTGCCGCACCGCCGAAAGGTTCGATTTCGGTGGGGTGGTTGTGCGTTTCGTTTTTGAACATGACGGTGTACTTCTTCTTTTCACCGTCGAGCGTTACGTCTATATTTATTGAACAGGCATTTATCTCGTCCGATTCGTCGAGATTGTTGAGCAGCCCGTCCTTTTTGAGCTTTTTAACGGCAATAGTCGCAATATCCATGAGGCATGGATACTTATCCGGCCTGTCGGCGTACAGCTCGTTGAAAAGGTCGCGGTAGAGCTTCAAAGCCTCGTCGATTTCGGGGATATCCGAGCGCACCTGAATTTCTTCGATGCGCGTTGCAAACGTGGTATGGCGGCAATGATCCGACCAATACGTATCTATTACCTTGATTTCAGTTTCGGTGGGGTCGCGCTGTTCGGTTATGAAATAATCGCGGACAAAGCGCAGGTCGGCGACGGACATTGCGAGGCCCATCTTCTGATGATATTCGGCAATTTCGTCGTCGGACATATTTATAAAACCTTCAACCGCCTTGACGGGAGCGGGAATAATAGTTATATAACCGAGGGTTGAGGGCTTTTCGAGGGAAACCTCTTCACTTTCAACAGGATTGATGAGGTGCTTTTTGATGCGAGCGAGGCCTTCGTCGTCTACGCCCTTGACGGCATATACGCTGGCGCACTTGATTGCGGGGCGTTCCTTTTGGGTAAGAAGCTGAACGCACTGCGCCGCACTGTCCGCGCGCTGGTCGTACTGGCCCGTAAGGTATGCGACGGCGAAGACTTTATAATCTTCGCCAAAGTGCACCTCTTCGAGATAAACGTCGTCTACGGGAGGTTCGGAAAAAACGGTGGGGATTGCGGCTTTGAACTCCTCTTCCGTGATGTCGTCGACATCGTAGCGTATGAGTTTGCGCACGTCCTGCACGTCTATTTTAAGGAGGGTTTTAATCTCCTCCATTATCTTTTTAGCCTGTAAATTGTCCTTTTTTTCTACAAAAATTCTATATATCATTATATATTCACTCCCGTATACGCATTAACCTTGCCTGTATTTGACGCCTATATCCGTGCGGTAATGCATGCCGTTCCAATGAATGTTTTTAACTGCGGCATAAGCCTTTCGGCGGGCTTCTTCTATATCGCCGCCTTTGGCGACGACTCCCAGAACGCGGCCGCCGTTGGTTACGAGCCTGCCGTCCTTTATTGCCGTGCCGGCGTGAATGACTGTGCAGTCGCCGACGTCGCCTATGGTTATTTCTTCGCCCTTGCGGTAGTGCACGGGATAGCCGCCGCTGGCAAGCACCACGCACACGCAGGCGCCGTCGTCCCACTGAATGTCTATATCCGACAGTCTTTCGTCGGTGACGGCTTCAAAAATTTCCATAAGGTCGGTTTTGAGCATGGGAAGGACAACCTGCGTTTCAGGGTCTCCGAAGCGGGAGTTGTACTCCACCACTTTCATGCCGTCCGGCGTACGCATGAGCCCGAAATAGAGGCAGCCTTTGAACGTTCTGCCTTCGGCGTTCATAGCGTTCATGGTTGGAATCATGATTTTATTTTTAACCTCTTCTTCAAGCTCTTTGCTCCAGAAGGGGCAGGGCGCAAACGTACCCATGCCGCCCGTATTGAGGCCGCGGTCGCCGTCGTCGACGCGCTTATGGTCGCACGACGTTATCATGGGAACTATGGTTTTGCCGTCCGTAAAGGCGAGGACGGACACCTCTTCGCCCGGGTCGTATTTAAGGCCGCGCATACACTCTTCGATGACGATTTTTTCGCCCGCCTTGCCGAAAGCTTTGTCGAGCATTATCTCCTTCAGGCCCTCTTCTGCCTCTTTGAGCGTCTTGCAGATGAGCACTCCCTTGCCGAGGGCCAGGCCGTCGGCCTTGAGCACGATGGGCGCGCCCTGAGCGCGCACATATTCGAGCGCGTCGCCGTAATTGTCGAATGTGGCGCTTTTAGCCGTGGGAATGTTGTATTTTTTCATGAGGTCCTTGGCAAAAGCCTTGCTGGCCTCGATTATGGCCGAGTTCTTGCGGGGACCGAAGCAACGCTTGCCGATGCCTTCGAGCACGTCGACTATACCTATAGCCAGAGGGTCGTCGGGAGTGACGACATAATAATCGATTTCGGGATGGGCGAGCGCGTAAGCTTTGACGGCTTCTGCGTTCATGTAATCCACGTCGATGTCTTCGGCCACCTGCGCCGTGCCCGCGTTGCCTTTCATGCAATAAAGTTTATCGACCTTGGGGCTTTTCCTGAGGGCGAGAAGGATTGCGTGTTCCCTTCCGCCGTTGCCTATTACGAGTACGTTCATTTTTTACCTTTAAATGTTATATATGTTTATAAAAAAACGGATTGGTTGAGCTATATGTTCGGGGCAATCAATGCTTGAAGTGCCTGTCGCCGACGAATACCATGGCGATGCCCGCAGCATTGCAGGCGTCTACGGAAGCTTTGTCCTGAATGGAGCCGCCCGGCTGAATTATGGCGGTTATGCCGGCTTTTACACATTCTTCCACACAATCGGGGAAGGGGAAGAACGCATCGGACGCCATGACAGAACCCTTGGCCTCTTCTCCTGCGTGGGCGATGGCCTGCTGGGCCGCCCATATGCGGTTTGTCTGACCCATGCCTATGCCCGTAGTCCTGCCGTTCTTGCCAATGACGATAGCGTTGGACTTGGTGTGTTTGACGACCTTCCACGCGAACATGAGGGCGTCGACTTCTTCGGGGGTGGGAGCGCGATCTGTTACGACGCCGACGCCGTAAACCGTCCTCGTCTTGCCCGTAGAGAGCACCTTTTCTTCTACTTCGGCCTTTTTGCTGAAGAGGGTCGTATCCTCGCCGCGGATTAAAGTTTTGTCGTACTGCTGAACGAGCAGTCCGCCGTAGACTTTTTTCATGTCGTACGCATCCGAAGCTATGGGAGCGGAAATATTTTCTATCTGAAGAAGGCGTATATTCTTTTTGCCTTCGAGTATTTTGAGAGCGCCTTCGGAATAAGAAGGAGCCATGACGATTTCAATGAAAATCTTGTTGATTTCGGCAGCGGTCTCTTCGTCGACCTCGCCGTTTATTGCAAGTATGCCGCCGAACACGGAGACGGGGTCGGACTGGTACGCGCGCATATATGCTTCGTGTATGCTTTCGCCGGTACCTACGCCACAAGGATTTGCGTGCTTGCAGGCTACGACCGCGGGCGTGGAGCCGAATTCCTTTAAAAGTTCCAAAGCGCCGTTGGCATCGTTAATGTTATTATAGGAAAGTTCCTTGCCCCACAGCTGTTTTGCAGACGACAGCGAACCGGGGCGGATAAACTCCTCGTTGTAGAAGATTGCCTGCTGCTGGGGATTTTCGCCATAGCGCAAATCCTGAGCTTTTTCATAAGCGAAGGTAACGCTGTCGGGGAAAGTTATGCCGAGCTGGCTTGCGAGGTAGTTGGAAATGAGGCTGTCGTAAACGGCGGTGTGAGCGAAGACCTTATACTGAAGGTACTTCTTTGTTTCGAGCGTTACGCCGCCGGCCTTGAGTTCGGAGAGCACTTTATCGTAATCCTTAGGGTCTACGATGACGGCTACGTCCTGATAATTCTTGGCCGCCGCCCTTATCATTGTGGGCCCGCCGATGTCGATATTTTCAATGCATTCGGCAAAATCCGCACCCTTTGAGAGCGTGGCCTTGAAGGGATAGAGATTGACGCAGACGACGTCGATTGTGTTGATTCCCAGTTCTTCGAGCTGCTTCATGTGCTCGGGATTGGAGCGCATGGCGAGTAGCCCTGCGTGCACGTTGGGATGAAGGGTTTTTACCCTGCCGTCGAGGCATTCGGGAAATCCTGTGATTTCGGATATGCCGATTACCTTGAGGCCCGCCTCCTTTAATGCCTTCGCCGTGCCGCCCGTGGAAATAATTTCAAATCCGCAGTCGACCAGACCTTTGCAGAAATCAACTATGCCCGCCTTGTCCGATACGCTGACGAGCGCCCTCTTCTTCATTTCCATAAATTTATACCTCTCTTATTTTATCGTAACCTTTCTGCCGTTTTTGGCTATATTGCCGAGGCAGAGCTGCTTTACGCACCAGGGCAGAAGCCGGTGCTCCTCCTCAAGAATGCGCGTCTGCAAACTTTCGGCCGTGTCGTCGTCCTTTACCTCTACCGCGCGCTGGGCGATTATCGCGCCGCCGTCGGGCACCTCGTTGACGAAGTGAACGGTGCAGCCGGAAATTTTTGCGCCGTAATCAAGAACGGCCTGATGAACCTTGAGCCCGTAATAGCCGCTTCCGCAGAATGCGGGGATGAGCGACGGGTGAATGTTTATTATTCTGTCCGCGAATGTTTTTATAAAACTTTCGGGAATAATTTTAAGCCAGCCTGCGAGAACTATGTAATCGACGCCGAGCATATTGAGCTGAAAGGCGAGTTTTGCATAGAGTTCTTCGAGGTCGGGATAATCTTTTTTTGCATAAACGGCGTGAGGTATGCCGTGCTTTTTTGCGCGCCCGATTGCGCCTATGCCCTCTTTTGAGGCGACGAGGCAGACTATTTCGCAGAAATGCTCCCTCTCGTTCGCGTCTATCACCGACTGAAAATCCGTTCCGCCTCCGCTGGCGAATACAGCAATGCGCTTAATCAAACCAGTTTCACCCCGCTTCCCTTGCACGTCTTGCCTATGACCACGCATTCTTCGCCCGTAGCCTCAAGCTGGGCGATTGTCGCATCGACATCCTTTTTTGCGACGCACACGACCATGCCTATGCCCATATTGAACGTATTGTAGGCCTGTTCCTTTTTAATGCCCGCCTTCTTTTGCATGATTTTGAAGATTGCGGGAACTTCGTATGCCTTGGTATTTATTCTGCAACCTATA
Source organism: uncultured Clostridia bacterium (assembly GCA_944368215.1). Lineage (GTDB taxonomy): Bacteria > Bacillota > Clostridia > Christensenellales > Borkfalkiaceae > Coproplasma. Next base: position 11,658 of record CALVWX010000002.1, on the reverse strand, counting down.
CCCTCGGGGAAAATGCGGGGGATATTTTCGATAAAGCCGCCGCCGGTTATATGGGCTATGCCCTTGACCTTGACCTTTTCAATAAGGGCGAGGATAGAATTTACATATATTTTAGTGGGCGTGAGCAATACGTCGATAGGCTTTGCACCCAGTTCCTCGTCGTATTTTTCAAGCTCTTCGATATTTTCACCCCAAAGCTTTCTTACGAGGGAATAGCCGTTGGAATGAATGCCGCTCGACTTGATGCCGATGAGCACGTCGCCCGACTTGATTTTTTTGCCGTTGATAACCTTTTTTTTGTCGACTATGCCGACGGCAAAACCTGCAATATCGTACTCACCGTCGGGATAGAATCCTGGCATTTCGGCTGTTTCGCCGCCTATTAAGGCAGCGCCGCTCTGGCGGCAACCTTCGGCCACGCCGGATACGACTGTGGCGACGACTTCGGGCGAAAGTTTGCCCGTTGCAAAATAGTCGAGGAAGAACAGCGGTTTTGCGCCCTGACAGACTATGTCGTTTACACACATTGCAACAGCGTCTATGCCGATTGTATTGTGCTTGTTTGCGAGGAAAGCATACTTGAGTTTTGTGCCGACGCCGTCGGTGCCTGCCACGAGGACGGGTTCCTTATAGCCCTTTGAAAGCTGGAAGAATCCGCCGAAAGAGCCGATGTCGCCGAGGACGCCCTGAGTATAAGTCGACTGCACGTGTTCGCGCATGAGCCTTACGGCTTCGTAACCCCTTTCTACGTCTACGCCGCTGTCTTTATACGATATTGCCATTTTATATTTCTCCTGATATTTATTCGAGTTTTAATTTATCCGCTTCGTAACCTTCGAGCGGGTAAGGATATTTTCCGTTGAAACAGCCGAGACAGAAACCGACCTTTGCCGAAGAACAGGTCTGAACGAGCTGGTCAATAGAAAGGTACCTTACGCTGTCCGCGCCGAGGCTTTCGCAAATCTGGTCCTCGTTTTTATATGCGCCGATGAGCTGACTGTAAGTTTGTATATCTATGCCGAGATGGCAGGGATGCTTGATTATGGGCGAGCAGATTCTTATGTGGACTTCGGCCGCGCCGGCGTTGCGGAGCATCTTTATTATCTTGCGCATGGTTGTACCGCGCACTATGGAGTCGTCTATAATGATTACCCTTTTGCCGTCTATGTTGGCGCGCAGGGCGTTCATTTTTACATTAAGGCTGTTCTCCCTCTGTCTCTGGTCGGGCTGAATAAACGTTCTGCCCACATACCTGTTTTTTGCAAGCGCCTCGACAAATGGTAAGCCGCTCTCCTCTGCATAGCCGCGCGCGGCGACGTTGCCTGAATCGGGCACGCCCGAAACGAGGTCGGCCTCGACGGGATAATAACGTGCGAGCAATTTGCCCGCCTCCTTGCGGGCTTCGTACACGCTGCAACCGTCGAGAATTGAATCGGGGCGGGCAAAGTATACGTATTCGAAGATGCACATACTGCTCTTTTCGGGCAGGTTATCCATCATATAGGAATGAATTCCCTGCGAATCGATGACGACGATTTCGCCCGGCTTGACGTCTCGGAGATATGTTGCCCCTACAGCATCGAGCGCGCAGGTTTCGCTGGCAACTATATAATCGTCTACAACAGTGCCTATACACAGGGGCCGAATGCCGTAAGGGTCGCGCACGGCTATGAGCTTATCTGTAGTCATTATGACGAGCGCGTACGAACCTTTGAAACGGGGGCAGGCCTTTTTTACGCCTTCCAGAATATCGCCTTCGGACATGCTGTTTATAGCGACGGCCATAACTTCGGAATCGATGGTCGTTTGAAAAACGGCGTTCTGGGCTATCATTTCGTCGCGGAGTTGCTTTGTATTGGTGAGATTGCCGTTATGGGCGAGCGCCATTTTGCCGCACTTGCCCGTAAAGACGACGGGCTGGGCATTTAAAAGCTGGCTTGCGCCCGTGGTGGAATAACGGACGTGGCCTATTGCAATGTCGCCTTCGGGCAGAGTATCGAGATTGCCGCCCGAAAAGACATCGGGCACCAGCCCCATTCCCTTATAATAAGAGATTTTATCGGCATATGCAACGGCTATGCCGGCACTTTCCTGACCGCGGTGCTGCAAGGCGTACAGGCCGTAATAGACAGTATATGCTACGTCGCGGTTTTCCTGCGAATATACGCCGAAAACGCCGCATTCTTCATGGATCTCGTCTTGAATTTCGTCCATATTTCAAATATGTCTCCTGTAAAGGATGTTGATATTCTACCTGCTCTCTGAAATTGAATTTATATCGATGATGTTATCAAATCTTGCCTCGGACTACAGACTTCCGCAACGAGACATTGCGGGATGAATCGTGCGTAAGCAATTATTCTTTGCCCGTCCAGCAATAGGTGCAAAGCTTGCAGGGTTCTATACCGATCGCTTCGATGAGTCCTTCGATGGACTGGAACTCGAGCGATTCGAACTGGAATTTATCGCATATGGCTTTGCGCATCGCCTTGCCGCGCTCTGTTTGGGAATTGCTGTACTCTTCGAGATGGTTTATCGCCTCGTCGCCTTCGAGCTCCGCCATGGTGCGGCGGGTTATTAAATCCATATCGCCCGAAGAACGCGAGAAATTGAGATATTTGCAGCCGTACATTATGGGCGGGCATGCCGAACGCATGTGCACGGCCTTGGCGCCGTGGGAGTACAAGAACTCCACCGTCTCCCTGAGCTGAGTGCCGCGCACGATTGAATCGTCGACGAGCAGAAGGCGCTTGCCGTCTATGAGCTCGTGTACGGGAATAAGTTTCATTTTAGCCACTTTGTTGCGCTCAGACTGGTTTACAGGCATGAAAGAGCGCGACCATGTAGGCGTGTATTTAATATAGGGACGGGCAAAAGGCACCTTGCACGCATTGGCGTAACCTATCGCGTGGGGAGTACCCGAATCGGGCACGCCGCCGACGTAATCGATAGCATGCAAATCGTGAGTTTTTGCATCGTTCTTTGCAAAAATTTCGCCGTTCCTGTAGCGCATAACCTCGACGTTGACCCCTTCGTAGGACGAAGTGGGATAGCCGTAATACGACCAGAGGAACGCGCATATACGCATCTCTTTACCCGGAGAGGCGAGCTGGGTAACCCCTTCGGCGGAAATTTCGACAATTTCGCCGGGGCCGAGTTCGCGGAAATCAGAATAGCCGAGCTTTTTATAGGCAAAGCTTTCGAAGGACACGCAATAGCCGTCCTCCCCCTTTCCTATCTGCACGGGCAGCCGGCCAAGCTTATCGCGCGCGGCTATCAGCGTGCCGCGGTCTGTGAGCAGAAGTATGGATGCCGTGCCTTCTACGCTGTCCTGAGCGTACTTTATGCCCTCCACATAGGAATCCTTGCTGTTGATGAGGGCGGCGACGAGTTCGTTGGAGTTGACTTTGCTGCCCGTCATGGCGTCGAAATATCCGCCGCGCGAAAGCACCCGCTTTACGAGTTCGTCGGCGTTATTTATTATGCCGATGGTGCAGATTGCATATTTGCCGAACTTTGAGACCATCAACAGAGGCTGGGGGTCGGTGTCGCTTATGCAGCCGATGGCGGCGTTGCCGCGCATTTCTGAGAGGGTGCGTTCGAACTTGGTTCTGAAGGGCGCGTTTTCGATGTTGTGAATTTCGCGCTGAAGGCCTATGACCTTATCGTATGCGGCTAAGCCGCCGCGCTTGGTGCCCAAATGTGAATGATAGTCTGTGCCGATGAATGCGTCGAATACAGCGTCGCTTCTCTTGACAGAGCCGAAGAATCCGCCCATCTACTGTTATTCTCCCTCGGTGAGACGCTTGAAGATTTCATTGTAGGCGTCCTCTACGCCGCCGAGATCGCGGCGGAACCTGTCCTTATCGAGGCTGGTGTGCTTTGTTGTATCCCACGTGCCGGCTTCCCAGAAGCGGCAAGTATCGGGAGAGATTTCGTCGGCGAGAACTATCTGACCCTTATAGCGGCCGAACTCGAGCTTGAAGTCGATGAGGTCGATATTGAGGTGCTTGAAGAATTCCTTCATGATATCGTTGACGGCGAAAGCCATCTTTTTGATGGTTTCGATTTCGTCCTTGGTGGCGAGATTCAATGCGAGTGCATGATAGCCGTTGATGAGGGGATCGCCGAGCTCGTCATTCTTATAAGAAAATTCTATAGTGGGCGCGGAGAATGCCGTACCTTCGGGCACGCCGTACCTCTTGGAAAAGCTGCCTGCGGCGACGTTCCTGATGATTACTTCGAGGGGAACAATCTGTACCTTTTTGACGACGGTGTTTCTGTCGTCGATTTCTTCTACGAAATGCGTGGGAACGCCCTTCTTTTCGAGCATTTTCATCATCATGTTGGTCATCTTGTTGTTGATGACGCCCTTGCCGACGATGGTGCCCTTTTTGAGGCCGTTGAATGCCGTTGCGTCGTCCTTATACGAAACGATGACGTAATCGGGATTTTCGGTTGCGTAAACCTTTTTGGCCTTGCCTTCGTAAAGCTGTTCTTTCTTTTCCATAATGTATGCAAATCTCCTTAAGATTTATTTTTTGATTGAATTGATTTTTTAAGTGTAAGCGCGCGCGTGCGCAAAAGCAATACCCGCAGGTACACTGCGGGTATAAGGGTATTATAAGTCCTTGATTTCCTGCTGAAGGGCGCGGTCGTCCGCATTTATTTTATCGCGCATGGAGCGCTTGTACGCGGCGAGGGCAGCCTCTACTTCAGGGTATTTTATGCCTAAAATCTGCGCGGCCAAAAGACCCGCGTTTTCGCCGCCGTTTACTCCCACGGTGGCTACGGGTATGCCCGAAGGCATCTGGACGATGGAGAGCAGACTGTCGAGACCGCCCATCATATCTGTTTTGACGGGCAGTCCTATCACGGGAAGAGTTGTATACGCTGCGATGACGCCGCCGAGATGTGCGGCTTTGCCTGCGGCGCAGATAATTACTTCTATCCCGTTTTTCTTTGCGGACGAGGCAAACTCATGCGCCTCTTCCGGCGTTCTGTGCGCTGAAATTACGTGCACTTCTGCCTCCACGCCCATATTTTTGAGCGCGGCGACGGCGGGTTTGACTACGGGAAAATCCGACTTGGAACCCATTAATACGGCTACTTTAGGCATAATTTTCTCCTGTAATATTATCTTTGAATTGCACACATACTTTATGTATGCTGCTGATGTATATCATTTTTACCGTGTATATACTTGCTATCAACTTTTATTCGGTAATGCTGCTGATATCGCAGAAAAACGAATACCTTGCGGACGACAGCAAGCTGAATGCGGGCGACGGCAAACTAATACTCTCCGCCCTGCTCGGCGGGGCCGTAGGTATTTACGTCGCCATGTTCATAACGAGATTCAAGCTGAAAAATATGCTTTTTATGATACTTATGCCCGTTATCGGCGCGCTCAACGTATGGTTCATTGTGTTGGCGTACCGCTCGGGATTTACCTTTGTGGTGATATAACACTACATTTAACGGTTGCAATGAAATTATAACACAACATACAGACAAAATAAAAATGTTTAAGGCATGTTTTTTGCAAATTTGCCGACAAAATTTTTACAATTATGCCTCTAAAAGGTTGACATAAATAAAAAAAGTCCGCCGCCGCGCCGTTTTTTAAGGCGCGGCGGCGGATATATTGTGCACATTTTTTATTTTCAGGACAGAAGCACCCTTACGAGTTCCTCCCTCAAAGGCGAACCTGCGCCGAACGCGACTTTCTGCCGATTGGGACTGTCAAAAATTATTTTCCCGTGCGAAAGGACGATAATCCTGTCGGCGAGAAAAAGCGCTTCGTCGACGTCGTGGGTGACAAAAATTGCCGACCTGCCGTTTGATGAGCGCACCTCGCGGAATGCATCCATCATGTCCTTTTTGAGCTTTAAATCGAGGGACGAAAAGGGCTCGTCCATCAAAACGACGTCGCTGTCGTACAGAAAGGCGCGGGCTATAGAAACCCTTTGCGCCTGGCCGCCGGAAAGGGCTACGGGGTAGCTTTCGGCCTTGTCAGAGAGCCCTGCGCGGGCGAGCATGGCCGTTATTTTGTCGTCGTCGGAGCAGACGAGCCGCAGATTTTTGCGCACCGTAAGATTGGGAACGAGGCGATGCTCCTGAAAGATATACGAGCACCTGACGGGCGTAATTTGACCATCGTAATCGGTGAGGCCGGCTATGGCGTTTAAAAGGGTGGTTTTGCCTGCGCCGCTGGGGCCGAGTATGCATGTGACCGCGCCGTCCCCCGTCTCAAGATTGAAATCCTCGAATACGGCTGCGTCTTTATAGCGCTTCGTTAAATTTTTAATCAGCACGCGCCCCCTCCTTTTCCGTCCAGCGCGCAGTTATGCGCGTAAAGTATGAACATGCCCACTCTATAAGGCCGCCCGCAATGAGCATGCTTATAGTCAACGCAAACATCTGAGCCGTATCGAGGAATAAATTAGCCTGATTGATAAGCCCGCCGATTGCGCGGAAAGTGCTTGCAAGCACTTCGGCCGAAATGACGACCTTAAGAGAAAGCGAAATGTTCGCGCCCGTCTGGGCGAGCACGGACGGCAACATCTGGGGAAGACATATTTTGTAAACTATGTCGCGGCCCGAAACATTATAAATTTTTGCCATCTGCAGAAGATTGCCGTCTATACCGTCGAAAGCCGCCATAAACTGCGAATAAATGAGCGGACAGAGCGTGAGCGAGGCCACAATTACGGGCACGACCGAGCGCGTAGACCATGTAAGCAGCATCAGCGTTATCGCCATTACCGGCAACGTCCGCGCGACGGCTACAAAATGCCTGATGAACGCACGCGCCCGCGCGCTGAACGCAGACAGCGCGGCGAGAACGGCGGCAACAACGCATGACACAAGCCACGCAGACATGCTCCGCGCGAAAGTCATGCCGAACGCCGTCCAGTATTCGGGCGCACCCTGACCGAAAAGCAAATGCACGAACTCTGAACAAGTATCGCCGACGGACGGAACGACATATTGGTTATTTATGCCGACGGCTGCGATGAGCCATACAAGCCACATGACGGCTACGGCGAGCACGGATATTATTAAGTTTATCAGTTTATCCCGATTTTTTTTCACGGCTGATTTTATTGTTTGTTATAGAAAAATTGGTCGGAAACGGTAATCGAACTGCCCGTTACAGCGTTGTATTTTTCGATAAACGCAAGCACTTCTGCACGGCTGTCGCCTGCGGAAACAAAGCTTATCGCACAGCGGGCAATAGTGTCGGGTTTAAGATTATTGGCCGTAAGAGAATTGGCGCCGCCGTTGCCGTTTACCGCGGCAACTATCGATTGAACGGAAACATCGTCAGAGTTTACCCACTCCGCACTTTTCTTTACGGCGGAAATGAGATTGTCGATAAATTCAGGCGAGCTTTCGATGAGCGTATTTTTTGCTATCATAACAGCCTGGGGATAGCCGTTTTCGCCATAGAGTTCCTGAAGATTACCTACGACGGAGAGCGCGCCGCTTGAGGTTTTGGCCGTTATGACGGGCTCGGCGGCAATCATGTAGTCGAAGTTTGCAGAAGGCGAAATTTCGGTTGCAGGGTCGTTGATATTGATTAAATTTACCTTATCGGCTTCCGCCTGAGAGACGTCGCTTACGACGGTATAGTCTACTTCAGCCTGGTCGAGTATAGCTTTGAATACGGTGCCGACAAAGCTCTGAAGCTGTATACAGCCTACAGATTTGCCTATGAGCGTAGTAAGATTTTCGTCGGTAATCTCTTCGGTATACTTTGAAGATAACATGTAGAGATTGCCGTGCGTTACAACGCCGAGCATAGTATAATTTTCGCCGTTGCCGGCCACGGTTGCCGCGGCATTTACGGGCAGAATGCACACGTCGGCCTGCATGTCGCCCGATACATAAGTCTGAATGGTATTGGCGTTGACGACATTATAGGAAACATCCCTGCCCAAATCGGGCGTATCCACCATTAGCTGCGCCATGGAAAGCGCGGGAGCGCCGTCCGGCATATAAACGGATACTGCGCCCGATTGCTCCTGCGAAGTGCAGGCGGAAAGGCCGGCGGCCATGGTTGCGGCGCACGCCGCCGCGGTTACAAGCGTTATCAATTTCTTCATATAAGCTCCTTTTCGGCATCAGGTTTATGCCCTTTTGCCTCAAAAAATTATTTGCCTCAAAAAATTATTTATAGATAAAAATAATTGCCGCGGAAAACAGGCGACAAAAAACAGGGCAATCTTTCAGATTTTGCTCATCAGGGTTTTAGCCGTAACCCCTTCGAGCATGCCGATTTTGCCTGTAATGGCGTTTATCGTCTGATTGGGGGCGTCGACTATAACGCAGATAACGGATACACCCCTCTCCTTGTACGGCACGCCCATTCTGCCGACGATGTAATCGCCGAATTCAGACAAAATAGAGTTGATTGAGGCGCTTTGTTCGCGCTTTTCGATAATGAGCGAAATTACGGCAAGTCGTTTTTCCGACATAAAAAATCTCCCTTGCACCTGAAAGGGAGAACGACAAAAGCGCACAATGCTTTGTGCGGAAAATAGAAATCCTCCCTTTGCCCGCAGATATTTCTTTGGGTTCAGGCACAGATAATTTAACATAAAATACTTTGCGAAGCAAGCGTTTTGCATAATTTTGCAAATTTAAGTCAAACTTTTTATATGAAACTTAAACTACTGACGCTTATCTTACTTACGACGGCAACCGCCGCACTGTGCGCATGCAACGACGGACAGACGGGCGGGCAGAATCTTAACGACCAACCCGACACGCGCATGACTGAGGAGAACGACGGACAAGAGACAGTTCCCGACGACGGCATAGAATGCCCCGACGACAGATGTCCCGAGGGGCCATGCCCGGACGGAAGACACCCCGACGGGCGCAGACGCGATGAACCCAGACCGCCGAAACACGGCGACGACAGGCGGCCCAAAAGAATTTTAGGCGACAGAAGGGAACGCGGAACGGACGGCTGCGGGGAAGAGACCCCCGGCGAAAAGCCTGAAATTCTGCCAGCACCCGAAAACTGAATATTGAAAAGCCGCGCCTTTGAAAGGTGCGGCTTATTTTAGATGCAGCTTTACAGAAAATACGCAATTATATAAAAAATGGCAAGGTGCGCGGGATAAAAGACATAGAAAAAATATTTCAGCTTTAACTTACCCTTCTGGCCGTTGTACAGCGCGAGAGGAATTAACGCAATTAGCGAAAACCATTGCAGATAATTTACATGAAAAGCACACAAAATAACCAGACCCGCGGTAAAAAGCGACAGTCTGAACGCGTGCGCATATGCGGGCGGAAGAGCGATTTCGCCAGCGATGCAGTCGGCCGCTGCGGGAAATACGGGTAGCATGCACCCCCAGAAACCGTATTCAACAGAAAATGGAACACCGTTTATTTCGGCTATGCTGTTGAGCGCTAAGGTAAGGAAAACCATACTGGCAAATCCGACCCCGGCAAGCACCGCGGAAAAATTTTTTTCGTGTTCTTTAAGGCATTGTCCGAAATGCTGCAGAGAATATATTATCAGGGTCGACAGGGTAAATGTAACCAGAATGCACATATTCAGCGACCCTGCAACGACAAAGCTGACAATCTGGCAGACGATCGCCACCGAAGCCAGCAACAGAAGGTGGTTCAGTTTATTTTTTGTGTGCCTGCACCCTTCGGCAAGCATATAGGCAAATAATGGTAAGGAAATCCTTCCTATACAGCGCAGCCACGTTGCCTGCGAAAAAAAGAACATGCCTATATGGTCGATTACCATTAAAACGGCAGCGAGCAGTTTGATGCCGTTGCCGTTTATGCATTGTATTTTCATTTTACTTTATTGTAATTTATAAGGCAGCCCAAAAGGATGATTTTTTTCTCCTCATCGGTGAGCGGGCCGAGGGTGAGATAAATATTTTTTACCTTACCGCCCGAAATGAGTTTTGCGGGGATTGCAGGTTCGTCCTGCTTTACATAAGATACAATATCTTCTATATAGATGTAGTCGCCCACCTTATAGTCGAAAGATTTGGATATTAAAGGCAGCATGCCCCAGTTTATGAGGTTGGAGCGGTAGCGCTTTGTTGCATATTCGAGCGCGATATTTGCAACACCGCCGAGTACGCGCTGGCAGGAAGCCGCCTGCTCGCGCGCGGAACCGTCGCCGGGCTTGCGCGCTATGACGCAGCTGCCGAACATTGTGTCGGGTGCGATTTTTATTCCGACTTCGCTCAACACCTCTTCGGGAAGCGCGCCGTTTGCACGTCTTTCGGCCTCTTCTTCCTTTACCTTCTTTGCCCTGCCGACATAGCCGGGGTCCTTCCTCGAGAGAGCGAACTCAGCAAGGTGCAGGGGATTGGAACGGTAAGACGAGGTTTCGCCGGAAGGAATTAGCTCGTCGGTAGTCGTAACGGAGTCATCGATGACGGATACGGCCTTTATGAGAACGTTTTTCGTCATGACTATCTGTTCGGGCCAGTCGGCTATGTTGTTGCCGTAGATGAGTTCAACATCCTTCTGCGGTTTTAGGGCGCCGCGGTAGACGCGGTTGTCGTATATGGTTTTATCGAAATAATACTTTTTGATTTTTTTGATATACGAAACTTCCGTGGCGGGGGTCAATATGCCGCCGTTTGCCGCAGTTGCCGCAATCGAGCGGGCATCCATGAGCGCAACGGCAGACAGCTGCTGTTCGCCGAGCTTGGAACCTTCCCTGTTTTCAAAGTTGCGCGTAGTATGGCGTATGGAGAGCGCGTTGTCCGCGGGGGTGTCGCCTGCGCCGAAGCAGGGGCCGCAGAAAGCCGTTTTGATTATAGCGCCGCTATCCATCAGCGTCGACACATAGCCGTTATCGGCGAGGCACTTGAAAACGGGCTGGCTCTGGGGATAGACGCTGAGCGAAAATTCATCGAATCCGCAACTCTTGCCGCGGAGAATTTCTGCCGCTTCGGCTATATTTTCGTACGTGCCGCCAGCACAGCCGGCGATTATGCCCTGACTGACGTGAATGCCGTCGAGCGCGATTTTATCGAGAATGCGGAAGGGCTTTTTGTTGCCTTTGAGTTTGTTGCCCGCTTCCTCCACCTCGCCTAAAATGTCGCGCGCGTTATCGATAACTTCGCGTATGGTGTATGCGTTTGAAGGATGGAAGGGAAGCGCTATCATGGGTTCGACGCGCGAAAGGTCTATTACTACCGCACCGTCGTAATATGCGGGATCGGAAGGGTGCATGGGCTTGTAAGCCTCTTCCCTGCCGTGCACGGCAAAAAATTGGCGCGTGATTTCGTCTGTTTCCCACACGGAGGAAAGACAGGCCGTTTCGGTGGTCATTACGTCTATGCCGAGGCGGTAATCCATGGAAAGATTGGCTATTCCGGGGCCGATAAATTCAAGCACGCAGTTTTTGACGAAGCCCTTTTTGAAGGTCGCGCCGACGAGCGCGATGGCCACGTCGTGAGGACCTACGCCCTTTTTGAGCTTGCCCTTTAAATAGACGGCTATTACCTTGGGGCGCGCAACGTCGTAAGTCTGGCCGAGAAGCTGCTTTACGAGCTCGGGCCCGCCTTCGCCTACGGCCATTGTGCCGAGCGCGCCGTAGCGCGTGTGACTGTCGGAGCCGAGAATCATTTTGCCGCAGCCCGCCTCCATTTCGCGCAT
>CALVWX010000001.1 GCA_944368215.1 uncultured Clostridia bacterium | reverse complement strand
TGACCGGAGGAAACGAGGTCGAGATAGGACGAGAAATAATAGACAATCTGCGGCGCCAGTCTGCCGAAGTTTATGGAGTTCGCAGAGGACAGAAGATAGCCCTTCTTTTTGAGTTCGGCGGCACACTCGGCCGAATTGAAGATGGTTTTGACCGCCGTCTGGCAATCGTCGAAGTTGCCCTTTACGGCAACGACGTTGACGTTGGAACCCTCCTGCGTGCACATCTGGAGCTTCTGCATCTTGGAGACGCCGTCGTTGGGGTAAAAGACCATAATTTTAACGCCCTCGGCGTCCTTGAAGCCTTCGAGCGCAGCCTTGCCCGTGTCGCCCGAAGTGGCGACGAGGATTAAAATTTTCTCCTTTATGCCGCAGATGTCGCAGCCTTTTCTTAAAAGATAGGGCAAAAGGGTGAGCGCCATGTCCTTGAAGGCGCACGTGGGGCCGTGGAAAAGCTCGAGGATGTAAACCCCGTCGTCAATCTTTACGAGGGGCGCGGGGTCGGGGCCTTCGAAGCGCGAATAAGCCGCCTCGCATGCGGCGAGCAGCCCTTCCTCGTCGTATTCGTCGAGATATTTATGTAAAACTTTAGCGGCGCGCTCGGCATAGCTCATGGTGAGCATTTCCTCAAGCTCGGCCGAAGTGACTTCGGGAAAGTTTTCGGGCACGAAGAGCCCGCCGTTTTTTGCAAGGCCCTGAACTATCGCCTTTGCTCCGCTTACTCTCTCATTTCCTCCGCGGGTCGAAATAAAATTCATAAAAACTCCTGTGTCTACATTAACGCGCGTTGTGCATTAGAGGCCATGCACCAGCGCGTCGTTATTTAAAGGCTACGCCGCCTTCATAAAAATTAAGTGCGGCGTGAATGTTTCCGCGCCGCACGTTACACACAACTTGTTATCAGCAATACCTTGCGATAAACTCGGGGAGGTCTTCTCTTTCGCAGCTGCAGGTAATGGTTATTACCAGACCGCTGTCCGCCGAGATTTTATCGAGCATATAGAATGTTGCGGCAAGCTGGGACAGAGGTTTGCCCGTGATGCGCGCAATGCCGTCTATGTAAACGTATTCGGTGTCGTGATTGCCCGCGACGATGCCCTTTACGAAGCCGCAGAATGCATCCTCGCCGGCGATTGCATAATCGTTGACGTCGATGAATCTTACGTCGCGCACTATGTCGTACATATAGCGTTTGGTATCGGTTATGAACACGCTTAAGCCCTTGGCCGACGCAACGTTGCCGTTTGCCGACTGAATAATCTGCTTAGTCTTGCCCGCGCCTTTACCGCCGCAAATAATTTTGATCATGTGATTTATTCCTCCTTGTGCATAGCTTTATACTATGTTTACTTTATTTTATCAGTAAATGAGGATAAATTCAATAGGTTTTCAAAAATTTGTAAAAAATTTTTGGTAACCGCGCGGCGAGCGACAGCGAGCCGCATAGCCGAAGAAAATTTATTGAAAATATTTTAGCGGCGTGTCGCCATAACCGCACTCCGCAATCAAGCTATTGTGATTAATTCGGGCATATCCTGCGGCCAATAAGCGAGCGGGGTGCCCACGCCGTCTGATTGCTCCTGTAGCGCAACCAATTACTTCAATGCGAGACAGAAAGCCTTGATGCGCTCCAAGCCTTCGACCATCTCTTCCATCGAAAGAGCGTAGGAAAGCCTGATGCAGCTGTCATCGCCGAAGCATATGCCGGGAGTTGCGGCCACCTTTTCGGACGCGAGCAGCTCCATCGCAAAGTCCATGCTGCCCTCAATTTTTTTGCCGTTGTAGCTCTTGCCGTAGAACTTGTCCACGATGAGCATTACGTAGAACGCGCCCTCGGGCTTTACGTAGTCGAGCCCTATCGATTTGTAACCGTCGAGCACTTCCATCATCTTTATGCGGCGTTCGGAGAAGGCATTTACCATGTCGCGCATGGGCTTTTCATCGCCTTCAAGAGCGGCGACTGCCGCATACTGCGTAATCGTATTTACGTTGGATGTTGCGTGGCTCTGAAAGGAACCTATGGCCTTTGCGACAGGTTCTGCAGCGGCGAGATAACCCAGCCTCCAGCCCGTCATGGCGTAGGACTTGGAAACGCCGTTGACGAGTATGGTTAAATCCTTCATCTTGGGCGAAACCTCGGCTATGGAATAGTGCTTAAGTCCGTCGTAGATGAGTTTTTCGTACATTTCGTCCGAAAGCACGCACAAATCGTGCTTTTCGCAGACTGCGGCGATGGCCTTGATTTCCTCTTCGGAATAAACGGCGCCCGTGGGGTTGTTGGGGCTGTTAAAGATGAGCATTGCCGTCTTGGGGGTGATGGCCGCCTCAAGCTGTTCTGCAGTCATTTTGAATCCGCTTTCGCGCGTCGTTTCAACGTAAACGGGCACGCCGCCGAAGAAACGGACGATTTCGGGATATGTCAGCCAGTAGGGCGAAGGAATGATGACTTCGTCGCCCTCTTCCACTACCGCCGCCACGGCGTTTAAAATGGCGTGCTTGCCGCCGTTGCTGATAACTATCTGCGAAGGCTTATAGTCGAGGTTGTTATCGCGCTTGAATTTTTCGCAGACGGCCTTTTTAAGGGCGGGCAGACCTGCCGCGGCCACGTATTTGGTGTAGCCGGCGCCCATTGCGTCCTTTGCCGCCTGAATGATGTGTTCGGGGGTGTTGAAGTCGGGCTCGCCGACGCCGAAGTTGATTACCTTTTCGCCTGCGGCCTTCATTTCCGCGGACTTTGCGGACATTGCAAGGGTCATGGAGGGCGAAATTTGGCTTACTCTTTTGGTCAGTTTAATCATAGCGTATCACTCCGTATAGCGGCAGAATTGCCGCTGCAAAAATTTTATACTCTTTCATTATACAACATAATGCAACAATATGCAAATGATTGAAAAAATATAATTTTACCGATTGGTTTCGGCAAAAAAATGCGGAAAAGGCATAATAATATTAAAAAATTAATGCGGCGGAGCGCGTTGCGCTCCGCCGCAAAAGGGTTAATGTATTTAATTACTTTTTTGATGCGTTAATGGCTGTTATATACTGATGGCATATACATCAACAGCAAATGTTGCAACTCTGTTAGCATCAGTTTGAATGGTTACTGACTGACCTGCCTTAAGTTCAAACTCAATAACATATGCAGTCAAGCCGTCCCATTTTTCACCATTATTGTTCATTGAGCCAGTCAGGTCGCCCGTCCAGGTTACGTTGCCGGTCTTTCCGGCGAAACCGCCGTCACAAACCGTGAAGTAGTAGTAAACAGTGACATCCGCCTTGGCTGTAATAGTTACATTTCTATTCACATTACCGCCGGGAAGGAAGGCAGTTGTAAATTCTCTTAAACCATCTTCCGTCTTTACCGTGTACTGTTCTGTACCATCCTTATCCTGAACAAGCTGACCTTTTGTGTCACCACCACCGCCAGCAACAACAGTTACGTAGTCGGTATTGATAGCATTATCTCTTAAGCTCTTGCCAATATAGCTTGTGCCGCTTTCATATCCGGTGCCGCCAACATCTATAGTTTCAACCAACTTAAGGGCGCCCTCAGGAATTTCCTTGATTACAAGATAATAAATTGTATCTGATTCAATCGCTCCGACGGTCACATCGGCTTCGTCCGCGTCAGGCATGCTTGCATAGCCTTCAACCATATAACCCTCAGGCACAGCCTCGTCAGGAATTAAAGACCCAAGCACAGCGGTGCTGGGAGTTGCGCCCTTGAAGAGAGCCACCGAACCATAAGTTGTATCGCCATTGTTGCTCTTTACCGTTACAGTTACAAGGTCTTTAACGGTGGGATCCCAATCGGTGAAGAGGGCGTCAAGCTGATACTGCGCAACAGCGGAGGCATCTGTTACAAGCGTGCAGGTAGTCGTCGCATATGCCGCAATCTGAGCCTCGTCGAGGTACTTACCTACAACTTCGCCTTCCGTAGGCGCAGTGCCCGCGATAAGCGCGCCAGCACCCTTGTTGTTGTATTCGATATAGTTTGCAGGGTTGGGCTCATTCCCGCTCATTATGACATAGCGCTGTCCCTGATCAATACCCTCAGTATGTTCGTCAGTAGAGAACTTGCCGGAAATGGTTGAATTCATAACTACCATCTTCATTCCGACAGCCCAAGGACGACCAAGAGCTATAGAACCGTCTTTTACGTTTTCGTCGCCGTCGAAGTTGCAACCGTCGAATACGAATACACCAGTGCCGTCATTTTGAACTGCACATACATAACCGCCATTCTCTTCTGTTACGCCCGCACCTATAGACCAAATTTGGCAATCCTTATAATAGGAAGTTGCGGTGCTGCCGAAGATATAGTCCGTACGACCCTCTATCCAGCAATCTTCAAAGTAGTGCGAACCCTTATTTGCGTACAACGTGTCGTGATAGGATGTGAACTTGCAGTTATAGAATGCAACCTGTTCGGCATCTATATACATAGCGACAGCCTGTGTGTTGCTTGTAATTTTTTCCTTTGAATACTGATAAAGCTCGTTTGTGTTGTAGTAGTTTTTGAAGGTGATACCTTCTGCCCTGAAGCCCGTTGCAGAGGAAGCAACCGTAAACGAAGCGCTGCCGTTTGTGCCGTGTGAATTACCTGCGGGATCGCTTGTTCCGCTGAGAGCGTCGTACCAGAATACAACCTTAGAATTCTTGGAATCACCCGCGCCGAGGTCAGCAAGTTCAACGACATTCTGCGCCTTGAGGTGAACGTTGGGAACGTCTACATAAACTTTTTCCTTATATTCGCCATCAGCTATGGTAATCTGCTTGATTACATAATCGGGCACTTCAGCACCATTGATTGCGCAAAGCGCGTCAGTAAGCGACTTATAAGAAGTTGCCGAAACGGTCGCATTTGAATCTACTGTAACATTGAGCACGCCGTTTTCAATAGCCTTAATGACATCTTCCGATTTTATGCCGTAAATTGTATAGGCGTCCGTTGCGGGCTTTGCCGAATCAAGCAAATAATCTCCCTTTACGGCGATATCGCAAGAGGTGCCTTCGGTATTCTTTTCTACGGTGTAGTAGCTTGTGGGAAGAACGAAGTCTTCTTCAAGCGCGCCTTCGCCCGTGCCCGTCTTAGCAGTAGCAATTACGGTGAGGCCTACCACGGATAGAGCCTCGTCGTCGAGATATACCTTTTTAAGGTTGGTGGTAACTTCTTTATTCTGGATATAGTCTCCAATAGTTATGCTGTCGATTGCATAGACCTTTACCTGATAGCTACCTTTTACGGTCTGGCCATTTTCGGTATAGGTGAAAGGAACATTATATACACCTGCGGCATTGACGTTTACTTCGGTCGTGTCGATATCTTCGGGATCGATAGACTTAGTCTGCATAGTGCCGTTATCGTACTGAATCTGCGCAGTTACTCCGCTGGGATCATACTGCTGACCGATAAGTATATCGGTGTTGGGAGCACTTATGCCCTCAGCGACAACACCAGTGGGGGTGCCGAGGTCGAGCAACTGTGTTACAGAAAGTTCGGTTATACGGATTGAACCGCCCGTTGAGACGAGCGTATATGTTCCCTTGGGAAGGCCCGAAATCGTCTTCTTTGTGAAGTTGACGCCGCTTCCGACAGCTTCGGTGGTGCTGTTTTCAATCGTCTCGCCGTTGGAATCTTTAAGGCTCATGGAAACGGTAGCTCCACCGCCTGAAGCGCCCTGTCCATAATATGTAATAGTGTTGGAAGTTCCCGTCAATACAATGGTAACATCTCTGGTCTGCGTGTTAATACTGTCGCCTCTGCTGCTGTTGCCGGCGTCAAAACGCATACCTGAAGGGAAAGTAAAAATCCCCTGATAAGTATAATTTTCTCCGAGCGTACCAAGGGAAAGAAGGCTTGTAAAGTCAACCGAAGTGGTTACGTTTTGCTGCCACTTTGCATAAAGGGTTGTATTAGCCGTTATTGTAGCATTTTCAAAATCGAAGGGCGTGGTGAGGAGTGCGTCGCTGTACCAGCCACCGAAAACTATATTTTCGCCATTGGTATTGGTGGGGTCGGCAGGTTTTGTTACTTTTCCGCCTTCGTTTACAGTTGCGGAAGCAACAGCCGAACCGCCGTTGCTGTTGAAGGTTACGGTATAAGTTGTCGCTTCGTCACCGCCTTCGCCTTCTTCACCTTCACCGCCGCCGGGGGTTTCTTCTTCACCGCCGCCGGGGGTTTCTTCTTCACCGCCGCCGGGGGTCTGATCGTCGCCGCCGGGGGTCTGATCGTCGCCGCCTTCATCGCCACCATCAGGCGTCTGGTCGTCGTCACCGGGCTGTTCGATCTGCGAAGGATCCTGCGTGTCGCCCGCGCAGCCCGCTGCGAATGTTGCAGCCGTCATCAGCGATACCGACGATACGGCCGCAAGCAGAAAAATAAGTAATTTGGATTTTTTCATTACATTTCCCCTAAAAGATATTTTTATATTTCACGAAAGCTGCTTGTTTAACTTAACAATCATACTCTCTGTGAGTTTCTGAAAGTTTTCCGCGGAAAAATTATTCCGCGATATTTGCGCGCATGCCCGTCGCAGGGTTTTTGCGAATTGTTTTATTTATACAATCAATGGTTTTTATATGCGGGAGCGGCGCGTTGCGCCGCCCCTTTTGCGTGCAGAGCACGCAAAATTTTGCTTGTGATAAAAACTAAAATAATTTGAAAAAATCTAACAATATAGTATCACATTTGACAAACAAAAGTAAAGCGTTTTGACGGGGTTTGTTATTAAAAATTTTATAACCGCGCCGCCTTGTTCTATATGACAATTATGTAAGAAAGGGGCGCGGCCAACGGCCGCGCCCCTTTCTTTGTGGAGTGTTGTATATGCATGTGGAGTGTTGTATATGTAATTTCAATGCGCCCGTTTATGCGGAAGAGAAAGTGCAAGCGCCTTTACTTCCTTTTATTATGGCAAGCGTGGGGGCAGCCTTCGCAGCCGCATCCGCAGCCCGAGGGTTTGCCCTTTACCTTGCGGTATATTGCCGCGCCTATAACGCCGCAGACGGCGAGGACGCATATTATTATCAGACAGATTTCCAAAGGTCCCATTTATGATTTCCTTTTAGCTTTGAACGAAGGCAGCTTGATTTTGCCCGTGTTGTGCAGAATTATTACCGCAGCGGCGGCAACGGCGACTGCAAGCCAGATGAAAATCGTCCACCACCATTCGCCTACGGTATATATTGCCGTGCCGACGAGGTAGGAAGTGACCAGCCAGAAAACGAGCGTTCCGCCGAACTTGCCCGCGGGCAGCTCCGCCTTGGCAGTGGCAACGGCCGCGAAGCAGGGAATGGTCGTCATGTTGAACATTATAAAGGCTATGCACGCCGCAGGGGTCATGCCAGTAGCTTCTATCATGACGACGGCTTCGCCTATGCCGTCCTCGGTGCCTTCAAAACCCGCAACGAGCATGGCGGCGAGCACCGTGAAGGTGGAGATGACGTTTTCCTTGGCGATAAGACCCGTGATTGCCGCGACCGCGAACACCCAGCCGTAGCTGCCCAGCTGCGAACCGAAGCCGAGGGGCGTGAACAGAGGCTGAATAAGCTGGCCGACCGAGGCGAGAATTGATTCGCCCATGTCGTCAGCGCCGATATACGTCCAGTTCCAGCGGAAGGACTGAAGGAACCAGATGAGCACCGTGGAAACAAAGATTATAGTGAACGCCTTTTTGACGAAGTGCTTTGTTTTATCCCACAGGTGGAGCATGAGGTTTTTGAAGCCGGGTATATGGTATGCGGGCAGTTCCATTATGAAGGGAGGAACGGCGCCGCGCATGGTGGTTGCGCGCATGACTATTACGCAGATTATTGCGGTAACTATGCCGAGCACGTACATGCAGAAGGTTATCAGCTCAACGCTGGGCAGGCCGAACAGTTCGCACATGCCGCCCGCTATGGCCGTGAGTATGGGCAGTTTTGCACCGCACGAGAAGAAGGGTATAACCCTGATAGTTGCCGTTCTTTCGTTGTCGTCGGCGAGCGTGCGGGTGTTTATCATTGCGGGCAGAGAGCAGCCGAAGCCCATTATCATGGGCATGAACGCCCTGCCGGACAGGCCGAAGCGGCGGAAAATTCTGTCGAGAATGAACGCCACGCGGGCCATGTAGCCGGTGTCTTCCAGAATGGAGAAGAACAAAAACAGAGTAAGTATCTGGGGCAGGAAGCCTAAAACCGCCGTTATACCCCCGACTATGCCGTCGTTAATGAGGCTTGCGGCCCATTCGGCGGCGCCCGCCGCCTCTACGCCGAGGCCTATGCCGTAGTTTATGTAATTGAGCAGCAGGTTAAACAGGTTAGTGAGTATCACGCCCGGCGAGAACACTGCGCCGTCGTAAAAACATGCCGCGAGGGCTATGCCGAAATTTTCGTAAATTTCGCTGTCGCCCAGCGTTCCGTAGCCCATATCCGCGAACGTGGGCAGTCCGTTGCCGCCGTTGGCCGCAGAATATATGGTGTTTATGTAGAATAAATCTTCGGCGAAAGTAAGATGGAATATGGCGAAAAGTATTACCGCGAAGATGGGCAGACCCCATATGCGGTGGGTTAAAACCTTATCCGCCTTATCCGACTTTGTCAGCGCAGATTTTTCCTTTTTGTTCTTTGCCGTGGAGAAATGCGCCGAGATATATTTATATCTTTCGTCTGCGACGGCCGCCTCCATGTCCTGACCGGCGGAGATTTCTGTGTACAGTTCCTTTGCGCCGTCGTGCTTCAGCTCTATTTCGTCGCCTTCGAGCATTTTTACCGCATGGAAGAGGGGCGAAGCTACGCCGCCCGCTTCAAAGAACTGCCTTGCGCGCTCTATTTTGGGCGCCAGCGCGCCGCCGAGGACTGTTGAGCCCCTGCGTTCTGCGCGGAGGGCAATCGCCCTGTCCATGAGTTCCTTTATGCCTTTTTTGCGCAGGGCGGAGATGGCGACCACGGGCACGCCTACGGCCCGTTCGAGCGCGGCGACGTCTATTTTATCGCCGACTTTTTCGACTTCGTCCATCATGTTGAGCGCGACTATGACGGGGACGTCCATTTCGAGGAGCTGCGTAGTAAGATAGAGGTTGCGCTCTAAGTTGGTCGCGTCGACGATATTGATTATGCCGTAAGGCTTTTCGTCGAGAATGTAGTTGCGGGAGATAACCTCCTCCGGGGTGTAGGGCGAGAGCGAATAGATGCCGGGAAGGTCGATTATCGCAACCTTTTCGGCGCCGCCCTTGTACACGCCTTCGCGCTTATCTACAGTTACGCCCGGCCAGTTGCCTACGTGGGCGGTTGAGCCCGTGAGGGCGTTGAACAGCGTAGTTTTGCCGCAGTTGGGGTTGCCGGCGAGTGCGAAAGTTTTCATTATACTTCCACCTCCACGCATGCCGCTTCGACTTTGCGGAGCGTAAGTTCATAGCCGCGAAGATTGACTTCGAGCGGGTCGCCGAGGGGCGCTTTTTTGCGGAGCATCACGTCAGCGCCGGGCGTGACGCCCATGTCGAACAGCCTGCGGCGTATTGCGCCGTCGCCGTTGACCTTTGTTATTCTGCCGCGTTGTCCCACGGCAAAATCACTCAAAAGTTTTGTCATATTATATCTCCATATTTTATTTTTTTGCTTGCACTTATATGAATGCCCCGCGCCTTCAGCCGACGAGAATGCTCTTTGCGAGCGCTCCGTCGAGGCACAGACGGCCTTCCTTTACGATGACTATTACGCCGTTCGCCGTGGAAGAAATCAAGGTTATGCCGCCGCCTTCGGTTATTCCGAGTTCGAGAAGGTGCTTGCGTACCTTTTCTTCGGCGGTTATCTTCAATATTCTTACCGGCGTGTTTGCTGGCGCCAATGTTACAGGCATTTTATCTACCTCCTCCACCATTGAAAGGCGCGCAGCGAAGGCGTCCCTTCAATTAACAAAATTAATTATAGTTAAGTTTATTGGCGTTGTCAACAAAAATTAACCTTAGTTAATAAAATAATCAAAAAATTTTTACCATGGTTTATTTTTTGAACTACATTCACGCACTTGCATTGCAATATCCCGCACGGATAAATGCCGTACAAAGTCTTTCGACTGCGCGGCGCGGGCTTCGCCCGCATAATTTTGGGCGGGCGGACGGGTTCATTGCGTCATCCAGAGTAAAGTGAGCTCAGCGAACGGTGCCGAAGGATCTTGCCCGAAACTCAACAAAAACAAACATGTCGATACAACATTTTCTCTTTTGTCGGCACGGTGTTATACCGTGCCAGATACGTTCGACTGCGCTCAGTATGACAAAAGAGAAAATATAAACCGCAATGTCATAAATGAATATTATTTTACCTTTAATTGACTATAATTCCATTATGTGGAATATCAGTCAAATATGCAAGCGGCAGGAGCATGCTACCTGCGGGAAATAATCACAGTTTAATTTTATGATACAGTAAATAAAACCCCGCGCGGTGCAGAAATTTTTCTGCCCCGCGCGGGGTTAATCATTATATAAATCCCTTAATCTTACCGCAAAAGCGGCGCGGATATATGCCGCCGAACGCATTGCGCGGCGTTTATTCATGCTTTTTTACGTAATCTTCCATCATGGAGAAGGTAGCGTCCGAAACGACGTGTTCGAGCTCGCAGGCGTCCGAATTGGCATCGGCCTCGTTTACGCCGTGAAGGCGCAGAAAGGAACGTATTACGCAATGGCGGTTATAAACGTTTTCGGCATATTCTTTGCCCGATTGGGTTAGGTATATGTGCATGCCGTCGCAGGTTATATATCCGCCGTCTATCAGAATTTTTATGGCCTTCTGCACGGCGGGCTGGGACACGCCCATCCTGCGCGCGATATCTATGCGGTGCACGAACTCAAGCTCGCGCGAAAGCAACAATATGGCCTCGAGATAGTCTTCACTTGAGCGGTTGTTTGTTTGTTTCATTCATTTATCCCTTGATAAGTTTTACAAATTGCCTACGCACTATGCGGCGTTAAGGTGCGCTGACGCGCGTATATATCCCTCCGCCTCACTCCATAAATTGCGTTCGGCACCTCCCTTTGGCAAGGGAGGCTCCAATATGGTATTGTCCGGCGCTTAATTTGCGTTAACTGTTCTCTCCCGCGAGGGCGTTTTCGCGCTCGGCCACGGCGAGTGCTTCTATCATTTCGTCTATGTCGCCCATAATAAAGGAATCGAGCGAGTAGAGCGAAAGGCCTATGCGGTGGTCGGTGACTCTGCCCTGAGGGAAATTATACGTGCGGATACGCTCCGAACGGTCGCCGCGGCCGACAAGGCTCTTGCGCTGGGCGTCCTGCGCCGACTGGTTGCGGCTGCTGTAATAATCGTACAGCCTGGAGCGCAGAACCTTGAAGGCCTTGTCCTTGTTTTTAAGCTGGCTGCGCTCGTCCTGACAGGTGACGACTATGCCTGTGGGAAAGTGGGTTATGCGGATGGCCGTTTCAGTCTTGTTTACCTTTTGACCGCCCGCGCCCGAGGAGCGGTATACGTCCACCCTTATATCCTCGTCGCGTATTTCCACGTCGACGTCCTCGGCTTCGGGCAGAACGGCCACGGTTGCCGTTGAGGTGTGAACGCGGCCCTGCGATTCGGTTTCGGGCACGCGCTGAACGCGGTGGACGCCGCTTTCGAACTTTAGCTGTCTGTACGCGCCCTTGCCCGAGATGTTGAGCACAACTTCCTTTATGCCGCCCAACTCCGTAGAGCTTTTGTCGACTTCTTCAATTTTGAGACGGTGGCGCTCGCAGTAATTGATGTACATGCGGTAAAGTTCGTATGCGAACAGGGCCGCCTCCTCCCCGCCCGCGCCCGCGCGTATTTCCATTATGCAGTCGCGCTCGTCATTCTTGTCCTTGGGCAGAAGAATGATTTTGATTTCGTCGCGCAGGGCCTCGAGCCTGTCCTTGCAGGAATATATTTCCTCGTTTAAAAGTTCGCGCATTTCAGGGTCGGATTCGGTCCTGGCCGCCTCCTCCGCCTGTTCCATGCGGCGGGTGACTTCCATATATTCGGAATATTTCTGCGCGGGCTCTTCGAGCTCGGACTGTTCCTTGGCGAGCTTGGCAAAGGCCGCGGAGTCGGCAATCACCGAACTGTCCGCAAGCTGCGCGGAGAGCGCGTTGTATTTATCGTAAATATCTTTGAGTCTGGTTATTATATCTGCCATATATTATAGGGGTTAGGGGTTAGGGAATTACTCCCCCTGTCATCTTGAGCAGAGTGAGCACAGCGAACGACGTCGAAAGATCTTGTTTGAGTTTGCACCCTGCAAGATACATTCGACTGCGCTGCGTTTGCTTCGTTCACTTCGCTCCGCTCAGTATGACAATGTAGAGTAAATTTCTCTCGCAAACGCTGAAGCTTTGCGCGATTTACAATCGATTATGCTTGCAAGCGAAACCGCGCTAATCTTTCAGAAAGCTATTTTGAGTATTCTGTCCACGCCAGAATAGTCCTTGACGACCATGGCGTAGTCGCGCTTTTCGAAGAGCTTTAAAACCTCTTCGGCCTGACCTTCGCCCACTTCGAGCATGAGCATGCCGCCCTTTGCGATATAGCGGGGAATTTCGCGCGCGAGGCGGCGGTAGAAATCGAGGCCGTCGTCGCCGCCGTCGAGGGCGATGCGGGGCTCCCATTCGCGCACTTCGCGCTGAAGGGTGGGAATTTCGGAAGTCTTTATATAGGGCGGGTTGCAGACAATTATGTTGAACCTGCCGTGTATTTTGGAAAAGAGGTCGCTCTGTATGAACGTGATATCGACCGAGTTGTAGTTGGCGTTTTCCTTGGCGAGCATTATGGCCGCGTCGGATACGTCGGAAGCGGTAATCTGAACGTGCTTTGCCTTGCAGTTTTTGGCAACCGCTATGGCTATGCAGCCGCTGCCCGTGCAGAGGTCGAGAATTTTGTCGCCGTCTTCGGCCGTCTTTATGACGTGCTCGGCCAGTATTTCGGTTTCGGGGCGGGGGATTAAAACGCGCTCGTCCACCTTTATTTTGCAGCCGTAAAATTCGGTGTCGCCCATTACGTACCACAGCGGCCTGCCTGTGAGGCGCTTTTGCACGATTTCTTCTATCTTTTTGGCCTCGGAGGGCTTAACCACCCTCTCCTTCTCCTCGAGACTGCTGCGGGGTATGCCGAGGACTATGGAATATATCCACTCGGCGTCGCTTTCGTCTATGCCGTTTTCGGCGAAGAGTTTTTTGGTCTGCGCGAGAAGGGGCGACAGTATGCCGCCTATTATGAAGTGAGTTTCGGGCATAGCGGGATTGGCGTCCATCTCAGCCGCCGCGTTGAACGCGGCAATGGCTACTTCAATCATTTCGCGGTCGGGTTCGCGCGTGGTGAACACCTTCTGAAGGAGAATTCCGGGCGACTTGAGCACGAGGGATACGGGGCCGTGGAATTTTGCGAGAAGCTTTAAAATTTCGTAGCTCACGCCCGCAATGAGGGGCAGAAGGATAATTTCCATGCCCAGCCTTGCCAGCACGCGCAGCGCGCCGTTGGGGATTTTTTCGGGCGTTATGCCTACCGCCCAGTAGACGAGCGAAAGAATGACTATGTTGATGATGAGGACGATAAACAAAAAGGACGTGCCGCAGCGGTCGTGTATGCGCGAACAGCTTTCAACGTTTTCGGGGGTCAAAGGCAGGCCTTTTTCGTAGCAGTTTATCGTTTTATGTTCGGCGCCATGGTAGCGGTAGAGCCGCTGGATATCCTTTAAAAGGAGAATGAGGCCGAGGTAAGCCAGAAATATTATCAGCTTGAACACGCCGAGGAGGACAGACTCCCACACTCCGCCGAGCGCCGGGAAGAGGCCGACGAGCCCGCCGACGGCGAGCTGGGGCAGAATCATGAACAGCGCGATCGCCAGCGCCACGCCGAGAAGGGCGGATATGAACGTGGCCGCCTCCATTAAATCGACTTTGAATTTTTCGGCCAGCCAGCGCTGGACGCGGCCGGGCTCTTCGTCGTCGCCGCCATAGACCTGCGCGCTGCGCATGAGCGTTTTTGTGCCGCGGACGAGCGATGAAAACATGTTTACCACGCCGCGCACGAAGGGTATTTTAGAAGCCTTTTGCGCCGCGGGCGAGCGGTTCAAACGCAGGCGCTCGACCTGAATGACGCCTTCGGGGTCGCGCACGGCGGTGCAGTACGCCGTTGCGCCCTGCATCATAACGCCTTCCATTACGGCCTGTCCGCCGATAGACGTGCATTTAACTTTTTTTTCTTTTTGCTTTTTTGACATATATTTTATTTAAATTCAGGCTCCTCATGCGCGGCGCACAAAAAATTTGCGCGCGTGCAGGGAGAATGTACTACGCCTGCGCGCCTTAATAGTAAAAAGGGCTTCAAACCCGTAAAAATTTGAAGCCTTCTTTGTTTTAGATATTGTATCTTTTCTTGAACTTGTCTACGCGGCCGCCTGTATCCACGAGCTTCTGCTTGCCTGTGAAGAAGGGATGGCATTTGTTGCAGATATCAACCTTTAAGGTGTCCACTTTTTTGGTGGTTCCCGTTTTGAAGGTTGCACCGCACGCGCATACTACCGTTACCTCGTGATAATCGGGATGTATTTCGGGCTTCATTCTATCACCTCGCTGTTTTCATAAATTTCTTATAATGCTAAACTATTATATATAAAAAAAAACTTCAAGTCAATTATTTTGCCGCTCCAAAACAAAATTTTTGCATTCGCCCGATAATTTGGGTAAATTTAAGGCTTTTTATAAAAATAAAGTTGATTTAAATGAGGCATTGTCGTATAATAAGCATATATGGATAACTGGATTTTAATGGGTCCCAGAACCCTGAACAACCAACCGCAGGGCGAGCAGACCCTTTCGCCCGAGCAGGTGAAAGTAAAAGTCACGCACGTGCTTTTGAGCAATTTCGACGCGCTTTGCTATTCGGGCGAGCTGCCCGTAGCCTACCCCAAGACGGTGGGCAGGTTTGCCATAGGCCTGGTAACCGAATGCGGGGACAAAGTTTACGGCGTGGAAAAGGGTGAACGCGTTTTTATAAAGGGCGCGCGCCCCTGCGGCAAATGTCTGCACTGCAGGCGCGGCGACGCGGACAACTGCGAGCACGTTCAGATAGCCGGCATAGACTTTGACGGATTTCTGCGCGATTTTGTGACATGCGACTACCGCCGCGTGGCCGTTCTGCCCGCCGGGGTGGACGACATTCACGGCCTGTGCATAGAACACGTGGCCTTTGCAGAAAATATTTACGACCAATTAAAACTTTCTGCGGGCAGCAAGGTGGCTGTTGTGGGCGGAAACGCTCTGGCGCTGGTGGTTGCGCAGGTGGCCATGTACCATAAGCTTGTACCCGTCGTCATCGACGAAAGCGCCGCCGCCCTTGAAAAATTCAGGCGTGCGGGCGTGTACTATACCGTGCCAGCCGACGACGAGCTGGAAAAAAACATTGCCGAGGCGACGAGCGGAATGGGCTGCGACGCCGCGATATATATTTCCTGCTCCAAAATCGACCCGGACATCGCTTCGCGCGTGCTGGCGAGGGACAAGACCCTCGTTTTAGAGGGCATGGCTTCGCTGAGGTTCAAGCTCGACTCCATTCCCCTGTTCAGACACAACACGCGCGTAATCGCCGTGACCGACGGGTTCGGATACACCGAATCGGCGATAAACATGATTTTACACGGCGCGATAGATCTGGACATATTCGAAAGGGAGATTATTACGGAATATGACCCCTCCGCCATTTTGAACGCAAAACTTTCTGACCTTTCGCACGATTCGAAGATGACGATAGTGAAGCTGATATTTTAACGAAACCCTGAATGCCGCGCAGACCTTGTTGTTATGCGCGGCTTTTTTAATTTTATTTTTTCAAAATTGTTTGTGTGCCTGCTGTTCATTGCGGCATATGCGGCGGGCATTGTGTTCATCTGCCTTATGCTGCCCTCCCTTTTTTCGCTGGGCGCGGCCGTTGCAGGGGCGTTTGTATTTACCGCGGCGGCCGCGGTGCGCGCCGCCGCGGGAGACTACCCCGCGGAGTTCAGATGCTCATGGCTTATTGCCATAGCCGCCCTGCCCGTGGCGGGGGCGGCGGCTTATTTTTTGACGTCGTGCAAAAAGAGTCCCTGCCGGTCCGCGCCGCCCTGCAGCCCGACGGGCTGCGGACGCTGCCTGTATTATGAGGACGGAGCGGCTTTTTTCGATGCGCTGGGTAAGGCAATAGAAGGCGCAGAAAAGCGCGTTTACCTTGAATTTTACATCATAGCCAAGGGCGAGGTATTCAGCAGTCTTTATGCAAAGCTCGAGGGCGCGCTTTTGCGCGGCGTTGAGGTTAAAATTATGACCGACGCGCTCGGCAGCGCGCTGAGACTGCCGTCAAAACAACTTAAAAGGCTTAAAAAACTTGGCGCGCAGGTTAAAATTTTCAACCGCCTCGTTCCCCCGCCCCTTTCGAAACTCAATTTCCGCGACCACAGGAAAATCGCGGTCATCGACGGGAAAATAGCCTTTTCTGGCGGCATGAACATAGCCGACGAGTACGCGGGAGTGACGAGGCCGCACGGGCACTGGAAGGACAGCGCGTTTGAGGTCACGGAAGGCGGTGCGGCCTTTTTTGAAGGGCTGTTTTTATGCGCGTGGTCGGGCGGCGCGCTCCCTCCCCTTACCCCGCCGCGAAAAGACCAGATTGTAATGTCGCCCGTCTGCGACAGTCCGCCTTCTTTATGCGGCGGGGCGAGCGGGCGTATTGCGCGGGAAATTTACGGCGCAAAAGAGCGTGTTTGGATATTTACCCCTTACCTATGCCCCGACGAACGCGTTTTTGCCGCTCTGTGCGACGCGGCCGCGCGTGGCGCGGACGTTAAAATTTTAGTGCCCGCCGTGCCCGATAAAAGAACGGCTTACGCCATAACATGCGACTGTGCCGCGCGGCTCAATGCGCGCGGCGCGGGCGTTTACGCATATACCCCCGGTTTTATGCACGCCAAGGCGGTTATATGCGACGACAGGTGCTTTTTGGGCAGTTATAATTTAGACTGTCGCTCGCTATGGCTCAACCGCGAATGCGGGGCATTTTTCGACGGAGGGCCGACGGATGACGTTGCCCGCGATTTTGCCGCCTGCCTTGCCCTCTCCGCGCCCTTCAAAGGACGCAAAAGAAAGCTTGCGCGGCTGTTTTATCCGCTTGCCTGAATGGCGGGGTTATGATAGAATATAATCATGATAAAACTTATAGCAAGCGATCTGGACGGTACCCTTCTGCCGCCCACAAAGATAATGCCCGCCGAAACGTTCCCCTATATAAGGCGGCTGAAGGCCATGGGCGTGACTTTTGCGCCCGCGAGCGGAAGGCAGTTGCCCAACCTTAAAAAGCTGTTCGCGCCCGTTCTGGACGATATAGCCATAATAGCCGAAAACGGCGGACTGGCATGGGCGGACGGCAAGATTATTTTCTGCGACCCCACGCCCGCGGATGGCGTAAAATACGCGCTGGACATAATAGACGGGCAGGAGGGACTCTATCCCCTTCTCTCCTGCGCCGACTGCGCATATTACGCCAGCGACTACCAGCCCTTTGTGACCACCCTTTTGAAGTCATATTCTTCGGCAAAGCGCGCGGACGACCTTAGAAAGGTTGCCGACAACGAGCAGGTGCTTAAAATTTCTGTGTGGGACAGCCAGCCCTGCGCAGAGCACGGCGGAATAATTCTTCCGCCGCTTATCAAGGGCATGCGCGCGATGATTTCTGGCTACGACTGGCTGGACGTCTCCGCGCCGCAGGCAAACAAGGGGCGGGCGTTCGACGCCATTTTAAACTACCTCGGAATAAGCCGCGAAGAAAGCATTGCCTTCGGCGACCACATGAACGATTACGATATGCTGCGCGAAGCGGGCAAGGCGTATATACCCGAAAACGGCTTTTTCAAGCTTAAAGAGAGCGGTGTGGGCGAAATTATAGGCCCCCACCGCGAAAACAGCGTAATAAAAAAGATAGGAGAAATAATGAGCTTATGAAAATATTGATTGCTTCCGACATACACGGCTCGGCTTACTGGTGCAAAAAGCTAGTTCAGGCCTTTGAAAGAGAGGGCGCGGACAGGCTGGTTCTTTTGGGCGATATTCTCTATCACGGGCCGAGAAATCCCCTGCCCGATGAGTATTCGCCCAAAGATGTAGTTGAACTCCTCACCCCACTTGCGCGCGCCATAACCTGCGTGCGCGGCAACTGCGAAAGCGAAGTGGATCAGATGGTGCTGCCTTTCAACTGCTCCTCCGACTACGGAGTAATGTTTGCCGACGGCATAAACATTCACCTTTCGCACGGACACAGGGCAATTCCGCCCATGGGCAAGGGCGACGTGTACCTGACGGGGCACACGCACGTGCCCTTGAACGCCGTCGAGGGCGAGGGATATATTCACCTCAATCCCGGCTCCGTATCCCTGCCCAAGGAGGACAGCTGGCACGGATATATAATTTATGAAAACCGCGCCTTTTTGTTCAAAGATTTCGACGGCAATATAAAGGACGTTCGCAAAGTATGACATTTTTTGCCGCCTGCAGGCATATTTTATGTCAGGGCGGGCAATGAATTTTTCCAAATTCTTTGACATAGCGCAAAAATGTGATATAATATACATACAGATATGTGATGCATCGGGCGCGCCATTGCGACGCCCTGATCTGCAAATAAATAATAAGGAGAAAATAAATGACTTGGTTTAACAGACAGAGCCGTCTGGTTCAGCTCCTTCTTCTGCTCATTCCCGTAGTAAACTGGATAGTAGAAATTTATGTAAGATGGACCACATTCTTCAAGAAAGGCGGACTTATCAGACTTATTATCTGCATTCTTACCGTTCCTTTCGGTATCATTTTCGGCTGGCTCGACTTTATCTGGGTACTTCTGTTCAAAAAGCTTTTCTTGCAATAAATTTGTGTACGCCCGCATATATGCGGACAAAAGCCGCGGCCTGCAAAGCGCAGGCCGCGGCTTTTATATAATTGCCACCGCACTATGCCGCAACTAACTGTCTTCCACCACAGCTTGCCGCAAAGCGGCAATCATAACGTTGCGAAGCAGCTCATAACTCTAAACGCGGCGCCAGCCGCCCATAACTTTTATTGCCCTCTTACTATGCCTCAACGAAAAGAGCGGCGCCGACTGAAAGTCGGCGCCGCTCTACTTTTTTTACATTAAATTAAACGCTTGACCTCTGTATATGCCATGACGAACGGACCCGTGCCCTTCGCGTCGTTCTCTACAACGGGTTCGGATATGTAATATTCGAACGTACCGTCGCGGCGGCGGTTGTTTTCGGGACCGAGGCCTGCAACGAGGCATATGCCGCCGAGGTTGAGCTTGCCGTCGCGCTCGCTCAGATATTTATTGCATATCCCGTCAAATACCTGCTTGCCGACTTTTGCGAAGCGCTTATCGAGTATGCCGAGTCGCGCGCCCTTCATCATTGCGTAGGAAATCATGGCAGACCCCGAAGTTTCGAGGTAGTTGCCCTGCCTTCCGCCCTGATCGATTACCTGATAGAACATGTGCCCGACGGGGTCTATATACTGCTCGAGACCCTCAATAGTTGTGCGGAAAATTTCTGAAAGTTTTGCCTTTGCCTCATCGTCGCGCACATAGCCTATGGCATCGACGAGACCGACCGTGTACCAGCCGTCGGCGCGTAGCCAGAAGGACTTGGAAAGACCCGTCTGCTTGTCCGCCCAAAATGCCTGCTTTGAATAATCCCAGCCGTGATAGTAAAGCCTCTTCTGCTTGTCGTACATGTTTTCGAACACGTTGGTGAACTGGTTGACGACGTCGGAATAATCGCCGTCGGCGCGTTCGCCCGCGTAGCGCGTGCTGAAAACCTGAGCCATATACAGGCCGTCCAGCCAGACCTGATTGGGGTAGATTTTTTTGTGCCAGAAGTTGCCGATTGCAATTCTGGGCTGGCCTTCGAGCTGTTTGTGCAGAAGCTCTATGGCTTTGTTATATTTTTCCTTGCCCGTCTCTTTGTAGAGGTCAAATAGAATTCTGCCCTCGTTTATGTTGTCGAGGTTGTACGTTCCAAGCTCATATCCGCGTATGCTTCCGTCGTCAAAGACGTAGTAATCAACAAAATTTTCGATGAAATCGAGATATTTTTTGTCGCCCGTGCTCTGATAGATGGAATAGAGCGAAGTCATCATGCAGCCGTCAATATAGTTCCATGCGGGCGGCTTGCCGTGGCGGATATTTTCTATGTTCCATATAGGGGCCTCGGGCTTGGTATCCTCGATAAGCCTGTCTATATATCTGTCGATGAGCGTATAATCCATATTTTCTCTCCCTTATTCGACAATGATTTTGCCGCAGTTTTTCTGAATGATTGTGGGTCCGTCGACTCCGTCGAACGTGACGTTTTTGAGCACAACTTTTTCAACGTTGTCTATATATATGCCCTCCTTGCAATACTCGCGGACAAAATCAAGCATGGCGGGCTTAAAGGGCTTTGCGTCCTGTTTGAAGGAGAAGGAGACGTTTTCGAGCACGATTTCCTTTACGGGCTGTTCGACGAGGCCGTCGAAATATGCACACATGCACTCGCACTCGGTGCATTCAATGTCCTTGAATACAAACCTGCCCATATAAGGGGTGTCGTCTCCGACGGGGCGCTTTTCGCGCGACCAGACGTATTCGGTGTGGCCGTCGGGGTCGCAGAAATAATACATATTGATTACGAGAGGCGTGATGACGTTAATCATCTTTATATTTTCAAAGAGCACGCCGTCAATGACCGAATACTTGCCCCTGCCCCTGCGCGATTTTATTCTCAAGCCCCTGTCGGTATGCCTGAAAACGCACTGGCAGACGGTTAAGTCCTTTACGCCGCCCGAAATTTCGCTGCCCAGCACTATTGCACCGTGGCCGTCGCGGAAGAGATTGTTACGCAGTGTATGGCGGCTGGCTGGCGTTTTATATTTACTGCCAATATATATCTTACCGGCTTTGATTGCGACACAGTCGTCGCCGACGGAGAAAATACAGCCGATAATATCTACCTTATCGCAGCTTTCCGGGTCAAGACCGTCGGTATTAGGGCCTGTATACGGGTTGCTGACGCGAAGGTCGAAGAATCCGAGATTTTTCGAGAAGAAGGGGTGCAGATTCCACGCCGCCGAATTTTTGCACGTCACGCCGTGCATTACAACATTTTCGCACTTGTTGAGCGTAACGAGGCGGGGACGGGCTACAGCTCTGCCCTTGGGCGTTGCCCACCATGTGGATTTATCGGCGTTGCCGTTTATGGCGCCTTCGCCGACAATTTTTATATTGCTCTGCTTATATGCCGAAACGAAGGACTGGTGGCAGGGATAGGGATTGCCCTCCCACGTAGCGAGAATTTCCTCCGTGCCGTCGTCGTGTTCGATTTTTGCGGGCACATAAGGGTAATGCTCTTCGACTACATCGCCGAGAAGCTCGCCGCCCTTTTTGATTTCGAGCGTGATGTCGCTCTTAAGCACTATGGGGCGAACGTAAAAAGAGCCTTCGGGAATAACGACGCGGCCGTTTTTGGGGCAGCTGTCGATGGCCATCTGGACATAATATGTGTCGTCGGAGACGCCGTCGCCCTTGGCGCCCAAATCCTTTACATTGATGCAACCGCTCTCCGCAAGCGTTCTGAATTTGAGTTCGCTTTTGCAGCACGAAACTTTTACTGTATATTCCGTATCGGGCGTGAGATTAAAGAGCGAAAAAACATTGCTTTCCTTCTCTTCAACGACATCGCCGTTTAAGCTGACGGTGTATTTTTCGGGGCTGTAATAAGGGTTCTTGTTTTCAAGTTCGAAGCAAGCGGACACGCTTGAAATAAACAATTGCTTAAACATCGGGATTAACCTCCTCCCTCTTTTTATTTTTATGTCTCTTCACAAGATAAACAATTAAGTCTTTTATGCCAATAAAGGCCATATCGATTATAACGCAGATAGTACCGAAGAGCAGCGGCTCAACGCCCACAAACCAATCGTCGTTGGCAAGCATAATAAGCTGATTTAGTCCCCTATATGAAATATAAACTATCACCACAACAATGACATAATAAATCATATTGGCGAAAAAAGTCCAAAACTGCTTGAACGGAAACGGAAACATCATGTAGTTATCGTATTCTTTCCTGTCTGAGTCGAGATAACGAAAAGAAGGATTGACTAGAAGATCTACCACCATACCCATTATCAGGCCTAAAAATATGGCACGGACGAAGTCAAATTCGTTAGTTAAAAGCTCGCCAAGACCCCACATAATGAAGTAGCAAACGCAACCGGCAAACCACCATTTTATAAATATTGCCTTGAGCCACGTGGGCAACATGGCAAGTTTATCGCGCTTGTAGGGATCAAAATTTTTTGCACGCTCACTTTTACCCTTGACTTCTTCACCCGTAATCTCTTTTATATCGGTAGTGATCTCTTTCTCCGACGAAGTTTCGTCGCCTTTCAATATCGATACAAGCTCATCTACCTCATTTACCTTAAGGTCATAAAAGTTTTCTATTGTTGTTTCTTTTTCTTGTTTTTTCTTTTTCTTGGACATTTTACCCTTTTAGGAAAATAACCGACAAAATAAAATTTTGTCGGTTATTGACTTTATTTTGTTAAATTAATATTTTACTCGTCATCCTCAACATCAATAGTCTCATGAATATCGGTAACATTAATTTCCTTACTGGTGTTTATCTTCCTGATTAACGGTGTATAAACAGGGAGAAGTGCCAGAGAAAGAGCACTTAAGCACAGGAAAACGATATGAACGATTGCGAGCGTAAATGAACTACCTATAAAAGGTCTTTCATTAATCCACGCTGCAGTTTGTCCGCCTTGCACATAAAGGAAGTCATATGCCAATGTATAATATAAAACATCAAATACTATAAGTGCTGCAATGAAGACAAATACCATTACAATAAATATGACATTTGGCTTCTTGCGCTTAGGAAATGCATTAAGGAAGAGCGGCAAAATAAGTATAGACAAAAGAGTTGAAATGAAAATTATCAACCCCAGCGTATTGACACCGGAAAGCGCGTACGCGGCACGTGAAAACGTAAACAGCCAAAGCAACCAAAGCACAGATGTCAATACAGTTACTAATAAGGGTATGCGATGAGGGTAGCGTTTTAAAACAACTATCTGCTTACGCCCCCATTCCTTAAGCCCTGCTCCTATTTTGCGAAGAATCTGTTTCCCTTTACTTTCCTGAGGTTGTTCTTCGGGAGGCATTTCATTTACAACAATGTTTTCATTTTCAGCCATAAAACCTTACCTCCTTATTTGATAACCTTCTGATATTCGTGTCTGCCTTCGGGATCCTTTTCGAAGAAATGCATTTTATCTTCTTGGAATCCAAGGTTAATAATATCGCCGTACTTATAATTGCACCATTCAGCAAACTTGCACACAACAATTTTCTTCCCCTCTACTTTACCATGAACAAGAGTGTTCATACCGAGGTTTTCATTATTTGTTATGTTGAACTTAATATGCCCGTCGCGAGTGAAATTTTCGGGTCGAACGCCGAGAATTACTTCCTTGCCTTCATAATCGGCAAGTACCCGCTTCTGATCTTCATTGAGCGGATAGTCGAAGAGATCACCGACGAAATATCCGTTTTCAATTTTGCCGTCGAACAAATTCATTGGAGGAAGCCCTATGAATGTAGCAACAAATGTGTTGGCGGGATGTTCATAAAGGTCAATAGGCTTACCTATCTGCTGAATGTGTCCCATTGACATGCAGACTATTCTGTCGGCAAGCGTCAAGGCTTCAGTTTGGTCATGCGTAACGTATATAATAGTAGCATTGAGCTTTTTATGGAGAAGCATAAGCTCACGCCTCATCGAACCGCGAAGTTTTGCATCGAGGTTAGAGAGAGGTTCATCGAAAAGGAAGACCTTGGGATTACGAACTATAGCACGACCGATTGCGACACGCTGACGCTGACCACCGGACAACTGCTTAGGTTTTTTGTTGAGCTGAGTCTTGAGGTCAAGGATTTCAGCTGCAGCCATAACTTTGCGGTGAATGACAAGTTTATCTTCCTTGCGAAGCGTTAAGGAGAAAGCCATGTTTTCGTAAATGGTCATATGCCCGTAAAGAGCATAGTTCTGGAAAACCATAGCGATATCTCTGTCCTTGGGCGCAAGACGTGTGCAATCTTTTCCATCGATGATAAGATCGCCTTTCGTGATATCCTCGAGACCGGCTATCATACGAAGCGTTGTAGACTTGCCGCAACCGGAGGGTCCGACAAGAACTATAAATTCACCATCTTTAACGTCGAGGTTGAAATCCCAAACAGCTTGAACACCGCCGTCGTAGATTTTATCTAAATGTCTGATAGTTACTTCGGGCATATCAAACCTCCTCGCTTACAATGGAACTACCATCGTCACTACCGCCAAGCATTTCTCTTTTGGCTTCAGCAAAATGCTCATCCATATTTATTTCACCTTTTTCAAGGGCAGCCATATGATTTTCGAGCATCTTGCAATTAATGTAGCCGAGAACTGCAGATGCAATAAGGCATGCAGCCGAAGCACAAAGCCAAATTACCATCATGATGCCCATAAAAATGTGGCCGCCGTTGCGTATCCAAAAATACGTTACGTTAAAATCTTCATACTGGAACACATAGAGAGGATAGATGAATATGCGGACAATCTGGATTACTGCAAGCACGAGAAGAACTATGCAATAGTTCTTTTTATAGCCCTTGATACCCTCGCTAGCGAGGAAGTTTGTTAACAACATTACAAGCGTAAGAATGACAGAACCGCCAA
The DNA here is from genome assembly GCA_944368215.1 of uncultured Clostridia bacterium. GTDB lineage: Bacteria > Bacillota > Clostridia > Christensenellales > Borkfalkiaceae > Coproplasma. The sequence goes on along the minus strand of CALVWX010000001.1, from coordinate 97,469 downwards.
TGAGAATATTAGAAAACCAAGTTATAGTTCCATCGCCAAAGGCCGAAACCTTTATGCCATACAACAAGCAGAAATAAAGACAGTTAAATGCAAGACCAAGCAACGCAAGGTTTGCAGGCAATTTATTCTTTTTATATCGGAAAGTATCTCTTTGTAACAACGTAGTGTTATCCATAATTAAGCTACCTCCTTTACATAACCCTTGGAGAGAAGCTCCTGCTCTCCCTTCATGAGCTTCGTTTTCCATATTAAATTATATATCCAGGCAAGTGCAACAAGCAACACCAAAAGAAAAGCTACAATGCCAAGTATAAACATAAGAGGCGAATATGTTACTTCTGGAAAGTTTGCGCTACTGTTAAGAACCTGAAATTCAATAGAATCGCTGGTAAACTGAAGGTTCATAAAACCGTTCATAAGCACAATCATAGAAATGATTCCGAAGAGTGCCAACGCTACCGCATAAACAACGACTACGCCGGTCATTACATAGTTTGTGATATAATAATTGCGCCTTGAATTGGTGCAAGTAATATAGATGAAGGCAATAACCACAAAGAAAATTATCGTCATGGTGACCATGGCTTTATCAATAGCCTGCGCCGACAAAATCCAATCATTTACATCGCCAATTATATTAGCTGTTATCGCTGTAACAACCTGCAACTGTCCGTTGACTTCGACGCGCGAGCTGTATGACTCCCTGTAGAGCGATAACCTATACGACATGACATCAGAGAGATTTCCGCTAAAAAAGCAGATAGCAAATATAAATGCCAGCGCCGCAACGATTAACGTTATTAAAGCAAGCCTTTTTTGAAATTTAATTTGAGTTTTCATTATCAAATTCCCCAATCGTTTTTTGCTTTCCCCTCGCACGGGGAGAATATTGGAAGATAAGATAATTTTACTTTCTCCGTCCCGCCCTATGACGGGACGGAGAGTAAAATTAGTTAATTCAATGCATTGTCATGCATTCTGCATTACTGATAGAGGTCGAAGAAAATAGCTGTCTGTTCCCATGCTGAGGAGAAGATGTTTGCACGAGCCTGCATGCCGGCATTGTTGAGCCATGTTACAACCTCAGCGCCAGTAGAATGAATTGTCTGGGTCGTGCCGCTGTACTGGATGCCGGAACCAAGGCCATAGAATGCGATATCGATGTAGACGTTAGATCTCTGATCGGTAGAAGAGCTGTTGAGGAAGTACGTACCGGAGATAAGAACCTGAGCATCGTCACGAAGCGTAGCCTGCTGGTTGCTGTCAAGAGCAAGCGACGTAGGCGCAATCATGTACCACATCGACTGTCCTTCAGACAGCGAAAGGGTTACGTGCTGGATAGTACCGTTTGCAAGAGCCTGCGAAACAATACCTGCACCATCGAGAGCGCACTGCGCAGTGCACTGATATTCGAAGCCCTGATCCTTGTTACCGATGGGGAAGGTTGCACCCATGATATAACGAGCAAAGTTGGTATATGAGTGTCCGGCGGTCTGATTGGTCTGAGCGCTGTTACCGAGCTTGAATCCGTTTACTTCATCGCCATCGAAAAGCGCGAGAGTATCATCGGTAAGCTTAGGAATAGCTCTGATATAATCTACCATTCCTTTGTAAACTTCGTTCTTATATACGAAGTACTGAGTTTCGTATTCGGGCTTGATAGTCCACTGGTCGGAGTAATTGGTCTGTCCGTCGGAGGTTGTAGACGAAACCTGAACTGCTACGTCTTCAAGGGAAACGCCTTCCGCCTTATCCGCATACCACCAACCATTGGGATCGGTGTTGCCGTTCGTCGACTGTGCACCATAGGTCATAACGATCTGTCCGTCGTTTGAGAACAGATAGTCGATAAATGCGAGAACTGCAGATAATCTTTCGGGATTATTAGCCACGCCTGCTTTAGAGATGCAGAAACCGGTATTCTTAACGGAACGCCAGGATTCGGTAAATCTCATGATAGTTTCATGCGAACCGTCGTCATCTGTATCCCACTTTGATACAGGGGTAACAATGGGTGCTACATTATAAGTTTCATCGCCGTAGCCTGAAGTTGTCTGAGTCTGCGAATAATCATGCATGAACAAAGGCGAAGGACCCTTGGAGGTATCACGATTGCCCTGCACGTTAGTTTCACCTATATAGAGCAAGCCTTCATCGGTAAGAGCAGCAAAGTTAGAAATAAGATCATAGCTCTCTGCATTTTCACGGGAATCTACAAGATCGCCGTCTTCATTGAGGTAGGTATACTCATAACGGGATTCCATACCGCGGATGCCGTAAAGCTCGCCCGCCATAGCTGTAATGTCGACACGGCGCTGGGTTGTTCCCTGACGACCGGCAAGACCGTAGAGGTTGCCGATGTTATCAGCACTTTCATCGATAAGAACAGGTGAGGAAACAACGCAACGCATAAGGGCTACCATAAGGTCTACGTCCCATGCGCCGGAAACGCTGTTGAATACATCTGCACGATTTGCATACGCCTGTCCGTTGAGCGTGTAAGCTACATCGATGTATGCCTGGAGCATCTTTGTAAGCTCACCGCCGGTGATATCGCCATCAGTTGCATCAATAGCAGCGCCCATAATATCAACAATATTGCCGCTGGTACCGGAATATGTTGAACCTACGGCAGCCTGATAAGCAGCGCCGAGAGGAGCAGATGCGCTAGTCGCCGCAGCCAAAGCCGCACTATAGTCAACCTTAGCCTTTACAACCGAATTACCGTCTGCAGAGGTTGTATCAACTTCCCAGCTGCCCGTAGTACCCATGTAAGATTTTACGGAAGCCTTTGTTGCATCAACCTGATTACCTTTAGCCGCGCCCTGCTGCGCGAAAGTCGTCGTTACAGTAGCAAGCTCTGTATCAGTCGCATTAAGAACATCCTTTATCCAAGTCTTCTCGGCAAGCGCATATTTTTCGATATCGTTGAAGCCGTCGAAGTAAGGCAAATAATACATAGCACCATTACTTGTATCAGAAGTCAACGAATAATATAGTGCGGGGCTGCTCTCAAGGAAGTTCTTATAGTTGGGCATATAGTCCAAATAAGGCGTTACGTTGAGAAGGTTATCGGTGTTCTGGGTCATTGCCGCAGCCGACGAAGTAATAAGGTCATAATCGCCCATCGTCCCGGTCTGAATAGGATTGCTGAGCTGTTCATCGTTGCTCTTGTTCTGGAACACGTCGTCAAATACAACACCGAGCTCAGCCTGTGCAGCTGCCCATGCGGGTTTAAGCGAACCGGACGAATACTGATTGCCGTCAGGCAAAGTAACATTCTGTCTAAGTTCGTCTTCATTGAAAGTCATTCTCGCAGGATTGTTCTTGTTATAGTAACCTACGTTCATCCTGATGTGAGTACCTTCAGTGTAGTTAAGCTTGCCGTCTTCGGTGAAGCTGGGAACATATCCTTCTTCAAGACCGTCAACATTGGGAACATATGTCTGTTCATCCCCGCCGCAAGCAGCCATGGGAAGAATCATAGCTCCCGCCATAACAACCGAAACGGCAGCAATGGCAAGTTTCTTGGATTTGTTCATTATATTTCTCCTTATTTTAATTTAAATTTTTGCATTGCTTCGCTCCCGCCCCTTTATAGCTTTATGCACCCGCGGGAACGCTTGGCCGCACAAAGATTTGCCCTGCACAAAAGTACAGATTGCTTGAAAATTTAAATATTATTCCTTTACGCCGCCCATATTGACGCCCTTTGCGAAATACTTCTGAATGAAAGGATAGATGCAAAGGATGGGGATAACTGCACAGATGACCATTGCATAAACGACAGACATTGCCGAAACCTGATTGATATCATAGTCGTTGGGAATAATTTCAGCCCAAGTTGCACCGTCTTCAGGCGTTTGAATAAGTCCCGAGTGCGCGTCAATGAAATCTCGGATGTAAACCTGAACAGGCCAGGAATATTCTTGGTTCTGCATCATCCTCATCGCCCAGAAATAACCGTTCCAACGAGATATTCCGAAGAACAGAGCAACCGTTGCAATCGTTGCCTTGCTCATGGGGATGTAAACTTTAAATAGAACCTGCATTTCGGTAGCACCGTCTATTCTTGCCGCCTCTTCGATTTCGGCGGGAACACCTTCAAAGGCGTTTCTTAAAAGAATGACGTTCTGAGCATTCATACCCATAGCGAGAATGATCAACCATTTCTGGTCGTATTCTGCCTGACTATGGGTGGTGCCGGGAGCAAGTATGCTTGCAAGTATGTCACCCGTTCTCTGATAGTTGAGCAACTGAGGCACAATGCCTGCCGAGAACCACATCGTGAAAACGAGGAAGAAGTTAAGCGCTCTTCTACCCATTAGCCTTTTCTTGGAGAGAGCATATGCGCCCATCATGGTATAAATCATGCACCATAAGGTACCTACGAATGCCATAAACAGCGTATTTGCATAAGAAATCCAGAATGTATTATTCGTAAATATATATCTGTACGCCTGAGTCTGAAAGCCGACGGGCCAGAGAACGACATCGCCGCCGTCAACAGCCGAAGTAATGCTGAACGATGAGCTTATCGCATAAATAAACGGATAAATGCACATTACGGCAAATACTATCAGGAATACGTACGAAATAATCTTGAATATTAATTCGGATATTTCCATTTTTCTTTTCATAATTAAATATCCTCCTTAATACAGCGATACATCTGTAGCTTTGCGAGCAATCGCATTCGCGCCGATGACCAGAATCATACCGATGAGGTTGTTGGTCATCTCCGCCGCAATACCCATTGACGTATTGCCCTGAGTAGCCCATTCGTTGGATAGAGTTGCTACGATTCGTCCGGCCTCATAGTTTGTAGTAGAAGTCATCAGGTATACCTTTTCGTAACCGACGGAGAGCAACGTGCCCACTTTCATAATAAGCATTATGACGACCGTCGAAAGTATGCTGGGCAGAACGACGTAGCGCATCTGCTGCATCTTGCCCGCACCGTCAATCTGCGCCGCCTCGTATGACGTAGGCGACACGGCGATGACCGCCGCGAAGAATACAATCGAATCATAGCCGCCGTGCTCCCAGATACCCGATATCTGATATAACGCTCTGAAGTATGAGTTGGACATTACCAAACCGCCGCTTGAACCGGTAGCCGCCGAATAAAGTTCATCCGAAGGGAAGATAGCAAGCATAAGCTGGCTAAGAATTCCTATACCGTCATCACTTACCGCAGGATCAAGAGGTCCGCGGAAAAGAACGATTGCGAGCGTAGTTATAATAACCGTCGACATGAACTTAGGTAAGTATACGCAAACCTGAAGTATGCTTCGCGTGATGTTAGACTTAACTTCGTTAAAAAACAGCGCAAGTATAATCGGAAACGGGAAGCCGAACAAAAGGCCGTAGAACGCGATTACGAACGTGTTTCTGAACGCAGACCAGAACAACGAAGATTGAGCTCCGAAAAAGAGCGCATCAAAGTTTGTGAGTCCGTACCAGTCATATAAACTGGAATCACCGGCAGCTCCGGGCGTGTACTGATCCTTGAATGCCGACAGAAGCTCCGTCATGGGCATGTAGCGCCATAACAGATAAACGAGGAGCATGGGAACGAGCATGAGGTACAGGCGCCAGTCTTTCAACAGCGTGAACCCGACTTCTTTCCAATGCGTCTTTTCGGCTTCGTCCCTGACCTGCTGCTCGGCCGGCATATGATATGTGCCGTTCGATTCGTCATACTCAAGGAAGTCGTCGCATTTGAGTTTGAACAACTGCATTATATCCCTCCATTACCATAATTTTATAATGTAAGATTGATTGTAAACGACTTTTCCGTCGTTATTACCCTTTTGATTGTTTGCCGTTTGAGGCGGCAAGCCCGCCCGACGCCGGACAGGTGAAAATGAGTTTCCGTCAGGTGCAGGTTTGTCCGCACCAATATTATATGTAACGATTAATACAGATCGTCGTTGTCCTGATTGAGGATCGAAAGATTTTCTTCGTCGATTTCCTCGAGCTGTTCGCCGAACGTGTCCACCCTGCGTTTTTCTTCGCGCATCTTGCCGATACGGATTAGGTATGCTTTCTGGTCTTCGAACAGTCCGTCGAACTTGCGAACGACGAGAACGGCTATGACACCCATAACCAGCGACAGCAATCCGCTGTCCGATGTTATGCCGCACAGATATGCGAGCGCGGTGACAAAATTGCTCAATCCGGTCGCAACCATCATGCCCGAACGGACGAAAACCTGCAGCGCCCAGCCGGTTATAACCATGACGACCGACAGATACCAGCTTTTTGACACCCTCTCCTTCCCCACAGGGAGAAGATAGATAAGCGTCAGCACAATCGCCGCGTTGCCGACCACATAAGAAAGATAAAACTCACACGTAAGCGAGTGGAGCGCGCAGTAAATTATTGCGCTTTCTATCGAATAAAATACCGACGGCCAGCCCCAGCGCATCATTATTATAAGCACCAGAGGGAGCATGAACGAGAATGAAAATATCGCTTCGTCCGGAAACCAGACAGTGGCCGCGAACGCCAGCAGCTCCGCGAGAGCCACTATTACGGCGAACAGGAACAAATCGGTCGTGCGGTACTGGCTGAATGTAATTTCCCTTGAACCGTTTTTTCGCATATCAATATATTAAGTACACTTTTCGCTCAGATATTGTGTTACAATATCACATTTAACGTACATATTATAACATGCACTTTTTAAAAATGCAATACATATTTTGCAAATTTTTTATTGTTTCACAAAAAAAATTGTGCTACAATATACTCATCAAAACCAAAGGAGATTTTATGGACATTTTACACCTTACGCCGCGCGATGACGTACAGAAGATATTGGATAAAATTACCCGTCCCACCACAATATATTTGGCTGAAGGCGAGTACCGCAACAAACTGTGGATTAAAGGCGACAACATAAAAATTATAGGCGCAAACCGTGAAACAACGGTTATTATATGGGATGATTTTGCCCGGAAGCCGCATTCTGACGGCGGAGAGTACAATACTTTCCGCACTTACACGCTTTGCGTGACGGGAAACGGATGCTCGCTGGAAAACCTTACCGTGGTAAACTCCAACATTGATGCGCGCAAGGTCGGTCAGTGCGTGGCGCTTTCCGTCAACGCCCCCCTCTTCTACGCAAAAAACATTGACCTGAAATCCGAACAGGACACCCTTTTCACTTCCCCTTTCCCCGACGACCTTGTGGTAAGATATTCAGGACTGACGGACGACCCCGCATATTACGACGGGTTTATACCCAAAGAGCAGCTGTATATGGAGGGCGCTTCCGTTCAGATATACGAGAAGTGCCGCATATACGGCACCGTAGACTATATTTTCGGTTGCGCCGAGGCCTACTTCGATGATTGCCAACTCATCTCTGGACACGACAAACGGGGCTACGGCTACGTGGCCGCGCCCGCGCACGGCCTGAAGCAGAAGCGCGGTTATGCCTTTATAAACTGCAATTTTGTCAACGGCGGCGCAAAAGAAGGCAGCGTGTACCTTGCAAGGCCCTGGCGCGACTTCGGCAAATGCGATTTTGTCAACTGCACGCTGGGCAACCATATAAACCCCGCACTGTACGATAAATGGAACGACACATACCGTGACCATACCGCCCGCTTCGCCCACGGCAACCTCAAGAGCGAAAAGCCCGTTGACCCCGTAATATGGGGCAGACAACTGACCGAGGACGAGCAGACGGAGATAATTAAAAACTATCATAAGGCCCGCAATATGTGGGATTCGATGCGCGCAGAGATTGAATAAAAACGCGTACGCCGCGACGCCGCGGACATGCCTGATATATTTTATTGATTGCCCCGAACATATATGCCAACCAACACAAAAAAGCATGGCCATTGCCATGCTTTTTTCTGCAATTTTTTACAACAATTAATTTCGCCCGTTTTGCGCAACAACGCAAAACGGGCGATTGAATTACTTAGTTTGCAAGCGAAGTCGCGCCTTCGCGCAGCAAGACACAATTTGTCGCGTAAGCGAGCTCACCACAGTGAATTGCCGCGAATATATAATAGGAGAGCCATTTAGGGTCGCGGCAAGAGCGCGTGGCGCTCAACCTAACGGCAAGTTAGTTTGCGTCCTCCAGCAAACAACTTGCGTTAAAACCCAAAGTACTCCTTCGCGTTGTTGTAGCAGACGTCTTCGACTATCTTGCCCAACGTGTCGAGCTCTTCGACGGGATACTGGCCGTTTTCTACGAGGCGGCCGAGCATCTGGCAGAGGAGCCTGCGGTACAGTTCATGGCGGGGATAGGACAGGAAGGAACGGCTGTCCGTAAGCATGCCGACCGACTGGGCGACCAGGCCGACCTGCATGAGCGTTTCAAGATTCTGCTTCATGCCGTCGAGCTGATCGAGGAACCACCATGCCGTGCCGACCTGAACGCGGCCCTTTACGCCTTCCTTCTGGAAGCAACCCGCAAGGACTGTGAGAGCGTAGTTGTCGCGAGGGTTGAGGCAGTATAAAATGGTCTTGGGCAGTGCGTCCTGTTCGTCGAGCGCGCCGAGGAGCGACGAAAGCTTTTCCATGTATACCGCGTCCTCGATAGCGTCGAAACCGGTATCGGGGCCGATCTTCTTGAGCATGGACTTGGAGTTGTTGCGCAGCGCGCCGATATGGTACTGCTGTACCCAGCCGTGCTTTACATACTGCTTGCCGAGGAATACGAGGATATAACCCTTGTACTTATCCTGCTCTTCTTCGGAGATGGGTTCGCCCTTGAGACCCTTTTTGTAGACGGCGTTTGCTTCCTCATACGTTGCGGGAGCGTAATGGACGACGTCGAGCGCGTGGTCGGAGAGCTTGGAGCCCATGGAATCGAAGAAGTCGATTCTTGCGGCGAGCGCGTTGCAGAAATCTTCCAGCGTGTCGAGAGGCTTGCCTACGACTGCGGAGAGCTGGGCAACCCAGTCCTTGAACCACGAAAGTTCCACGTTGATGGCTTTATCGGGTCTGAACGCGGGGCGGACGCTGACTTTTAAGGTCTTGTCCTCCATCATTTTCTTGTGCCATTCGAGGGAATCGACGGGGTCGTCGGTTGTGCACACCGTTTTGACGTTGAATTTTTCCATCATCTTGCGCGCGGTGAGCGTTTCGAGCACTTCGTTGGCCTGCTTCCATATTTTTTCTGCATTCTTGGGGCAGATTACGTCGTTTATGCCGAAATATCTCTGCATTTCGAGGTGCGACCAGAGATATAAGGGGTTGCCGACGAAGTAAGGCATGCTCTCTACAAACTGCATGTACTTTTTGTAATCGTCGTCGGGTCCGGAGATGGAATCTTCCTCGTATCCCCTTGCGCGGAGGGCGCGCCACTTGTAGTGGTCGCCGTATCTGTCGCCCGCGCCCAGCCATACTTCGGTGAGATTGCGGAACTTTTTGTCCTCGTAAATTTCCTTGGGAGGAAGATGGCAGTGATAGTCGATTATGGGCATATCTTCGGCATGCTCATGGTACAGCTTTTTAGCTGTTTCGGTGTCAAGAAGAAAATCTTTATCCATAAATGCTTTCATTATAATGTAACTCCCGTTTTAAAGATTGCAATTTCCCTTGTATTGTTGATTTCGTTTTTGGTTTTTTTGCCGCCCGCAACTTCGACGATGAGGTCGATGAGCTTTTCGAGCTGGGTGTCGAAATCGCTGTCTAAAACGGCGCCGGCGTTGAAATCTATCCAGTTGGCCTTTTTGCTTGCGAGTTCGTTGTTGGTGGCAATTTTGAGCGTGGGGATAAAGCCGCCGAAGGGCGTGCCGCGTCCCGTGGTAAACAGAACGAGGTGGCAACCGGCCGCGCCGAGATTGGTTACGGCGCACATGTCGTTGCCGGGACCGTTGAGAAGGTTGAGCCCCTTGGCCGTGACATATCCGTCGTCAAACACGACGTCGGTTATGGGGCCGGAGCCCGACTTCTGCGTGCAGCCGCACGACTTATCCTCAAGCGTGGTTATGCCGCCCGCCTTGTTGCCGGGCGAAGGATTTTCGCCTACGGGCTGGCCGTTGGCGCGGAAATAATCCTTGAAGTCGTTGATAAGTTTTACCGTCTTTTCGAACGTAGCCCTGTCCTTGCAGCGGTTCATGAGCTGCTGTTCGGCGCCGAACATTTCGGGTACTTCCGAAAGGACGGAAGTGCCGCCGACGGAGACGATATAATCGGAGAAATATCCCACGAGGGGGTTGGCGGTGATGCCCGAAAGGCCGTCCGAACCGCCGCACTTCAGGCCGACTTTAAGGCAGGATATATCGGTGAGCTGCCTTTTATCCTTCTTCATCTCTCCGGCAATCTGCCTGCACAGCTCTACGCCCGCCGCTATTTCGTCGTCGACATCCTGACATACAAGGAACTTTATCCTCGACTCGTCTATGTCGCCGAGACCGGCTTTAAAGGCGTCCATCTGGTTGTTTTCGCAGCCCAGACCGAGCACGAGCACGCCGCCCGCGTTGGGGTGGCGCACCATCTTCTGGAGCATGAACTTTGTCCTCTGATGGTCGTCGCCCAGCTGCGAACAGCCGTAGGGGTGCGCGAAGGTGAATATTCCGTCGAAACCTTCCTCGCCGCACTCCGCTTTGAACCTTTCAACAATTTCCTTGGCCTGGCCGTTGACACAGCCTACCGTAGGGATTACCCACAGTTCGTTGCGTATGCCCACTTCGCCGTTCTTGCGGCGGTATACGTTTACCTGACGCATTTTGCCCTTGGGGAGCGTGCAGTCGACGGGCGAGTAGGTGTATTCGAGATTTTCGTTGAGATTGGTGGCCACGTTGTGCGTGTGCACGTGTTCGCCCGCGGATATGTCCCTTGTAGCGTGCGCTATGGGCGTACCGTACTTGATGATATTTTCTCCGTTCTTAATATCGCGGAGGGCGAACTTATGGCCTTTGGTAATATCCTCGAGGAGGCTTACGCCCTCGTGCTTTTCACCCTTTTTAAGGTCGGCGAGCGCGACGGCGACGTTGTCCGCGGGGTTGATTATTATGCTCTGCTTAGCCATTGACAAATTCCTCTACGGCGGCTCTCATGCCCTTTTCCTCCATCGCCTTGAGATATCCGGCGACGGTGTCTGCGAGGGCGGGATGAATGGTGTTCATGTCGATTTCCCATGCTTCCTTCCACGAAAGAGCTTGCTTTGCGAACTTTTTATAGTCCGTGCCGCATTCCTGCCACATCTTGGTCCAGTGCGCGAGCAGCTCGGGGTCGTCCTTGAGCTCTATGGTCTGGTCGCCCCTCTTGCCCTTGTGGAAGAGGCAGAGCGCGGCGAACGCGAACACGAGATGAAGGGGCAGCTTGCCCTTGATGCGGACATAATCTTCGAGCGTGGGAAGAAGGCGCGTTCTGAACTTGGTCGTCGAGTTGAGCGCAATGGACATGAGCTCGTGACGGATGAAGGGGTTCTGATATCTCTCGATTACGGATGTTGCGAAGGCTACCATCTGGTCCTGAGGGAGGTCGATGGTGGGATTGACTTCGTCGAATACGAAATCACGGACAAACTTGCCGATGGTGGGGTCGTTTACGGACTCGCCGACGGTATCTATGCCGCAGAGGTAGGCGATGGGCACCATTGCCGTGTGCGAACCGTTGAGGATTTTAACCTTGCGCTGTTTGTAGGGCTTGATGTCGTCTGCGAAGATGACGTTGAGACCCGTGGAATCGGCGGGGAATATGCTCTGGATATACGCTTCCTTCTTGAGCACCCAGAGGTGGAAAATTTCGCCCTTGACGACGTTGTTGTCGATATAGCCGCACTCTTCGCGGATGGCATCGATTTCGTTCTTGGGATAGCCGGGAACTATGCGGTCCACGAGGGTGGACGTGAAATGGTTTGCCGTCTGCATCCACTTGATGAAATCCTTGTCCATGCCGACGTTTTCGGCAACCTGGGTGAGGCACTTGTAGAGCTCGTCGCCGTTGTTGTCTATGAGTTCGCAGGGAATGATTGCAAGACCCTTGGACATGTCGCCCTTGAAGTAATCATACCTGTGCTTTAAAAGGGCGAGCAGCTTGCCGGGATAAGACTTGGGGCACTGCGAAAAATCGGTGTCGGTGGGGTCGTAAGCGATGCCGGCCTCGGTGGTATTGGAAATGACTATCTGCAAATCCTCGCTCTCGGCGTAGGAAAGGTAACGGTCGTATTCGGTGAAGGGATTTATGCAGTCGCCGATGACGTCGATTATCTGGCTTACCTTAACCTTTTCGCCCTTGTCGATGCCCTCGAGGCGGACGGTGTAAAGCCCGTCCTGAGCGGCGAGTTCGGCCACTCTACCGAAAGGCATGGGCTGAATGACTGCGACGTCGGAATTGATTGCGCCGTTGTCGTTGAGGTTCTGAATTATCCAGTCTACAAACGCGCGGAGGAAGTTACCTTCGCCGAACTGCATTATTTTAATCTTTCTTTCGGGTTTGTTGTGAATTTTTTTGCTTAAAGTTTCCATATTAAGAAAAGCTCCTTGTCCGGATAAATCTTTTATGACAATACATTGCAACCTTAAGGTTACATTAATGTATTGTGCGCGTTGTCAGCAATATATTTGCAGGGCAATTAGTTGCAAAGCGTACCTGAATCGAGGTGAGAAATATTTTTAATAATTCACGCCACAATGGAGCGCGCAGCGCGAGAATTCACGAAGGCGTTTACGCCGAGAATTAATGGATGCGCAGTATTCAATTCATGGGCACATATGTGCGCCTCATTCATGAACGCCACAGGCGGGCTTGCCTGATACACGCTTACGTCCGCCGGGCTTTTAAAGCTCGGCGGCGCGCACGGAATATTTAATTTCTCTTTATGCTCGAAGGCACGACCTTTTCGGTTTCGGCGTCGAACACATAAGCCGCCTTGTGGGGAACGACGAAGTCGAACTCGTCGCCCATCTTGGGCGCGTCGTGAGGGTTGACCTTTAAAATGACGTTTACGTTGCCGACGTTTGCATAAACGTTGGTCGTATCGCCGAGAAGTTCGGTAAGTTCAACCTTGGATTTGAGCAGATATTCGTCCGCCGCGGGCTTGCCGTCCTTGGGAAGGCGGATGGCTTCGGGACGGAATGCGAATACGACTTCCTTGCCCTCCACCGACGATACGTCGTCGACTATGCCCGAGATATCGAACTCTGCCGCATCGCAGACGAAGTGACCGTTTTCAACCCTGCCGCGGAGGAAGTTCATGGGAGGTTCGCCTATGAAGCCTGCGACGAAGAGATTTTCAGGCTGGAAGTACAGCTCGTAAGGGGTGCCTATCTGCTGGACGTAGCCGCCCGATTTCATGACGACTATCCTGTCGGACATGGTCATAGCCTCGGTCTGGTCGTGGGTGACGTAAATTGTGGTTGCGCCTACCGAGCGGTGAATCTGTTTGATTTCCGAACGCATGGTGACGCGCTGCTTTGCGTCGAGGTTGGAAAGAGGTTCGTCCATAAGGAATATGGAAACCTTGCGGATTATAGCGCGGCCGACGGCGACACGCTGGCACTGGCCGCCCGAAAGATTGCGGGGGAACCTGTCGAGATAGGGCGTAAGACCGAGGATTTCCGCCGTGGCGGCAACCCTTTTATCGATGACGTCCATATCGATGCCTTCGAGCGTGAGGCCGAAGCCGAGGTTTTCGGCGACGGTTAAGTGGGGATAGAGCGCGTAGGACTGGAAGACCATGGCTATTCCCCTCTCCCTCGACGACATCTGGTTTGCGAGCTTGCCGTCGATATAGAATTCGCCCGCCGTTATGTCCTCGAGGCCGGCTATCATGCGGAGAGTGGTCGACTTGCCGCAGCCGGAGTCGCCTACGAGACAGATGAATTCGCCGTCCTTGATTTCCATGTTGAAGTCGTGCACGGCATGGTATCCGTTGGGATACACTTTATTTACGTTTACAAATTTAAGTTGTGCCATTTTTTTATTTCCCCTTATAGATTTTTTCACGAAAATTGTGCGCCGGCGACGCGCAACAATTTTTCGTGACTGGGGGAGCGCCGCTCCCCTTTGCGCGATGCCTAAGGGCACTCATATTTATTTAATCGCGCAAATCCCCTTCGCTGAGGTTGCTTGCGCAACAAATTTTGTCCGCCGGGCGGCGAAATGAGTTCGCCTTGCGACGTTATTTATTTTTACTTCACGAAAGTTTTGGCCGGCTCCGCCAGTTAAGTGCTACCGACCGCAACACCTCGCTACGCGTTCGCACGACGAACAACGCTGTTCTTCAAACAGTGGACATCCACTGTTTGAGCGTTGTGAGATGAGCGAGCGCCTAACCACGCGCGAGTGGCAACCGAAAACGGCGTTTCCCTTGCGCCGTTTGAGACGCGAAACGGATACGAACCGAGCGAAAAATTTATCTCAGGTCTTCCGTCTTGATATTGTCCATATCGTCGTAAGTCTGGTTTTCGCCGCACATGCCCCAGATGAACGTGTAGTTCATGGTGCCGACGCCCGTATGAATGGACCACGAAGGCGAAATGACCGCCTGCTCGTTATGCATTACAATGTGGCGGGTCTCCTGAGGGGTGCCCATGAGGTGGAACACGGCCTGATCGGCGGGAAGTTCGAAGTACATATATACTTCCATTCTTCTTTCGTGGGTGTGCGAAGGAAGAGTGTTCCACGAGGAACCCACGTCGAGTTCGGTCATGCCCATGGAGAGCTGGCAGCTTTCGCATACGCCGCCGATGATGAACTGGTTGATGGTGCGCTTATTCATACCCTCTACGGTGCCGAGATGGCGCTGGATGCAATACCTTGTACCTTCAGGGGGCTCTTTGCCCTCTACGGGTTTGGTGATTTTAACCGTGGGGTATTCCTTGTGCGCGGGGCTGGAATTGATATAGAATTTGGCGGGATTGGAAGGGTCGACCGATTTGAAGGTGACTTCCCTGGTACCCTTGCCGATATAAATGCCTTCCTTGAAGCCTATTTCGTAATCCTTGCCGTCGAGCACGATTATGCCCGCGCCGCCGATGTTGATTACGCCCATCTCCCTTCTTTCGAGGAAGTAGTTGGTGGCAAGCTCCTTGAAGGTGCCGAGGGACAGAGCCTTTTTGACGGGCATTGCGCCGCCGGCGATTATTCTGTCCTGATGGGAATATGTGAGTAAAATATCGTCGGGAGCGAAAAGTTTTTCAATCAGATACTTTTCGCGAAGCTCTTTTGTGTCGTAATGTTTTGAATCATCGGGATGATTTGCATATCTTACATCAAATTTCATTATTATACCTCTTAACGCAAATCTCGCCTTGGGGCGGCTTCGATTTGCCGTTATTTTGAGGGGCCGGCCCCCTCCGGGCGCAATCTTTCGCGCCCTACTATTTATTAATTGCGCCCGTTCACCGCGCTGAGGCGAAAGGGTTCGCAAATTGAGTTGCGCCGCGCGAAAGCGTGGTTTCGCTTGCGCCGTTAATTATTTAAAATACTGCACGCAAGTAGATTTCCGCTATTGCATGGCGATCTTGCCCGATTTCATATTCTGCAAGATACATTCGACTGCGCGGCCATTTGGCCGCTCCGCTCAGTATGACACCGATGTGAAACACACCTGCAAGCGCGACAAAGTATCACGAAGCAAATTTACTCAAACGCCTTCCCACGTGAGCCTTACAAACTCAATCGCAGGGCCTATATCCTCGCCCGTGGTGCCCTCTAAAACGAGAACGGCGTCTTTATCGTAAGCTTTTATGAGCGAGAGGATGGCCTTGTAGTCAAACATGCCCTTGCCGGGCGCGACCTGCTTTATTTTACCCTCCTCCACTACGAAATCCTTCATGTGGAAGACGACTATTCTTCCCGCAAAAGTAGCAAGTCCTTCCTTTAATATGGACATATAGTCGGAGTAATTGGACATATCGAGGTAATTGTACAGATCGAAAATTACCTTTACGTTGGGCCTGTTTACGCCGTCTATGGCGCGCTTTAACTGCTTTACGCAGTAGCAGCAGTGGCCCGCCGCACCCTCCATGCCTATGTTTACGCCCTGTTCGGCGGCGTAGTCGGCGAGCTCCGTGAAGGTGGAAATTACCGTCTGCAGAGCTTCCTCCGTGCGGTTGAGGGGGTTGTACGTCCATTTATCGTCGTTGAAGGAACCCGTTTCGCTGCCGACTATGTCCGAGCCGAGCAGTTTTGCGTACCTTAAATAATCTTTGAAGGTCTCCTTGCAGTCGGCCACTTTTTGCTTGTCGGAATGGACGGGGTTGAAATAGGCGCCTATCAGGGGGACGGATATTTCCGCCCCCTTGAGCGAGTTGCCTATGTATTCCGCCGTCTCGCGCGTGAGCGAACCGGGCAGCTGCTTTATGCCCTCCATAAATTTATAGACGACGAGCTGAACGGCGTCTATGCCTTCGGCATGAACGCGGGATATCACGCCCTCTATACCCTTTGCGCCGAGATCGTGCGTGCGGAATGCTATTTTCATTATCTCTGAACGCGGCCGGAACCGTCGCCGCCTGCGAGAGCTTCGACTTCCTTGCGGGAGACGAGGTTGAAGTCGCCGGGGATGGTGTGCTTGAGCGCCGATGCGGCAACGCCGAATTCAAGCGCGGACTTGAAATCCTTGCCGTCGAGGAAACCGGTGATGACGCCGCCCGCGAAGGAGTCGCCGCCGCCGACGCGGTCTACGATGGGATGGATGGAATAGGTTTTGGAATGATAGAATTCCTTGGTTGCGGCCGAGTAGATGCATGCCGACCAGCCGTTATCCGACGCGGAGTGGGATACGCGGAGGGAAGAGATGGCATACTTGAAGCCGAACTTTGCAACCATCTGTTCGAAGATGGACTTGTAACCTGCGAGTTCGAGTTCGCCGCTCGTTACGTCCGTCTTGCCGGGCTTGAAGCCGAGAACGAGTTCAGCGTCTTCTTCGTTGCCGATGCAGACGTCGACATACTTCATGAGGCCGGTCATGACCTTCTGAGCCTTTTCGCTCGACCACAGCTTTTTGCGGAAGTTGAGGTCTACGGAGACGGTTACGCCGTGCTTTTTAGCGGCCTTGAGCGCTTCCTCGGTGAGGACTGCGGCGCTGTCGGATACGGCGGGAGTGATACCCGTGAAGTGGAACCAGTCTGCTCCTTCGAAGATTGCGTCGAAGTCGAAATCCTTGGCGGTAGCCGTGGTTATGGAAGAATGAGCCCTGTCGTAAACGACTTTGGAAGGGCGCATGGACGACCCGGTTTCGAGGTAGTAGATGCCCAGTCTTTCGCCGCATCTTGCGATGTGGTCGGTTTCAACGCCGTACTTGCGGAGAGCCGCGATTGCGCAATCGCCCAGTTCGTTATCGGGAAGAGCGGTTACGAATTCTGCCTTGTGTCCGTAGTTGGCGCAGGAAACGGCAACGTTTGCTTCGCCGCCGCCGTAGTTGATATCAAACTCGTCGGCCTGAATGAACTTTTCGTTGTTGGGGGTGGAAAGGCGGAGCATGATCTCGCCCATGGTTACAATCTTTTTCATTTTTATAACTCCAAAACAAAATATATTTATTTTAATTTTTTTATTTTAAATTAATTTCCGCCGCAAATATGCGTCGGGTTTTGTGTTCAGAAGCGAGCAAGACAAGGAGGGCGCGGATTGACCCGACGGGAGCTTACAATGAGGTAAGTGACCGAGGGCGAACGCAAGCCCGACACCGTATTGCGACGCTTATGAACGCAAACAACTTGCGTTATTTCTTAAGCACAAGATGAACGGCAAATCCGCCGAAATCTTCGTTTAAATACGCCACCGTGGGGTTGCCCTTGGCGTCGTATTTTACCGAGCTTTCGTCGATGGTGTAGCCGCGCATTTTGAGCTGGTACATTGCGCGCTTGACCGAGTTGGTCGCCACGGCTATATGACCCATCTTGCCCTTGAAGGGCTTTTTCATGCACTCGACGTAAGTGGACGCGAATACCGAGCTGTTGCCCACCTTTTTGGTGAAACCGAAGGCATTGTCGAACATGTCCGCCACGCTTTCAGCCTCCTCGGGATTGGCGCAGTTGATGCCGACGTGAACCATCTGGAAGCCGAGCATCTTATCTACGGCCTCGCGGCAAAGCGCAGTGATGCCTGCCCAGTTTTCCTCGTCGAGGAGCTTTGCGGGAACTATCCAGCTGCCGCCGCAGCAGACTATTTTAT
Source organism: uncultured Clostridia bacterium (assembly GCA_944368215.1). Lineage (GTDB taxonomy): Bacteria > Bacillota > Clostridia > Christensenellales > Borkfalkiaceae > Coproplasma. Next base: position 79,367 of record CALVWX010000001.1, on the reverse strand, counting down.
CGTAAGCCAGATACGTATTGAGGTTGTCCGCGGTGACGCCGCCGGTGGGCATGAAACGCATTGACGTGTAAGGGCCGCAGACCGACTTTATGTAGGGAAGGCCGCCCGCCTGCTCTGCGGGGAAGAATTTGACGAAGTCGAGGCCGAGTTCGATGGCTTGTTCGATTTCGCTGGCGGAAGATAAGCCGGGAGCAAAGGGTATGCCCTTATCGAGGCAATGCTTTACAACCTTGGGATTGAGGCCGGGAGCGACGCAGAATTTTGCGCCCGCCGCATAAGCCGCGTCCGCCTGCTCGCAGGTGAGCACGGTACCCGCGCCGACGAGCATGTCGGGATAAGCTTTTACCATGCGGGAGATAACTTCGTCCGCACCCTTTGCGCGGAAAGTAACTTCCGCACAGTTGATGCCGCCGTCGCGAAGAGCCTTGGCAAGCTTTTCGGCATTTTCAACCTTGTCGAGCTTGATTACGGGCACTATGCCCACGCAGCTGAACTGTTCGACGATGGCGTCTATTTTTTCTTTGATAGTCATTTAAAACCTCACTTGACGCTGCTATAGCGCATTATTTGTTATGCGTTATTATTATATATAATAATTACGCGCAAGTCTATATACAAAACGGATTAATTTATGGATAATCTGGGCAACGTACCGTTGCATCTGTACTCCGCAATCTTGTTTTTCCGAAAAGACATGCTTCTCTTGCGGCCGGCGGTGTAACACCTTCGCGCGCTTGCGCGCATAAATCGGGCAGGCGCTTTCCGAACTGTATCTGCCACAAAAACTATTTTTAATTTACTTAAAATATTTGACAGTGTGAACGTTGTGTGATAGAATTATACCGTAAAAATTGAATCCGCCATAAAAGGGAGTAGTTATAAGTGCGTAGCCGTCAACACGACTTACTGTCCGGTCGCGCCGCCGCAGAACTTTCGGTAACAAGACTTTTAGCATTTTTCAGTGCTTGAAGTCTTTTTTATTTTACGGCTTGTTTTTCGCGGATTTTTTCGGGGCGAATGTGCGTTCGCGGGGGCATATAAGGTATCCTTTCGCGCGCTGCGCCGCTTTGACATTTTTGCAGATTTCGCTGCCGCCGCTGTTATAAGCGGCGGCAAAAGCGGAAAAAATATAATTGAGGTGTAAGATGTTTCACAACAAAAGCATTGAGGAAACCTGCCGCGAGGTAGATTCCTCGGAGAAGGGTCTTTCCACCGCCGAAGCCCAGAAACGCCTTGCCGAAAACGGCAGAAACGCGCTGGCCGAAGCCAGGAAAACGCCCGCAATCTTAAAGTTCCTGGGTCAGTTTACCGACCCCATGATAATCGTGCTGCTCGCAGCGGCCGTCGTTTCGGCGGTGCTGGCCATAGTGCAGACCGAATGGATTGAACTTATAGACAGCGGCGTCATCCTTCTCATCGTCATCATCAACGCTATCATAGGTTTTGTGCAGGAAAACAAGGCCGAAAACGCGCTCGAAGCGCTGAAAGCCAAAAACAAACCCTTCGTAAAGGCCATACGCGACGGAGAACAGGTTGTAATTCCTTCCGAAGAGCTGGTAGTGGGCGACGTTGTCATTCTTGAAGCGGGCGACGTGGTTCCCGCCGACATGAGGCTTATACAGTCGGCTTCGCTCAAGATAGAAGAAGCCGCGCTGACGGGCGAATCGGTGCCCGTAGAAAAGGACTGCAACGCCATAGTAGATGAAAAGGCGCCCCTCGGCGACAGACACAACACGGCGTTCTCGGGCAGCACCGTAACTTACGGCCGCGGCCGCGGCATAGTAGTCGCCACCGGCATGGCCACCGAAATGGGCAAGATAGCCCAGATGCTGACCGAGGTAAAAGAGGACCCCTCCCCCCTCAACAAGCAGCTGGCAAAGACGACGAAAATCCTCGCCTTCCTCGTGCTTGCGATAGCCGTCGTCATATTCATTATAAATATATGCGCGCACATATCCACCGGCCTGAGCGTCGATATATTCATGGAAGCCTTTATGACGGCCGTGGCGATAGCCGTTGCGGCAATACCCGAAGGCCTGCCCGCAGTCGTAACCATAGTGCTGGCCATGGGCGTGCAGAAGATGTCCAAGCGCAACGCCATTGTAAAGAACCTGCCTTCGGTTGAAACGCTCGGCTGTTGCGAAGTCATCTGCTCGGATAAAACGGGCACGCTTACGCTCAACAAGATGACCGTAAAGGACGGCTACTGCCCTTCCGGCGAGGACGACCTTTTGAAGCGCATCATGGCGCTTTGCAACGACACCGTGGCCACCAAGACGGGACTTCAGGGCGACCCCACCGAGACGGCGCTTGTAGATTACTTCATAAATCAGGGCGGCGATTATGCCGGGCTTTCGGCCGAGTATCCCCGCGTAAACGAAAAGCCCTTCGATTCGGGCCGCAAGCTTATGACCACCGTGCACACGCACGACGGCAAGACGCAGAGCTACACCAAGGGCGCGCCCGACATGCTGATAGCGCGTTGCACGCATATAGTAACCGCAAAGGGCGTTATGCCCATAACCGACGCCGACATTGAAGCAATAAAACAGGCCAACAGCGCGATGGCGCACAGGGCGCTGCGCGTGCTTGCGGCGGCATATAAAGAGGGCGACGACGTATCCGAAGAGGGTATGATTTTCGTCGGCCTGATGGGCATGATAGACCCTCCCCGCCCCGAAGTAAAGGCGGCCGTGGCCGAATGCAGGACTGCCGGCATAAAGGCCCTTATGATTACGGGCGACCACATGGATACAGCCTGCGCGATTGCGAGGGAGCTCGACATCCTGCGCGACGGCGACCTGACCGCTACGGGAGCCGAACTTGACAAGATGACCGACGAATACCTGTACGAGAACATCAATAAATTCTCGGTATTCGCGCGCGTCAGCCCCGAAAACAAAGTAAGAATAGTTAAAGCCTTCCGCGCCAACGGCAAGGTTACGGCCATGACGGGCGACGGCGTAAACGACGCCCCTTCCATTAAGGAAGCCGACATTGGCATAGGCATGGGCATAACGGGCACGCAGGTTTCAAAGGAAGCCGCGGACATGGTGCTCACCGACGACAACTTCGCAACCATAGTCGGCGCCGTGGAAGAAGGCAGAAAGATATTCTCCAACATAACCAAGGCGATACAGTTCCTGCTTTCGGCGAACATTGCAGAAGTTCTGTGCCTTTTCATCGTCGAGATGATATCCCTCATTTCGGGCCAGCCCCAGACCTTCCTTTCGCCCATTATGATACTTTGGGTAAACCTGGTAACCGACTCCTTCCCCGCGCTGTCGCTGGGAACAGAGAAGGCCGAACGCGACGTAATGCAGATGCCGCCGAGAAAGAGCGACACGTCGCTCTTCGCAGGGCAGATGGGCAAAGATATAATCATTCAGGGCATAATGCAGACGGCGCTCGTAATGCTTTCCTATCTGCTCGGCCAGTACGTGCTTGCAGACGGATTCCAGCACCACGCAGAGCCTATGACCATGGCATTCATATCGCTGTGCTTCATACAGCTCTTCCACGCGTTTAACCTGCGCTCGCAGCGCAACAGCGTGCTCAACAAAAACTTCTTTGCAAACAAATATCTCAATATTTCGGCGCTCATCGGCATTGCGCTTACCCTGTTCGTAGTACTGACGCCGGGCGTAAAGACGGTATTCATAGAAGGCGCGGACAACAGCTTCATGCTTTCGTGGCAGGAATGGCTTGTTGCCATAGGCGTGGCCGTGGCCATCATCCCCCTCGTAGAGATACAGAAGCTGATCGAAAAGCTTATCGAAAAGGCCGCAAAGAAAAAGAATTAATCCCCACATATTGCGCCGCGAACGGCGTTAAAAAAGCGCGGAAAGCATTGGCTTTCCGCGCTTTTTTATGGTGAGGATTAAAGAATGGATAGTTGCGGTGGAATTCCGCAAGAATAAACCCCTCCGTCTTGCTCCGCAATCCACCTCCGCTTGTCAGGGCGGCTGATAAGCTTACAGTTATGAGCGCACAGAGCGCGCATTATGATTGCCGCTTTGGCGGCAAGTTATGAGTTGCGCCGCAAGCGGCGCAACGTTGGCCGGTTGGGCCGTTAACGGCCTAACCAGCCGCCGTCGACGGCGAGAGTGAAGCCGTTTACATAGTCGGAAGCAGCCGAGGCGAGGAATACGGCCGCACCCTCGAGGTCGGCCGGGGTGCCCCAGCGGCCGGCGGGGATGCGCGCGAGAATATCAGCGCTGCGCTCTTCGTCCTGACGGAGGGCCTGAGTGTTATTGGTAACCATATATCCCGGGGCGATTGCGTTTACGTTTATGCCGTACTTTGCCCACTCGTTGGCGAGCGTCATTGTTATGCCGCGTATGGCCGATTTGGAGGCCGTGTATGAAGGTACCCTTATGCCGCCCTGATAGGAAAGCATCGAGGCTATGTTGATTATTTTGCCGCCCGAGTTCTGCTTTAAAAACTGTTGTGCAACGGCCTGGGTGAGGAAGAATACCGTCTTTAAATTGACGTTGATTACGCTGTCCCAGTTTTCTTCGGAAAACTCTATCGAATCCTGACGCTTGATGATGCCGGCGTTGTTGACGAGGATATCCACCCTGCCGAAGCGCGAAATGGTTTTGCCGACGACTTCCGGTATGACCGCCACGGACGAAAGGTCGGCAATTATGTTATAAAAATTGTCCTTGCCGAGCATTTCTTCCGTTTCGGTTGACGGCCTGCGCGAAACGCCCGCCACCTTTGCACCCGCTTCGACAAACGCGCGCGAAATGCCCTGCCCTAGCCCCGTATTGGAGCCCGTGACTATGGCGACTTTGCCCTTTAAGCTGAATTGGTCTAAAATCATTGTATGTATTCCCTCCCTTATAGACTTATAAATTATGTCGTTGTCATTATTTTACAACATAAAAAAAAATAAATCAAGGGGGAAGCAAAAAAATATATTTTAAAGCGGAGGCAAAACGCCTCCGCCTTTGTATATACCCGCGGCACACTGCGCGGGTACAGCCCCTCAATCCTGTTTGAATAGCACCGTACCGCCCGAGGGAATGACGTAAACCTCCCCCCTTATCTCCAGCCAGACGGACATGCACGAAGGGTTATAAACCCTTTCGCCGTCGAGCGAAAATACGAGCGAACGGTATGCGTTTATGTAGTCGCATATCTCGCTGTTGGTTGCGTACCAAGTATCGTCCCTGCCCGAAAGAGTTTTTGCCGCATCCTCTATCACGTTCCAGTTGTCCTCGTCGTCGTATTCGTAGCTGTGACCCCAGATATAGAACAACCAGGGTTCGCGGTGCTTGAACTCGTCTTCGGGCGAGCCGCTTACGAATTTTTCTATAAGTTCGCCGAGGCGGGGATCGTTATGGTGGACGGTGGGATTCCATTCGAGGAAGTCACGCGGAATATCGAAGGCATATGTGGATATGGTGGTGCGGGCGTACTTTACGCCGAGGTCGGCGAGCACGCGCTTTACGTCGCCGTTGTAGCCGTTGTAAGCGTACGCCATGCCGTCGACGATTCGACCGAACTTATGCTCCAGCCAGTCGCGGTTTGAGGCCACCTCCCTTATCGCCTCGGGCAGGGGCACTTTGTTTAAATATATATGCCGCGCGCCGTGCAGGGCGATTTCGTGAGCGGTGTCCTTAAAGGCGTTATATGTCTGCTCCTCGTCCATGCGGTTGTGCCAGTTTATGCAGTCGAAAAGCATGGAGTTGAGATTGAAGGTTCCCTTTAAGCCGTACTTTTCAAAAATTCCTATAAGGCGCTCGTCCGCGGCGACTCCGTCGTCGTAGCTGAAGGTGAGGGCCTTTGTTTTTCCACCGGGAAAGCGCATGTATTTTTCTTCGAACATCTGTCTGAAAACTGTTGACGGCATGATATGCCTCCTTGAATTGTTTTATATTATTGCCCGTCGGCCGACTGGCCTTCCGTCCCTACCTGCGGCTGACCCTCGACAGTTCCATCGGCCACGGCATCCTCCCTGATGAGGCCCGAAGCCTTCTTCCACCTGCCCGTTAGGAGACGGGCGACGAAGAGTACGGAGCGGCCGCACCAGTCTGAGCACATGCCTATCCAGTAGCCCATGGCGCCGAGCCGGAAGGGGAAAACGTCGCTGGTGAGCAAGAAGCACAGACCGACGCGAAGGATTATCATCGAAGATATGGCCGACCACATTACGTATTTTACGTCCGACGTGGCCTTGAGTATCGCGGGCGTCGTGAAAGACAAGGGGTATGTTACGAACTGGAAAGAGAGGCAGAAATACAGGCAGTTGAGCGCTATGGGGTATGCGTCGGCGGGCTGTTGCCACAGATAAATCAGCCACTGGCTGGTGGCCATTATTATGCCGACCGATATAGCGTTGGCGATAAAGGAGATTATAAACATCTTCTTTATGTAATATTTTACGCAATTTACGTCGCCCGTGCCGACGGCCTGGCCTATTACGGTAAGGCAGGAAGTGCCCACGCCGCTGCCCACGACCGAAGCTATGTTATTGAGGTTGTTTGCGATGGTGTTGGCGTTGGCCTGAATGTTTACCTCTTTGCCGAGTGCGGCATCATAAATTTTGTAGCAGCCCGAATTGACGAAGGTGTTCGTCATGAGTTTGCCGAGCTGGAAGAGGCAGCTCTCCACGCCGCTGGGTATGGCGATGAACAGAATGTGCTTTACCATTGCGCCGTCGAAGCGGAATTTTGTGAAGAGTTTTACCGTAAGCTCGTTTTTATCGCTCATGAGCAGCGCGCGCATGTATACCGCGGGGATTGCGCGGGCGATGAGCGTGGCCAAAGCCGCGCCCGCTACGCCCATGTTGAACACCCAGATAAACAGGGCGTTGAGGCCTATGTTTATTACGCAGCTCGCGCCGGCGCTGACCATGGTGGACATGCTTTTGCGCTGGACGCGCAGAAGCGCCGCGCTGCCGTTGAATATGCCTATCAGCGGAAAGGACGCCGCCGTTATGTAAAAGTAGGTGCGCTGCATTTCCATGACGTCGTCGCTGACGTCGCCGTAGAAGAGCTGAAGAAGATAGGGATTTATCGCAAGGCAGAGTCCTGCGATTATGCACGAGAAAATGAGCACGAGCACGAGCATGTGCTTTGCGCTCTTCTGCGCGTTTTCGACGTCCTTTGCGCCGAGATACTGCGAAGTTATAATAGCGCCGCCCGTGGCAAAGGCCGAAAAAAGCTGTATGACGAGGTTGTTCATGTAGTCGACGTTGCCGACCGCGTTGCTGGCGTGGCCGAACTCGTCTATTGACGAGACCATCATGGAGTCGAACATGCCCAGCGATGTGGAAAAAATCTGCTCTATGACTATGGGCAGAATGAGCCACAAAAGCTGCTTGCCCGTAAACAGCGTATAACGTTTTTTAATCTTCTGTGCCGTCTGCACGCTTTCACCTCCGCTCCGAGGGGGAACGAGCCGTCCCGCTTGAAGCTTAAACATTTTACAACAAATTATCTTGATTTTCTACTGTTTATATACTATAATAATTGTGAAATACAGATTTTTCAACACTATTCGGAGGCGTATACAATGCCGGGAGACAGAAACGAAAGATTTTCAGACCGCATTATCGACAGAATATATACCGCAAGCCGGCTGAACCAGAAGGGATTCGTAATGGCCGCGCCGCACTGCCACCCCTATTTTGAGCTGTTTTATGCAGAGAGCGGCTCGTGCAGTTTTTTTACGGGCAACGACGTGTACGATCTGCACGAAGGCGATTTTATGCTCATACCTCCGCAGGTATTCCATTACACGCGCTACGAATACGGGCCGTGCAAGAGGAACAACCTGTTCTTCAGGGCGGAGGACATAGACGAAGAAGTTGCCGCCATGTTGCCGCAGGGCAGGCAGTTTTTTGAGCGCACGCGCATATTTCAGGTGCCGGAAGCTTACCGCGCCCAGATGGCCGCGCTGTTCGCGCGCATGCGCAGGGAGGAAAAGATTGACGACGGCCAGTCGGACGCAATGCTACGCCTTTTGCTGCAGGAGCTTTTTTTGCTGTGCTGCAGGGAGTGCAGTTTTTTAAGCGTCATGCCCGCGGAAATCCACACTACGGACATACCCATAGTGCGGGCGGCGAAATTCATAACCGACCACTACGCCGAAGACATATGCATGGCCGACATCGCCGCGGCGGCCGGCTACACGCCCAACTATTTAAGCCGCAAATTCAGGGAGGCGGCGGGCATAGGCGTGCACGAATACCTGGTATTCACGCGGCTTCAGCGCGCCGCATTGGAGCTCGTCTCCACAGACCATTCCATAACCGAAATCGCGCTGAGGTGCGGTTTTTCAGACGGCAACTATTTCAAGGACGCGTTCAAAAAGAAATACGGCGTAACGCCGCGGGCGTACAGGAAATGACCTGCCCGCCCCCGCACGCATTATAACATTTTATCCGCACTTTGTAAAGGGCGGCCGCATGCGCATACTTAAGAGGGAGTTGACGAACGGTGCTTGAATTTTCCCCCTTGTCATCTTGAGCGGAGCACGGAGGGGCCTGTCCGACGTGCGCAGTCGAAAGATCTTGTTTGATTATACCCAAGCAAGATACGTTCGACTACGCAGGGTTTTACCCTGCTTCGCTCAGTACGACACTGCGGTGCTGATATTTAGATTACACATCTTTCGGGAACACCTTACTTTAAAAAGGCATTGACTTGAAAGCGTTTTGGCTATAAAATATAAGTGTATGGAAGCCGATAAAAAGAAAATTTTAAAAAGTTATGCCAAAAGGTATGCGCTTATAACGCTGGGCTGCGTGCTGTACCCCATAGGCGTCGTAATGTTTTTGCAGGCGGGCGGCCTTGCGGGCGGCGGCGCCACAGGCATCGCGCTGATAATAAACGAAGCCACGGGCGTGAGCACCGGTCTTATAGCCTTTATAATAAACGTTCCCCTGCTGATATGGGGCTGGAAGGTGTTCGGGCGGGAATTTTTCCTTTCGACACTGTACGTAATAGGCCTCTCCTCCCTGCTCATGTGGCTGGTGGAGTATATATTCTTTACGTGGCTGCCGCAAAGCTACGGCCTCAACCTTCTGCCGTTTACCGACGACAGGCTGATAAACGCCGTGACGGGCGGCGCAATATTCGGGTTCGGCATGGGGCTGATATTCAGGTGCGGCTCGTCCTCGGGCGGCACGGATATTCCCGTAAAGGTGCTTAAAAAGAAGTTCCGCCACATAAGCACGGGCATGATAACCATGACCACGGACATAATAATAGTGGCGTGCTCGGCATTTGCATACAAAACGGACACGCTCGAAGTTATGTTCTTCACCGTGCTTTCGGTAGTTGTGTTCACGCTGGTGTTCGACTGGGTGTTATACGGCGGAAACTCGGCAAAGATGGTCTTTATCATTTCCGAGGAGGAGCCCGCCGCGAGGATTTGCGCGAGAGTGCTGAAAGAACTGGACGCGGGCGCGACGTATATAGACGCGCGCGGCGCATACACCGGCGAGGACAAAAAAATGTTGTTGTGCGTGGTAAAGCCCATAGTATACCCCCGCCTGAGAGATATTGTGCGCGAGGAGGACAAAAAGGCGTTTATGATAGTATCTTCGGCAAGGGAAATTTACGGCGAAGGATATCTGCCACCCGACAAAGAAGAAATATAAGACAGTTGACGCGCATTGCGCATAAGAAGATACACATCGATGCTCCGTTAATTTGAGGGGCGCGGCATTCGGCCGCGCCCCTTTTTTCCGTAATTTCAATCACTTTGCGTTTCTTAAAATATTTTCAATGTCCTGAACGTACAGCACCTTCGCGCTGCCCTTTTTGCCGCCGCCCGCGGCGGCGCACCGTTCGGCCATTACTTTATATTCTTTATCCGTGGGGTCTACGCCCAGTTCGGTTAAGGAAGTGGGCATGCCTATTTCCCTTAAAAAGGCGGCAAACGCCTCTATGCCCTCGCGCGCGATGCTTTCGCGCGTGCCGCTGGGGCGCACGCCCATTACGTGCACGGCAAACAGATAAAAGCGGATTAAGCAATCCTTATACACATACTTTGCCCATGCGGGCCATACCGCCGCGAGACCTGCGCCGTGGGCTACGTCGTACTGTCCGCCGAGTTCGTGCTCTATGCCGTGAACGGCCCAGTCGCCGCCGTCGTTTCCGCAACCCGTCAGGCCGTTGTGTGAGAGCGCACCCGCCCACATAACTTCGGCGCGGGCGTCGTAATCGACGGGATTATGCTTTAAAAGGCGCGCGTTTGCAATGACCGTGCGCATGAGCCCTTCGGCCACGGCGTCGGTTATGGCCATGTTGCCGCCGTTGGTGAAATAGCGCTCCATGGTGTGCATTAAAATGTCCGTGCAGCCGCAGGCCGTCTGATAATCGGGCAGGGTATAAGTCAGCTCGGGATTCATGACGGCGAAGCGCGGACGGCAGTAATTTGAATTGCAGCCGCGCTTGAGGCCGCCGCCCTCCGCCTCTCTGGTGATGACGGACGAATTGCTCATCTCGCTGCCGGCCGCGGCTATGGTGAGCACAACGCCGACGGGCACGCAGGCCGAAGGTTTGCGCGTTCCCTCGTAAAAGTCCCACACGTCGCCGTCGTTTGCAAGGCCGTAGCCGATGGCCTTTGCGCTGTCGATTACCGACCCGCCGCCGACGGCTAAAAGAAAGTCAACCCCCTCCCTTTTGCACAGCTCTATGCCCTCATACACGAGCGACAGGCGGGGATTGGGCTTAACGCCGCCGAGCTCGGCCCACGGCACGCCCGCCTCTTTGAGGGCCGAGCGGACTATGGCTAAAAGGCCGCTTTTTTCGGCGCTGCCGCCGCCGTAGTGCAACAGCACCTTTTTGCAGCCCTGCTCGCTTATCAAGCCCGCAAGGCGGCTTAAGCTGTTTTTGCCGAACGCCGCTTTTGTGGGCGCAAAATATTCGAAATCAAACATTGTCATTTTCCCCCGTGTAAATATTTTACAGATCAATTATACATTAAACTCTGGCGATAATCAACAGAAAGTTGACAGACGGCGGAGGGAAAAGTATAATATTTGCGTAAAACTTCGGGCGGGAGAAACTTACGCATGAAAAAGGCAATAAAAGTAATTTTTACGGGCGGAACGATAGGCAGCGCGGCCAGAAACGGCACCGTCGACCTCGACGGCAACGCCAACAGAAGGCTTATAGAAATGTACCGCGCGGAGCGGGGCGAAGAAGTGCAGTTCGACTGCGAAGAACCCGTATCCATGCTCTCCGAAAACGTGCACGAAGAGCAGTTGCACGCCATATATACCGCGGTCAAAGCCGCAAATCCCGAACTTTACGACGGAATTGTAATTACGCACGGCACAGATTCGCTGTGCATAAACGCGCACTATTTTTCGCTTACGCTGTGCGACGTCGGCCTGCCCATCGTACTCGTCTCCTCACTCTATCCTCTGGAAGATTGCAGACAGAACGGCCTTAAAAACTTTACGGCCGCCGTCGACTTCATTTTAAAGGGCGGCGCGAAGGGCGTTTTCGTATCCTTTGCCAACGGCAAATCGCCCGCGGAAATTCACCTTGCGAGCAGGCTGATGTTCTGCGACCAGATAACCGGCTGGTACCGCAGCGTGCTGGGCGAAAGTCTGGCCGTGGTTGAAGGGGGCGAAGTCAGGTTTTTGAACGGCGCGTCCCTGCCCGCGCGCGAGGAGCTTTCGCGCGGCGGCAAAAAGGCCGTTGCACCCGACATATGCCGCGACGTAATGCTTATAACCGCACGCTCGCTCCTCAATTTTTCGCTGTACGACTTTGACCGCCGCGCGCCGCGCGCGGTAGTTTTAGAACCCTACCACAGCGACACCGTATGCACTTCCGGGCGCAACCTCAACTTCACCAAGTTCGCCGAATACTGCCGCGAGCGCGGAGTCGAAGTGGTTATAGCTTCGGTGGACAGCCGCGCCAACGTATACGCCAGCGCCGTCGGCCTGCCGCAGAGCGTAATCTGCGCCTTTGACGAGTGCACGGAGAGCGCGCTGACCAAGGTTATGTGCGCGCTGGGCGCGGGACTTTCCGCCTCCGCGTACCTTAAAGACAACATATTTTTTGAGAAACTGCACAGGTAAAACTCTCAACGCGCAAGGGACAGTAAAATTATCATCGGGGAAAATTTATGAGCGACTATCAACCGACATTGTTTGAAGGGAACGTCCCCCAGCCGCTGGCCGAGAGAATGCGCCCGAAGGATTTGGACGAATTCTGCGGTCAGGAGCATCTTTTGGGCGATGGCAAAATACTGCGCCGCATTATAGAGAGCGACGCCGTGGGCTCTATGATTTTCTGGGGCCCGCCGGGCGTCGGCAAGACGACGCTCGCACGTATAATAGCGCACAGGACGAAGGCGAAGTTTGTCGATTTTTCGGCCGTGACGAGCGGCATAAAGGAAATTAAAGCCGTTATGGAGAGCGCCGAGAGCGCGCGCAGATACGGGCAAAAGACAATAGTTTTCGTGGACGAAATTCACCGCTTCAACAAGTCACAGCAGGACGCATTCCTCCCCTATGTTGAAAAGGGCAGCATAATACTCATCGGCGCGACCACGGAAAATCCTTCGTTCGAGGTAAACGGGGCGCTGCTTTCGCGCTGCAAAGTGTTTGTGCTGCAAGCCCTTAAAACGGAGGATATAGTAAAGCTTTTAAAGCGCGCCTTAACCGACGTGCGGGGATTCGGCGGGCAGAGCGTAACCATTGACGACGACCTTTTGGAGACGATAGCGAACTTTGCAAACGGCGACGCGCGCGGCGCGCTTTCCACCCTTGAGATGGCCGTTTTAAACGGCCAAACGGCGGACGACGGCAGTGTGACCGTGACAAAAGAGACGGTGGAACAATGCACATCGCGCAAGTCGCTTTTGTACGACAAAAACGGCGAAGAGCACTATAACCTTATATCCGCCCTGCACAAGTCCATGCGCAATTCAGACCCCGACGCCGCCGTGTACTGGCTGGCGCGCATGTTAGAGGCGGGCGAAGACCCCATTTACGTTGCGCGGCGCGTTACGAGGTTTGCCAGCGAGGACATAGGCCTTGCCGACCCGAGAGCGCTTTCCGTAGCCATAGACGCGTTTGAAGCCTGCCGCCTCATAGGCATGCCCGAGTGCTCCGTACACCTGACAGAGGCTGTGGTTTACATGTCGCTGGCGCCCAAATCCAACGCGCTGTACACGGCTTACGAGAGCGCCAAAAAGGACGCGCTGACCATGCTTTCCGAGCCCGTGCCGCTGGTAATTCGCAACGCGCCGACAAAACTGATGAAGGAGCTGGATTACGGCAAGGGGTATCAGTACGCCCACGACACGGCCGAAAAGCTGACAAACATGCAGTGCCTGCCCGACAGTCTGGAAGGCACAAGATATTACCGCCCCGACGGCAAGGGCGAAGAGGGCGAACTGAAAGAGAGGCTGGAGCGCATTTTAGAGTGGAAAAAGCGGCACAAAAAAGGCAATTGACCGCCATATATATTAAAAATAACGGCGGCGCGCAGGTATTCCCTGCGCGCCGCCGTTTATGTTTTGAACGATAAGGCATGCGCTATATCTGCCTGCTCTTGTGGCAGTAAAGATAAATTATCTGCCTCGAGCCGGAAAGCTCCCTTAAAAGCTGCGCCGCTTTTGTCATGTGCTCTTCATCGAGGTCGGCGAAGGGGTCGTCGAGTATGACGAAGACGCCGTCGTCCGAAAAGAGATGGTCGGTAAGGGCGAGGCGGTAGCACAGCGATACCAGCGCGCGCTGGCCGCTTGAAAGGTGACCGTCGTGGCGCAGTTCTCCCCCGCCCTCGAGCGCGACGGAGAGGTTTTTATCGACGTACACGCTGTCGCCGAGGGCGTTGCCGAGAATGCGCGAATAGCGTGAAAAGCTGCGCCCGACGGGCGCGGAAAATCCCGCGCTGAGCGAACGCTCGGCCTCACGTATGAACTGCGCGGCGGCCGTGTAAGTTTGCAGCTTGAGCTTGCAGGAAGCGAGCTCTTCCTCCGCGGCGGCCAATGCCGACTGAACGTTGCCGAGGCCTTCGACAATGCTTTCGTCGTCGGATATGTCGCGGTCGACTGCGGCGAGACGGCGGCGGAGTTCTTCCTCCTCTTCCCCGCCGCTATCCCCGCCCTGCACCGGGCGCGCGGTTAAATTGTTGTCCTGAGCAAATGCGTTTGCGCGGCCTTCGGCGAGGGAGATTTCCTGCGAGATTGCGCGCCAGCTTATCAAATCGGCCGAAAGCTGGGCCGCCGCCTGCGCATAATCTTTATCTGCGAGGTTGTATTTTTTGAGTATGGCGTCCGCCGCCGCACGCGGGTCTAATTGGTCCTTGCGGCGCGAACCTTTTTTTCCGAGAAAGAGCACGCAGAACGTGGCTATTGAAAACATTGCGCCCGCGGCCAGCGCGGCGATGCCGGCGAGCAGGTTGAAGTTTATGAGCGCGCACCCGGCGACTATCATTAAAAGGGACAGCAAAAATGAAGCGGCCGTCGGCCACGCCATGCGCGTATTGGATTTCAGCTTTTTGCCGCGGTATGCCTTTTCCACCCCCGCCGCGAGGTTGAGCGCGGCGATTTCTTCATCGCCGGGCATGCCGCCAGGGTACTTGCTTTCGATTTCTGCCAGCCTGCGGCGGTTGTTTGTAATTGCCGCCGACATGTCGTCGTACGTGGCCCACATGCGAATCTTATCGGCGCGCTTTGCCTCGTCGGCGCGCGCACGCATGAGGTCATTGAGCTTTGCATTGAGCGCAGAACATTCGGCGTACTTCGATTCGAGCCGCGCGGACACGGCGTTTATGTTGGCTATATCCGAACGGCAGCGCCTTATGGTGCCTTCAAGTTCGGCTATCCTGCCCTTGCCGCCGCGCGACTGCAGTTTTTTGCAGGCTTTGTCGAGCGCGTCCAGCGCGGTGCGCGCGTCGTCCTCGCCTTCGGGGATATAATCGCCGAGCCTTGCGTTTATGCTGCCGGTTGAGGACAGCTTCTGATTGCCCGCATTGAAATAGAGCGTGCGGGCGAAGGAATCTTCGTCCAGTCCGAAGAGGGCGCGGCCGGCCTGACCGTCGGCAAAGGCCTTGCAGGGCGAACCGTCGCGGTAGACTTTGAAATCGTCGCCCGAGGTACGGTCGAAAAACCGCTCTATGCGGTAGACGCTGCCCTCCTTTTCAAAGGTTATGTTGCCGCCGAATTTGCCGCCGTTAAAGGGGAAGTAGTGCCTGCGCTCGTTGAATTTTGCGCGGGACGAATCGGCGGGCAGGCCGTAAAACATGGCCTTGATAAAGGCGGCCAGAGTAGACTTGCCGCCGCCGTTGGGCGAGTACAGCGACGTGAGACCGCCGTCGAACGTCAGGTCGTAATTGTGCAGGGCGCCGAAATTTTCGATATGACAGCTTATAAGCTTCATAATTCCTCCCCCCTGCCCGAAAGGGCCTTGAGTCCCGCGGCGAGCACGCGCGATTTCTGTTCGTCGGTATAACCGTCCGCCGCAGCGACGGCGCGGACGAACGCACCTTTGAGAGTTTTGTCCTTCATAAGCGAAGAAATATCCGCCGAAGGGCGGGTTTCGTCCTTTACGGACACGCAGTAGAACATGGGTTTGAGCTCGGCTTCGACGTCGGCGGCGATGGACGAACAATCGAATTTAACCTCGCCCGTGAGAATTACCCTGCACATATCCCCCGGCGAACGCGGCACCGCTGACTTTACGGCGCGGATTGCAGCCGTCCAGTCGGCGCAGGAAGAGATATCGCAGGGGATTTCGTCCACCGTGCGTGCGGCGAAGGGCACAAAGGTGCTGTATACCTGCCGCCCGACCTGCATGGCAACAAAGCCCTTGGGACCGGGTTCGTCGAACCCCCTGCCTTCTGGGCAGCCGCAGTAGGCGTACACGCCGCGCTCGTCCAGCCGTCCGCTTTTAAAGGTGTGGACGTGGCCGAGGGCGAGGTAGTCTATGCCCCTGCCGCGCAGGCGGGAGAGGTTTATGTTGCCGTCGCCGTCGCTTTGCGAAATTTGCCCGTGGAGCATGACGATATTTGTGCGCGAGGGGTCGAGCTTCAACGTGGAATAGAGCGAAAGCGAGTTTTCGCGGCAGAGTTCTATGCCCGCGACGGTGACTTCGCCGTAATTATAGTAAGTCCACTCGCGCGAAAAGGTCTTTAAATTGGGAATATCCTCGGTATAGCTCTGCCCGCCGTCGTGGTTGCCGCGGAGGTATAAAAAGTCTACGCCCGGGTGGCTCTTTATGACGTTGTAAAAATATTCCTTGTCCTTTTTGAGCGGTCTGTCGGCGTCGAATACGTCGCCGCACAAAAGAATTGCCCTGAACCCGCCGGACGAGGCGTAATCGGCTATGCGCCCGAACGTGGCGCGGATTTCCCTTTTGCGCTCTTCGCTCTTTTCGGACGGAAGGCGCGTGTTCATGGCCGAGCCGAGGTGAATGTCGGCGCAATGAATGAATTTATACATTTTTTTCTCCTTGACCTGCGGCGCGCGCCGCGGGCAGCAAGTTTTTATAAGCCTGCAATGCGCAGACGTAGAAGGTTTGTTCGGCGCCGTCGTCCTCCACGGGAATGACCACCCTGTTGCTGACGTCGGTTTTATCCAGAGAAAAATCGGTGGCAAAAGAGGGAAGCGAGGATTGGCGGACGAGGTCGGCGAAGTCGTCGAACCCGCTCTGCACAATAAAACGGGTGTGCGGAAGGCGGGCGCTTACGTCGTGCCAGACGCCTATACCCTCGTACAAAAGCATGGTTATGCCGTCTATGTCAGAAAATGTAAGGCTTTTTCTACTCGCAAGCCTGTGCTCGGCGGGCAGACACAACAGCAGCTTTTCGCGGCAATATTCGCGGCATACTATACCCTCTTCGTCGACAGGGCGGTTTATTATCACAATTTTGTAGGCGCCGCTTTTCAGCCCGCGCACAAGCTCGTCCACGCCCTTTATTTCGGCAGAAAGCCGCCTGCCTTCGAGCTCTGCACCCAATCCCTTTACAAGTTCCCACATGGGCGCGGGTGCGCACGAACCTACGGAGAAGGAGTTGCGCTCCCTGTCGAATTCGCGCAGGCGCCTTACGCCCTCGTCACAGTTTTCGAGTATCGAACAGGCAGTCCTCACGAAGAAAAGGCCGTTTTCGTTGAGCTCGACTTTGTTTTTGGCGCGCGAAAAAAGCTTTACCCCGAGCTCGTCTTCGAGCCGCTGCATGGAACGGCTTAAAGCGGGCTGGGAGAGGAAAAGCTCTTCGGCCGCGCGCGAGATGGTTCCGCACTCGGCAATTTTTATAAGTTGTTGCAAGTCCTTAAGCTCAATCATTTATCCGCCCTTTCGCTTATAATAAATTGCGCGCGGGCGGCGCGGCATTGCCGCGCCGCCGACTATGAGCATTATACACCGCCGCAGGCAAACTGTCAACAGTATGCGCGCAAGTTATAGTGCAATGCAAAAACGGCATTTTACTTTTGCCCCGCCCGCGGTTATAATAAAAACGAAAATAAAGATGAAAACAGGAGGACAGATAAATGATTTACTTCGAGCTTAACAACGGAACAAAAATACCCGCGCTCGGCTTCGGCGTGTTTCAGGTGCCCGACCCCGCAGTGTGCGAGCAGGCAGTGACAGACGCGCTCAACGCAGGATACCGCCTTATTGATACGGCAGCGGCTTACATGAACGAACAGGCCGTAGGCAAGGCCATTGCAAAGAGCGGCATACCCCGCGACCGGCTTTTTATCACCACAAAGCTCTGGGTGCAGGACGCAAGCTACGAAAAGGCAAAGGACGCTATAGACCGTTCACTTAAAAATCTCGGGCTCGACTACCTCGATTTATACCTCATTCACCAGCCCATGGGCGATTACTACGGCGCATACCGCGCCATGGAGGAAGCTTACCGCGCCGGCAAGCTGAAGGCCATAGGCGTTTCCAACTTCTATCCCCATATCCTTGCCGACTTCTGCGAGACGGTAGACATAATCCCCGCCGTCGATCAGGTTGAACTTCACCCCTTCTTCGCGCAGGACAAGGCGCTTGAAAACATGAAAGCTTACGGCGTTCAGCCCGAGGCATGGGGTCCCTTTGCAGAGGGCAACCACAATATTTTCCGTCACCCCGTGCTGACGAAGGTAGGTCAAAAATACGGCAAGTCGGCCGCGCAGGTGGCGCTGCGCTGGAACATTCAGCGCGGCGTGGTGGTTATTCCCAAATCGACGCACAAGGACAGAATAGAGCAGAACATCGACGTGTTCGACTTCGAACTTACGCCCGAAGATATGGCCGAAATATCGGCCCTCGACCTCGGCAAGAGCGAGATTGTCGACCACACCGACCCCGCCTTCGTGAAGATGATACACACACTTAAAATTCACGACTGAAAAGAGCGTCGGCACACCGCATTATGGCCTCCCCTGCCAAGGGGAGGTGGATTGCGGAGCAAGACGGAGGGGTTTGTTCTGATAATTAATTCCTTGTTGTCATCTTGAGCAGAGTGAGTGCAGCGAACGCCGTCGAAAGACCCTGCCCGCTTTTGCATCAGGCAAGATACATTCGACTACGCAAAGTTTACTGCGTTTACTTTGCTTCGCTCAGTATGACACTGAATAGCGCATTTATCTTTGCGCGCTGGTTTGTTCTTACAGACTTCCCCCTCCCTCAATTATTCATTATTCATTTTTCACTCTATACAACCATAAAGAGCGCGGCCCCGCAGATGCGGGGCCGCGCCCAAATTTTTTGCGGCGGGAGCCTTTTAATATATTTCTTTGTTTATTTTGCGGATTTTGCGCTTTATGGGGAAGAACCAGAAAACGGATATAAGCCACAACAGCGCGAGGCACACGCCCGAAACTATGCCCGAACCGCCGAAGGTTGCGGGGACGGCAGACAAGGCTTCTATAAAGCCGGCCGCTCCGCCCGCCATATCGCCGACGAACGAAGGGGCAAGCTTAAGCGCGAGCACGGGCGCGAGCACGAACAATACGCAGGGTATCCAGCAGAAGAGCTTTACATACCACATTGTGAAGCGCTTGTTGCGCATGAATATTTTAAGGAAGGCGATGAGCGCCATGATAAGCCACAGCGCTGTAGTAAGGCCGATGAGCGCCGCCACGACGGCGAAGAGCGCCGTACCCGTCATTTCGGCTTGTTCGTCGGTCATCTGGTCGAACATTCCGCCCGCAAAATCCATACCGGGAACGGAAGGCGACGAATTCTCCCCGTCCTCCCCCGAACCTGCGAGCGAGGAAAAGGCGTCGGTATAAGAGAACGAACCGTCCTCGCGGATGCCGCTGTCGACTATTTCGTCGAAGGTGCCCGATATGTCGCCGATCTGTTCGGCGGTAAGTTCGCGGCCTATGGACTGCGCATACTGCAATGCGGCGTCCCTGAACTGCGACTTGGCCTCGTCGTAACTGCCTTGGTTTATAAGGTCGGTGACGGCGCGGATTTGCTCCACGGGTGCGTCCTCAAACTCGCCGAACTGCGCTTCGGCCGCCTGCGCGACCATATACGAGGTTAAATAAGGCATGGACTGCGCCAGTATTTCATCGACAAACGCGCCGCCACCCATGAGATTTTGAGAGAGGTATTCCCTCACATCTCCCGCTTCGGGAGAAGCGCCCAGAGAGAGCACTTCGAGCGGCTGTACCTGCACGGTAATCTGTGTGTTGACGTCCTGCATGACGTACGCCAGCATTTCCGTAGTTTCGCCGCTCTGCCCGCCGCCCTCCGCAGAGTCGGAAACGGATGAGGAGACGGCGGAAATCAAATCGCCCGTGACGATGAAGTCCATGCTGACCATGGGCATAAAAACCTGACAGATTGCCGCGACGAGAGCGATGATTACCGCCACAAGGTTGGCGGGAATGAGCCGTCGCTGATATTTTCTGCGCTCTTCTTCGAGCTGTCCGCGCTCTGCGGAACCGGAATTGCTTTTCATAAAACCCTCTCCTTGCACATTTTGTCATTTTCTGGCGCAACGCGGTTTTGAAAGGCCGGCCGAACCAAAAATGCGTCTGGTATTAGTATGTCGATGATACCACAAAATTACACGCAATGTCAATACCCCCCTTCATCAAACAAAACCCCACGGCAAAAAAAATTAACACACTGTTGACAAACATAGAAGAAATGTGGTAGAATTGTGACAGCGGGGGGAGAGCCCGGCGAGGCACGCCCGCCGCAAAAATTATTTATCGGGAGAGATAAAATGGTAAAACGTAAAACAAAAAAACTAAACACAGCCGCGCTTATAGCGGCGGCAATAGCGCTTGTCGGGCTGGTGCTCGTAATCGTCGGCCTGCTCATAGACTGGGTTTCGCTGACTATCAGCCTGCCTTTGGTAGGGGATAGCACGATAACGGCCACGCTTGCCGACTGCGGCGGGGAATACGCCGCCGAGGGATTCGACGCGATGAATGCCTTTGCGATAATAACCGTCGTCGTTGCGGCGGTGAGCTTTCTGGCGAGCGCGGCGACGCTGGCGCTTAAAAACAAGGCCGTAAAGCTTGCAGCCGTCATAGCTGCGGCGGCAGCTATCGTGTGCGCGATAATAACCATTATATGCACATACAGCTACTGCGGGGACGAAACCATTTTTGCAAGCGCTGCGCCCGCAATCGGGGCATGGCTCCTGACTGTGGGCGGCGTTATCGAAGGATTGGCCGGAGCATATGCCGCGCTCAAGGCTTAATCAAACTATAAAATACATGCAGGGCGCCCGCGCATTCAGAATGCGCGGGCGCTTTTTTACTTTAGCCGATTTATAATATAATTCCGCCGCCTAGGCATCTCGTCCGGTCGTAGAACACGGCGTACTGGCCGGGCGTGACGGCGCGCTGGGGCACGGCGAAATCGACGTGAGCCCCGCCTTTTTCGTCGAGCATTACGGTTACGTCCTGCTCGCCCTGACGGTAACGGAATTTTGCGCGGCAGGAAAATGTGGTTGAGGAGGGAATATAGCCTATCCAGTTGATATTTTCCACCTCGCACGACGAGGAATAAAGGGGACTTTCGTCGCCGTGGGAGACGTATAAAATATTGTTTTTCACGTCCTTTCTGACGACAAACCAGCGGCCGCTTTCACCGCTTTTGCCGCCGAGGTTTACCCCTCTGCGCTGGCCGAGAGTATAGTGCATTAGGCCAATGTGTTCGCCTACCTCCTCTCCGTCGAGAGTGAGTATTTTGCCCGGCTTATTGGGCAGATACTGCGATAAAAACGCGCGGAAATTGCGCTCGCCTATAAAGCATATGCCCGTCGAATCCTTCTTTTTCGCCGTGGCGAGGCCGTTTTCTTCGGCAAGTTTTCGCACTTCCTCCTTCTTTAAATCCGCAAGGGGAAAGAGCACGTTTGCAAGCTGAGGCTGGGTGACCTGATTCAAAAAATAGGTCTGGTCCTTACCCTCGTCGGCCGCCTTTAAAAGGTAATGCCTGCCGTCGGCGTTGTGGTCTATTCCGCAGTAGTGCCCGGTGGCGATATAATCGGCACCCATCGAAAGCGCATATTCGCGGAAGGGACCGAACTTTATTTCGCGGTTGCACAAAACGTCGGGGTTGGGCGTCCTGCCCGCGGCGTATTCGGAGAGAAAATATTTAAAAACTCTGTCCATATACTGCTTGGCGAAGTTGACGGAATAGTAGGGAATGTCCAGAAGGGCGCACACCCTGCGCACGTCCTCGAAGTCGCTTTCGGCCGTGCATGCGCCGTTTATATCGTCCTCCTCCCAGTTGAGCATGAACAGACCTATTACATTGTAGCCCTGCCGCTTTAAAAGGAGAGCGGCGACCGAGCTGTCCACCCCGCCGCTCATTCCAACGACGACTGTCTTTTTTTCCATAAAATTATTATAACACAGCGTGCGCCGGTTTGCAATTAAAAATAATTGTGGTATAATATTAACGCAAATCTCGTCAGGCCGTGCCTGCGATTTGCCGTTAGAGCTGGCGGCTCTGCCGCCCTTGCCGCAATTTGTTTCAGCCCACGATTAAATAATCGCGGCAATTCCCACTGCTGAGGCGAAAGGGTTCGCAAATTGGGGCTTGCTACGCGAAGGCGCGACTTCGCTTGCAAACGTTATTATTTTAAAATATAACGCAATTCCCCGCAGGCCGTTATTCAATAATTCTCGGGGTTTTCAACCCATCCGTTAAGGAAAATATTAATGCACACATATTGTGCAATTAAGTTGGTTACCACTATGCAACTGCCCGAAGATAATTTTATTCTGCTTTCGTTCATAAACACCAAGCTGCGGGACGAATATCCCTCGCTTGAAGATTTTTGCATGAGCTGCGGCGTTTCGCCGCAGGTTATATGCGGACGAATGGCGCAAATAGGTTATGAATACGACGGGCAGACCAATTCTTTTAAATAAGGTCAGGTTATGTCCGGAGTACTCGAAAAATTTTTAAGATACGTAAAAGTCGACACGCCGAGCGACGAAAATAACGCCGCCGTCACCCCCTCCACGCCATGCCAGCTTGAGCTTGCAAAAATGCTCTATGGCGAGCTGAAGGCGCTGGGAATAGATGCGAAGATGACAGAGCACGGCTACGTTTACGCAAAAATTCCCGCCAACGCGCCCGCGAAGGCCGCGGCGGGATTCATCGCGCACATAGACGTCGTCAGCGAACCCAAAGGATACGGAGTTCTGCCCAAAGTAATAAAATACACAGGCGGCGACATAGTTATAGGAAACGGAGCGGCCATACGCGAGGCTGACTGCCCCGCCCTTAAAAATTACGTCGGCATGGAAATAGTCACTTCCGACGGTTCCACCATTTTAGGCGCGGACGACAAAGCCGGCGTGGCTGAAATTATGGCCATGGCCGAATACATTGTGACACACCCCGAGTTCAGGCACGGGGATATAGGCATTGCCTTTACCCCCGACGAAGAGATAGGGCACGGCGCGGCGCTTTTCGACGTAAAGGGGTTCGGCTGTGATTTTGCCTACACCGTGGACGGCGAAGAGATAGGAGAACTTTCCTACGAAACATTCAACGGCGCGGCCTTTACGTTTGAAATCGAAGGCAAAAACATTCACCCGGGTTCCGCCAAGGGCAAGATGATTAACGCCGTAATCGTGGCGAACGACATAATTTCGCGCTTCCCCGCAGACGAGCGTCCCGAAACGACGGAAGGGCGCGAGGGGTACTTTTTCATCAACGACATTGCGGGAAATGTTGAAAAGTGCGTAGTTTCGGGCATCATTCGCGACCACGACAGCGTAAAGTTTGCCGCGCGCAAGGCGTTTGCCCAGTCGGTCGCCGACGAATTTTCGCTTAAATACGAGGGCAGAATAAAATTTTCCATGCGCGACCAGTATTATAACTGCGCGCGCGTAATCGAACCCGTAATGCACATAGTTGACGCGGCGGCCGAAGCCATGAGGGCCGAAGGAGTTGAGCCGAAAATAGAACCGACGCGCGGCGGCACAGACGGGAGCAATTTATCATTTATGGGACTGCCCTGCCCCAACATAGCCACGGGCGGGCACAATGCGCACGGCAGGAACGAGTTTATTCCCGTGCCCTGCATGGAAAAGACGGTTAAAATACTTTTGGGGATAATTTCGCGCTTTGTCGCATAATTCCCCCCTGTATATGCGGCGACGAGCCGCGGTTACCTACCTGTAGTGCAGCTGGATAACACGTCAGACTCCGACTCTGGAGACCCGCGGTTCGAATCCGCGCAGGTAGACCAAACCCACCCGTAACCTTTTGGGTTACGGGTGGGTTTTTGCCTATTAAAAGATGACTTAAACTACGTGCCGCGCGCTCACGCGCCCTGACGGGCCTTGGGGGCGCGGCGCAGTTCTTTTTCGAGCTCTTCGCACGTTTCCTGCAGTTCCTGTTCGGTTTCGGCAACTTCTATGCCGTCCAGAATGTTCTGAAGGCGGTATTCTTTATTTAAATATTTTATTGTCTGAAAGCCGATTACGGCCGTCATAGTGCCGTTGGCGAGGCCCTGAATGGAACTGTCGACCAGCGCCGAAATGGCCGTACCGAGGAAGGGAATGCCCTTGGCGGCGTCGCCCATGGTCTTAACAATACCGTTGCCGATTTTGACCGAGCCCAGCCCGTAGGCGATGAGGGCGTTCTGCACGACGGCGGCGAAAATTTTGACGAGGCGCGCGTCAGACGGTCTGAAGCCGTATAAGAATACTATATCCTTTACGAGTTGCAGATTGACGACCACCACCAGCGCCGCGTCTATGCGCGAGCTTTGCGAAAGGGCGGAATAGGCCGCGGACTTTAACGAGCACTTGAAAATCATATCGCGCGCCGTTTTTTTTATGCGGCCGTTATACAGCGAGGTGAGCGCCGCCTTTAACGCTTCGTCGTCGCCCGACTTTAAAGCGACGTCCATATCCCCGACTATTTTATCGTCATACCAGCCCGCGCCGTCCACGCTGGCGTTGAAGTCGACGATTTTTTCGGCAATGCTGCGGCGCACGCGCTTATTGTGTCGCTTGGCCTGTCCCGCATGGGTGGAATTGACGTTTGTGAGGAAATAATCCGAACGGCAGATTTTTACCACGGGAATTATGTATATCGCCACGAAAAGTATTGCCGCGATGCCCGCGGCGACGTAGCCTGCGTATACGTTCAATGCGTAAACCTGCATGACTATGGAAAGCAGGCACCACACGAGGAATACGCCGACGAGCCCAGCCAGCACGAAGAGCAGTATGCGCGCCCCGCGCGAATTCTGGCGGCGCACGTATTTTTCCTCGTAATCGTAGATTGTCATGTTCTGCTGATTGTTATTCTTTTTAGACATTTATCACTCCTTACACCGCACAATATGGCCGCGCGGTACGCGCGCGGCCGCCTTGGACCTTGCCCCGGCGCGGGCGGATTGGCCCGCATATATGCGGCAGTTAACGCTACATATCCAGCGTAAGTTTGTAAATTTCCGACTTGGGAACGCCCCTGTCCTTTGCGGCCTGTTTCACGGCCGATTTTTTATCCATTCCCTGCGCGATATAGTGCGCCACATGCTCGCGCGGGGAGAGGCAATTCAATGCATTTTCCCGTTCGGCGGCGCCCTCGACGATTAAAACATACTCCCCCCTCTTTTCGCCTCCGAGACCTTCGGCGAGGTTGAAGGAAACGGCCTCCTCGTGAAGTTTTGTTATTTCGCGCACGGCGCAGGCGCGGCGGTCGCCGAACACAAAATACATGTCGGCTATGTACCTGTCTACGTCCTGCGGGGCGGCGTGAAAGCATAAAGTCAGGTCGAGATTTTTATATTTTTCCAGAAGCCGCCTGCGCTCGCCCTCCTTATCGGGCAAAAAGCCCAAAAAGGCGAACCTGTCGGCGGGCAGTGCGGAGAGCACGAGCGCCGAGAGAAAGGCGTTTGCGCCGGGGATGACGGTGTATGCCACCCCCGCTTTTTTAAGTTCGCCGCAAACTATATTGCCGGGGTCGGAGATGACGGGCATGCCCGCGTCCGAAATTACAGCCACGTTTTTGCCGCCCTGCGCCTCGGCGATGATTTTTTCGGCCGCCTGGCGTTCGTTGAATTTATGGCAGGACAAAAGGGGCTTTTTGATTTCATACGCGTTTAAAAGTTTGATTGAGTGGCGGGTATCCTCGCAGAAGATGACGTCGGACGAGCGCAGAACTTCGAGCGCGCGAAGGGAAATATCCTTTAAATTGCCGATTGGCGTTGAAACGAAATAAACCATAATATGCTCACAAAAATTGTGCGCTGGCGCCGCGCAACAATTTTTCATGATTTGGGGAGTCCTTCTCAAACGGCGTAAGGGCAACGCTGTTTTCGGTCACCGTTCGCACGGTAGAAGGTGCTCACTCATCTCACAATGCCCAAACAGTGGACCACTGTTTGAAGGAACGAATTGTTCGTCCCTTTGCGCGATACCTAATGGCACTCATATTATATAATCGCGCAAATTCCCCACGGTGAGCCGCAGGCATGCGCAAATTGGGTTGCGCAGCGCGAAAGCGCAGTTTCGCGCAGCGCCGTAAATTTTATTATCAACCACGGTTGCGGCTGTCGCCGCATAATTATGGGCGGGCGGGTGGGTCCTTATGTCATCCTGAGCGGAGCCGTAGGCGAAGTCGAAGGATCTTGCAGGGTTTTAAACCAAACTGGATACATTCTACTGCGCTCAGTATGATAATGCGGCATTCATTGCGCCGACGGCGCATTTGCTATCGCGGGCAGAATGTCGATGCCCGGTTTGCCGCCCTTGACGGCTTCCACCATTATAAGGTAAGGCTTGCCGCCGGCCGTGCCGGAGACGAACTGCAGCCGTTTGGGCTCCAGACCGCGCGCCTTTAAAAGATAAATTACCTCTGCCAGCCTGTCCGCGCGGTTGACGAGAGCGAACCTGCCGCCGAACTTTAATTTACGGAAGGCGGCTTCGATTATTTCGGGCAGGGTTATGGTTATCTCCTTGCGGCAGACAGCCTTTTCGTAAGTGAGATTTTCGAACCCGCCGCGCTCGTAGGGGGGATTGCAGAGAATGAGCGAAAATTTGTCGTCATACTCCCTGCCGATATCCTGCACGCGGCAGCAGACGGCCCTTGCCTTTTCAAAACCGTTGCACTCGATTGTGCGCGCCGACATATCCGAAAGGCTTTGCTGCATTTCAAACAGCGTAACCCCCGATATATGGCCGTTCAGACACATAAAATGCAGACCGACGATTCCGCTGCCCGCACAGAAATCGGCGACAATATCGCCGTATTTTGCGCGCGCGAAACGGGACAGCAGAATGCTGTCCGAAGTGAAGCGGTAAAGGCTTTTATTCTGTATTATTTTTTTATCGCCGAAGAGCTCTTCGAGCACTTCGCCTTCTTTAAGAATTGCGTTCACGGTCACCGGCCTGAGCCCTAATGCGGGCGCATACAAATTTATTTGAGATAAAAGAAAAGGCGGAGGGATTTTCCCGCCGCCTTTGTCTTGTCGTTTAAAAATGCTTATTCGGGCTTTACCGCACCGGTGGGGCATACACCTTCGCAAGCTCCGCAGTCGATGCAGGTATCGGGATCTACAACGTACTTATCGGCGCCTTCGGAGATAGCGGACACGGGGCAGGTAGCGGCGCATGCACCGCAGCTGACGCATTCGTCGGAAATTACGTGTGCCATTGGTTCTTCCTCCATAATTATTTGACATTGCGTGGAACTTTCCACACGCATATTATATCATACATTTTTTTGCGTGTAAAGGGGGTTGAGCGGCATTTTTTATCAATCACTATAAAAAATCTTGCCATTTTGTCCCTTCAGACGGGGCATACACATATCAGTCGAGCAGGTTTTTAAGCTCCTCTTCGGAAATTTCTTCTTCCTCGGCTTTGACGGGCGCGCCGCCGCGGCGGAATTTCACCTGCTCGGCGGGAAAATCGCGGTAGGTTACGGCGTCCTTCTGTTCGATTTTTACCTTTACTTCCATCTTGAGCATGTTGACGCTGACAACGTGACCCCTGCCTTCGGGCGTGTCCACCTCGGAGCCGACTTTGGGAACCTTTTTGCAGGCTTCGGCGTAGTAGTCGTTTTCGTAGGAAAGGCAACACATCAGCCTGCCGCACAGGCCCGAAATTTTGCCGGGATTGAGCGAAAGCCCCTGATTTTTGGCCATTTTTATGGAAACCTTTCTGAAATCGGGCATGCATGTTGAGCAGCAGCACTCTCTGCCGCATGGCGCGATACCGCCTACGAGTTTGATTTCGTCGCGTATTCCTATCTGGCGGAGTTCAATCCTCAGCCTGAATGCCGAGGACAGTTCCTTTACGAGTTCGCGGAAGTCCACCCTGCCGTCGGCAGAGAAATAGAAGGTGACTTTGCTGCCGTCGAAGGCGAACTCGCAGTCGATAATCTTCATGACAAGCCCGCACTTTTCAACCTTTTCGCGGGCAAGCTTCATGGCGCCTTCCTTCCTCTCTTCGTTGCGCTTTACAGTCTCCCTGTCTTTTTCCGTGGCAATTCTGACTATGGGCTTTAAGGGGGAGACTATTTTATCGTCCGCAACTTCAGTTTCGGGCAGGACGACGGTGGCATATTCCATGCCGCGCGCAGTTTCGACTATTACGTCCGTGCCGCGCTCGTACGTGTCCTTGCCGGGCGCAAAGTAATAAACCTTGCAGCCGTTTTTGAATTTTACACCAACAATTTTTTCCATTTATCGTTCTCCGTAATTACGCCCGACGCGAGGTCGAACAAAAGCGAGGAAAAATTCGCGTTGAATTTCAAATCCTCCAAAGCCTCGTTTACCGCTCTCACGGCGTACATGAGCGCGGGGCGCGTATATGTTGACCCGCACATATTCCCCGACGAAACGCATTTTCTAAGTTCTTCGAAGTATACGCGCTGAACCTGCCGCAAAAGTTCGCCCTTCTCTTTCACGTCGGCATACTTCATGCTGACGGAAGACGCGTCGCCTATGTTTGCGGCCGAAGCGACGTCGTTTGCGGCGGAAAGTATATCTTTAAACCACTGCCCCGAAACCATGGCGCAGGCCTGTCCGAAGAGCCCTGCGCAGCTGCCCGCGGCGAGGCGGTTGAGCTTGTCGTCGCCGCCGAGGCGGGTTAAGGCGCTGTATATCTGACCCTCGGGGAAGGGCGGAATTTCGAGCAGTTTGACGCGCGAAAGTATGGTCTGCAACACGGGCGCGAGCGATGTTGCGCCGAGCAGAAAGTACACTCCGCGCGGAGGTTCTTCCAAAAGTTTTAAAAGTTTGTTCTGGACGACGGCGGAGGCCTGGTCGAAGTCGGTGAATATATACAGCTTTTTATCGCCTTCGATGGGCTTTAAGGCGCTGTCGCCGATAATTTCGTCCGCGTCGGACACGGACGGCTTTTTTCCGTCCGCGGGGTAAACTTTTACGTCCGAAAAGCTCTCGTCCATAATGAGCGAGCCTTCGCGACTCCCTTCGTCCTCAGCCATCAGGGCGAGGGCAAAATATTTGAGGGCAAAACGCAGATTTGCGCCGTCCTGAAAGTACACCATATAGGCATGGGAGGCGCGCTGCGCTTTAACGTCGCGCGTAAGTATTGCGTATGCAGTTGTACCCTGTAAAAGTTGACGCATGATTTATACAACTTACCCCCTTACTATGCCCTTTTCAACGAGCAGTTTCCAGATTTTGCCGCTCGTCTCAAACTTTGTGCCGGAGCAGTCGACGGGACATATTACGGGGTCTTTAGCCGCGAGAGCGAGATAGCCGTTGTATACCTTTGTGTGAAAAGCCAGCCCGAGCTGTTCCATGCGGTCGTCCTCGTCGGCGCCGTGCTTGCGATCGAAGGCGCGCTCGGGGGGAATGTCGAGGAAGATTGTCAAATCGGGGCGGCAGTTTTTTACGGCGTATGAATTTATGCTTTGAATATATTCCTCGCCGAGTCCGCGCGCTATGCCCTGATAGGCGAGGGAAGAATGAATGTAGCGGTCGCAGATGACCAGCTTGCCGCTCTCAAGCGCGGGCTGAATTTTTTCCTTTATGTGCTGAACGCGCGCGGCGGCGTATAAAAGCGCTTCGCACTCGTCGCACATGGCGGTGTTTTTGCCGTCAAGGATGATTTCGCGTATGCGCTCGGCTATGGGGCTGCCGCCCGGTTCGCGGGTCATTATATAGTCTGCGCCCGCCTCATCGAGTTTTTGCGCGAGCAGTTTAAGCTGGGTGCTCTTGCCCGAACCTTCGCAGCCTTCGAATGTAACGAAATATCCTCTCATCTCTTCACCACTTTTATTTTTCCGTCTTTAATTCCGAATGTGTTTTTGCTGCTCTTCAACAGCTGCGCGGCGCGCTCCGAAATAATTTCGCCCGCAATTACGACGGGCAGGCAGGGCGGAGTGACGCCAGCGTTTTCGGCGCACATTTTGCCCGCGCTCTCTTCGAGGGGAACCCACTCGGATGGCGAACGCAGCGCATACAGATAGCTGTATGTGCGCGCGGCGGGCGATATCACGGTTTTTTTATCGACGTAGGTTGCGCGCAGTTTTTTTGTGCCCGCGATTTCAATGAGGGCGACTGCGAGTTTTTCGAGCTGTTTTTTGGTAGTCGACGGCGAAAGGTAAAACAAAAGGTATCTGCCGTCGTTCATTTCGGCAAATATGCCCTTCTTTTCGAGTCTCTGTTGGGCGAGATCGGGGGATATGCCCAAGGGTTTGAAGTCGACGGCTACCTTGGCCCAGTCGGCCGAGGGATAAAACATGAACGCCGAAAGCTCCTTTTTGAAGGCCGCGGCCGCCGCGCGCGCCCCGGCATAAACTTCCGGATTATTTTTATAATATTTAACGCCGTACTCAACCGAAGCCATTATGGGGAAGGAGGGCGAAGTGGTGCGGAAGATGCCCATCGCCTCCTCGGCGTAAGGGATTAAATCTTCGTCGTTGACGCACACATATGCGCCCTGCGTCAGCACGGGAAGGGTCTTGTGCGCGCCGTCCACCCACATATCGGCATAGCTGCCGCAATAGCCGGGGCGGCCTTCGCACACGCCCAGATGCGCGCCGTGCGCGCCGTCGCAGAAGAGATATCTGCCCTGCGGCTTTAAAACGGCGGCGTAGTCGTCCAGCGGGGCGATATTGCCGTAGTAATCGGGCGACGAAATTATCATGCCCGCAATGTTGACGTCGTTGGTTATTAGCTTGTTTATGAGCTCGGGGTCGGGGGGAAGAAGCACGCCTTCCAGCTCCTCGCCCTGCACGATGACGGGTTCGACGCCGAATATGCGGCAGGCATTGAACACGCTTTTGTGGCTGTTGCGGGGGACGATTAATTTATTGCCGAAGCGCGAGGCGACATATACGCACGCCATGACACCCGACGACGAGCCGTCAGTGGTGATATACGCGCGCTTTGCTCCGACAATTTGTGCTATGTCGCGCTGTGCGGCGGCTATTGCGCCCGCAGGATTCTGAAGATCGTCCGAAAAGGACAGTTCGGTTATGTCCTTTTTTGAGCCGGGAAAGGCGCGACAGAACGCGCCCGAAGCCTTGTGCCCGGGCATGTGAAAGCGGAGCCTGTCTTTGCCCGCGTATTTATTGAGTTGGTTTAAAATGTGATAATTATATTGCATCTATAATGTGCTTGAAAGGGGGAGGAAGTTTAAGCGAGTGAGGATCAATTAAAATATATTCCCGCCATATTGTCATACTGAGCGAAGCATGGAGAACTCCATGCGTAGTCGAATGTATCCTGCACGATACGTAAACCAACAAGATCCTTCGACTTCGTTCGCTTTGCTCACTGCGCTCAGGATGACAGAGGAACCCGCCACCCACCCCTATTATGCGCGCAAAACCATAGATTTTGCGCGAAAAGGAGCGTGCGGAAGTTGCGAAGGAGCTTGCTTCCAACCCCGGTCGACAGAATTCGTGCGGAGAAGCGAGCAAGACAAGAAGGGCGCGAATTGTCCCGACGGGAGCATACAATGACGTATGTGACCGAGGGCAAACGCAAGCCCGACACAGTATTGCAAAGCTTATACGCGCGAATTTATTTCTTGGGTTTCATGGTGGGGAAGAGTATTACATCCCTTATCGTCGCGCTGTCGGTGAGGAGCATGACAAGGCGGTCTACGCCCATGCCGAGGCCGCCCGTGGGGGGAAGGCCGTATTCCAAGGCGGTGATGAAATCTTCGTCTACCTGCGCGTTGCAACCGGGTTCGGTCTTCTTTTTCTCTTCGACCTGCTTTACAAAGCGGGCCTTCTGGTCGATGGGGTCGTTGAGTTCGGAGAAGGCGTTGCCGAATTCGTGCGCGCAGATGAAATATTCAAACCTTTCGGTAAAGGCGGGGTCGGAAGCCTTGCGCTTTGCGAGAGGGGAATTTTCTACGGGGTAATCGTAAATTATGGTGGGCTGAATGAGAGTGTCTTCGACGAAATGCTCAAACAGCGCGATTAAAACGTGGCCGCGGGTGGCGTTTTCGCCCTCTTCTACTTCACAGCCGAGCGCCTTTGCGCAGTCGCGGGCGGCTTTGTCGTCGGCCCAGCTGTCGTAATCGGCGCCGCATGCCTCCTTTACTGCCTCCTTCATGGTCATGCGCTTCCAAGGGGCGCCCATGTCTATCTGTGTACCCTGATAGATTATCGTGGTGGTGCCGCAGACATTGGCCGCTATGGTGCGGTACATGTTTTCGATGAGGTCCATCATGCCCTTGTAGTCGGTGTATGCCTGATACATTTCGACGGTGGTGAACTCGGGATTATGGAAGGCGTCCATGCCCTCGTTGCGGAATATGCGGCCGACTTCGTACACCCTTTCGAGCCCGCCGACTATGAGCCTCTTTAAATAGAGCTCGGTTTCTATGCGCAGGTACATGTCTATGTCGAGCGCATTGTGGTGGGTTTTGAAGGGGCGGGCGGCCGCGCCGATTTCGAGCGTGGTAAGAACGGGCGTATCGACTTCGAGATAGCCGAGATTGTCGAGATAGGCGCGGATTTCCTTTAAAATTTTGGAACGGGCGATAAAGGTTTTGCGGACTTCGGGATTGACGATTAAATCGAGGTCGCGCTGGCGGTACTTTATGTCCATATTGGTCAGGCCGTGCTGCTTTTCGGGCAGGGGCAGAAGGGATTTGGAGAGCATTTCGATATGCGAGCAATGCACCGAAATTTCGCCCGTCTGGGTCTTGAAGACGTACCCCCTCACGCCGACGATATCGCCTATGTCGTAGTCCTTTTTGTAGGACATGTAGTCCTCTTCGCCTACGTCGTCGCGCTTGACGTATATCTGAATGAGACCGTCGCGGTCGGAGATATGCGAAAAGGAAGCTTTGCCCATTATGCGGCGGGACATCAGCCTGCCCGCAATGGAAACTTCCTTGCCTTCGAGCTCGTCGAAGCGCTCTTTGATATACGTTGAATTGGCGGTGACGTTATAGAGCGTCTTTTCGTAGGGATTTTTGTTTTCGGAAATGAGTTTTGCGAGCTTTTCCCTGCGGATGCGCGCCTGTTCGGCGAGGAGTTCGCGCTCCTCTTCTTCGGTTGGTATGTTGTTTACGTTCTTCTCTTCCATGGGAATCCTTTATATGGGTATATTGCGCACATTCGCGCGCATTTTACCGCGCCCTGACTATTTTTGCGGCGCAGCATACTGTTTAAACAGAGCCTTTTAAAAATTATCTTATGCTGAGAATTTTAAGCTTATACTCGCCCTCGGGGGAAGCGACTACCACTTCATCGCCCGTCTTGTGGCGCATGAGAGCGGCGCCCACGGGAGATTCGGAGGAAATTTTGTTGTTCATGACGTCGACGTCGGTTACGGAGGAAATGGTGTAGGTGTCCTCTTCGCCGAATTCCTCGTCGTAGACGGTGACCACCGAGTTGAGGTGGACATAGGAATTATCGGTGATTTCTTCCTGCACGACGGCGTTTTTAATCTGATATTCGATCTCTGCGATTTTGCCCTCGTTGGAACGCTGTTCCTCGCGGGCGGCGTCGTATTCGGCGTTTTCCGAAAGGTCACCGTGCGAACGCGCTTCTGCGATGCGTTCGATAATTTCGGGACGCTTGGTCTTTACCAGATACTCAAGCTCTTCCTTGAGATCGTCCAGATTTTTCTGGGTCATTACAAACTGTTCTGCCATGTTATTTTTATTACCTCTTATTGATATTTGATTGCACAAAATAAACAAAGATATGTGGCTGAATAAAAATTCCTCCACATATCCGTTTACTATATTATATATTTTGCTTAAGTTTTTGTCAATTATTTAAGCGGGGTGACGCCGCAGCCGTACTCCGCAATCTTACTATTGCGATAAATTTGTATATCCTGCGGCCGGCCTTAGCCTCGCGCAAAACCGTGGCTTTTGCGCGATTAATTTTGGGCGGGTGGGCGGGCTCCTTATGTCATCCTGAGCAGAGTGAGCGTAGCGAACGGAGTCGAAGGATCTTGTCGGGTTACATATCGGGCAAGATACATTCGACTGCGTTCGTCGGGCAAAAAGCCCTCCTCTCTCCGCTCAGTATGACACATAATATGTGGGCGGGGTTCTTATGTCATCCTGAGCAAAGCGAGCGCAGCGAACGGAGTCGAAGGATCTTATGGGGTTACATATCTGGCAAGATACATCCGACTGCGCTCACTTCTTTTTGTGCCCGAAACGGCGCGGGCTTTTGCCCGCGCCGCAATAAGCGCATTATTCAATGAAAAATACAATTCCCCTGAATATATGACCTATTTAATCTCTTTTAAGAAAGCGGAAATCCTGTCTATTGCCTCGGAGAGCTGGGACATGGAAGTGGCGTAAGAACAGCGCACGTGATATAAACCCGCGTCGCCGAAGGCAGAACCGGGGACGACGGCCACCTTTTGCGAACGCAGAAGGGCGTTGGCAAACTCTTCTCCCGTCATGCCCGTCGTGGCGACGGACGGGAATACATAAAACGCGCCCTTGGGCATGAAGCATTTGAGCCCCATGGAATTGAAGGCGTTGGCCAGAAATCTGCCGCGGCGGGCGTATTCGTCGCGCATTTCGTCGACGACGGCAAACCCGTCGGAAAAGCCTTCTGTAAGGGCGGCGTTGGCGGCGTGCTGGCTTACGCGCGGCGCGCACATTATGGTGTACTGATGAATTTTGAACATGGCCTCGTCTATTTCGGCGGGGGCGCACACAAAGCCCACGCGCCAGCCCGTCATGGCGAACGCCTTGGAAAAACCGCTTATAACCACCGTTCGCTCGGCCATATCATCGAACGAAGCTATTGAAACATGCTTGCCGACGTAAGTGAGCTCGGCATAAATTTCGTCGGAGATGACCAATAGGTCGTGCTTTTTTATTACGGGAATTATGGCCTTAAGCTGTTCGGCCGTCATGATGGCGCCCGTGGGATTGTTGGGATAGGCAAGTATTAACGCCTTGGTTCTGGGCGTAACGGCGCTCTCTATCTGTTCCGGGGTCAGGACAAAGTCGTTATCGGCCACGCAATGCACCGCCGCGGGCGTTCCCCCGGCAAGGGTGACGGAGGGCGCGTAAGACACATAGCAGGGTTCGGGCACGAGAATTTCGTCGCCCTCGTCGCAGATTGCGCGCAAGGTCAAATCTATCGCCTCACTTGCGCCGACGGTGACTATGGTGTGGGCGGGGTCGGCGGGAACGGAAAATCTTTGACTTAAATAGCGGCAGATATTTTTGCGCAGTTCGGGCAGGCCGCGGTTGCCCGTGTACTGGGTGAGCCCGCGTTTAACCGAACGGATGGCCGCGTCGCGTATCGACCACGGCGTGACGAAATCGGGCTCGCCCACGCCGAGGGAAATAGCCCCTTCCATTTCGGAAACTATATCAAAAAATTTTCTTATGCCGCTCGGCTTTAATTCGGCCGCGCGCTTGTTGACAAATGATCTCATAGACTTTTAGTTGTTGTAATTACGTAAAGGGTTGCGCTCTCCACAATGATACTATGTGGAGATAATCGACCGCCGTCGTAAAAATGGCAGACAATTCCGCGCGCACGGCGCGCATAATTGCGGGCGGGTGGGCGGGTTCCTTATGTCATACTGAGCAGAGCGAGGAGTGGCTTATTGCCCGACGAGCGGCGTCGAATGTATCTTGCGGGGCGCGAAACCAAACAAGATCTTTCGACGTCGTTCGCTGCGCTCACTTTGCTCAAGATGACATAAAACGGATAATCGCACGGCGAACAACACTGTTTGAGCGTTGTGAGATTAGCGAGCGCCTGACCGCACGCGGGCGACGACCGAAAACGACGATGCCCTTACGCCGTTTGAGGCGCAAAGCGAGTACGATTTGAGCGATTTAACTTTATGGCTGTACCGACAGGCGCTCTACCCCTTCGTCGCTCTTCATGAGCGCGCCTTCGACCTTGTACTTCTTTAAAATAAAGTGCGTGGCCGTGGAGAGCACGTTGTCGTAAGTGGAGATGCGCTCTGAGACAAAGCGCGAAATGGACTTTAAAGACTTGCCCGCAACTATTACCGCGAGGTCGTACGCGCCCGACATGAGATAGAGGTTTTTTACCTCGTCGTGCTCGGCGATTTCCTGCGCGATGGCGTCGAACCCGCTGCCGCGCTGGGGCGTTACTTTGACTTCGATTAAAGCTTCGACGATGTCGTCGTCGAGCGCGTCCTCGTTGACGATGGCCGTGTATTTGACTATTACGCCGTCTTCTTCGAGCTTTTTTACCCTTTTTGCGGCC
This sequence comes from uncultured Clostridia bacterium, assembly GCA_944368215.1. Taxonomy (GTDB): domain Bacteria; phylum Bacillota; class Clostridia; order Christensenellales; family Borkfalkiaceae; genus Coproplasma. The sequence continues at coordinate 43,282 of CALVWX010000001.1, read as the reverse complement.
TCGGCGGGGGTAATGCCGAGCATGGCGGCGATTTTATCGGCGCCCGCGCGCGAATCGGCGGTGAGAATTTCAACGATATCCTTTTCTAACTTTTCCATGTTATTTCCTCCGCGCGCGGCGGGATAATCCCGCCGCGCGGCGACAGATGATATATGTTACATTTTATAACTTGCGGGGCGTTTTGTCAATATTATTTGAAAAATGCGTTTACAAAGGGCGGTTTTTCTGATAAAATGGTTACATGTTCAGAATGTGGGGCAAGGTTATTAAAGACGGAAAAATAGTAAAGCAGGTGACTTACGAGCGCGTGGATAAATTTACGTACTCGTCATTTTTCAATTACCTTGCAGACATATGCGAAGAGCTTGACGTGGCCACGCCCGTGCTGCTCAAAACGCATATCTTCAATTACGCCAAGTTCAATCAGGTCAAATTCATTCCGCGCGACTTTGCCGAAAACGTGGACTTCGACAAGCTGGTAATAGAGAATATCACCGTATAAATATTTCACAAAAGTCTTGTCTGGCGACGACGGCGACTTTTCGTGATTTTGAGGAGCTCTGCTCCTCTTTGCGCAATTTTAATTTGAAGAGCCTTTCCTTGCGGGCGCATATTTTCCCTTTTAAAATACATACTGAATATATGCGGCTTTCGTGCATAATATGTTCGGCAATTTTAATTACCCTTGGGATATGCGGCGGCGTTTACGCCCTGACGGGCTTTGACATGCTGGCATTTATATGTTTTGATAACCTTACGGCCGTGCGCTCGGTGGAAGCCGCGGGCGGAGTGTGCGCGCTCTTTCTTGCTTACGCCCTCGCCGTATTGCGGCCGTATAAGGGACTTAAGTGAATGTGCGATAAAAGCGCGCGGCCTTGCAAATTTTGCAAGGCCGCGCGCTTTTGTTTTATAGGTTAAACGGCACATATGCGGCCGTCAACGCATTCAGTTCCATAATTTGTCGAGGTCGAAGCCGTTTACCTGAACGACTTCGAACATGTCGCTGGCGGCGATGTTGCGCGGCGTTACCACGGGGCCGCCCGTGCTGTCTATATCATAGCCGAACGCCATATACGCCTGCCACACGAGGTGCGCGCACTGGGTGGTGAGCGGTTCGTCCGCCTGATTTTTGGCGTTGAATATGCCAGTGAACAGCGAATAATCTATGCCCTGCATGTTGTCGTGCGCCCACTGCGCGATTTGCTGCGCCTCGTCTGCGGATAATTTGGGGCGGAGCACCATAAAGTTTGAAGCGTGCCTGAACCAGTTTGTCGTCTGAAGCACCGATTTCGTGCCGATGGTTATGGCCTGGAGGGTGGTTGTGGAATTTATTACTATTGCGGCGTGGCCGTTGAGCCAGCCGAAGGTGTGCACGGAAGAGGATATAATCACGTCGCCCGCCCTGAGCGACACCATTGAAAAGAGCTTATCGGGGAAGTAATCGTGCGAACTGCCGAAGTTGGCCGCGTCGTGTTCGGGCTCGGCGTCGTAAAAAAGGTCGGCCTGACATTGCTTTACAAAATTGGTGTTTATGTACGATACGCCGTCGAAATAGACCTTGGTGAGCCCCGTCTGGCGGTATACAAAATCGTAATCGCCGTCCGTCCAGCTGTCCTTGTCGCGCGATAAAACTTCGTCCAGCCCCTCCTCGTCCATTGCGTAGGAAGGAATCGCGCGGACGTCGCCGTGGGCTATAACGTCGGAAATTAGAAAGAACGACGCAATTACGGCGAGTGCGAACATTATGCTTGCAAACACTATTGCCGCGCGAAGAAATGCAATTTTTCTGTTTTTAAGCCGCTTTGCTCCCAACGGGGTGCTCTCCTTCAAAATGAATTGCACCCATTATATAACATAGACAACAAAAAATCAAGTTCAAATCAAAGATTATAAATTAAGTTCTTCCTTATTTGTCTTACATACCAACCAAGTAAAAACAGTATTACATCGCCGATGAAGCATACCCAAAACAACGGGGTCAATCGCATGGAAATAAAAAAATCAATCTGTTGAATATTTCCCGCCGCACAGCTTGCATTCCTTGATAAATAGTAAAAAATCATTATGAAAACCAAGACCCAGAAAATGCCGAAATGATCGTAATAGACCCTTTTCTTTCTATTTTTGTTGGCCCTTTCCCTGTTCTTTCCTACCCGTTGCTCATAAAGCCGTTTGGTTGCTTTTTCCATCGAACACAACCTTGCCGTGCATACAGGCAGAGTATAAATGATATACATTATACTGATTGCCGTCATGCATACCGCCAGCCAAATCACAAACGACGGCAAACCGATGAAGATATCGACACCCTGGTACCCGTGCACCGACGTATCGATACACAGCATTAAAAACGATAACAATCCGTAGGAACGGGAATATTGCGAAAGAGTGTCAACTGCTTCAGACAGCGCAGCCTGATAGCTATCTTCATCTTCAATTAAGTATAATATAAGTGCCTGATTGGTCGCCGTGACTATTGCGGTCTGCTCAAATTCTGTGCTGTCTTCGGGAATGGTCTGCTCCAGAATAAAAAGCTTCATACCGAGATATGATATGGCCGCATCTTCGCTCATCTCTGTATTGTCTAACTTTTCGGCCAGCTCCTCGTCGGCGTAAATTTCACGCATGACGCTGTTATAAGTCTGAACATAGCCGCCGAGGCTGATCTCAATGCACGGCAAAAAATAAGCTCATCAACAAAATAACAGCGCCGACAGCCCCGAGGCATAGTTGCCAGATAGTATATTTTTTATATGCCGGCACAGAATACATATACTGCTCTGAAACTTTTTCTTCGTTCATAATTTTCTCTCCTCTTGCCTTTTACTTTTATAGCGTAAACAAATTTTATCACATATTATGTGATTTGTCAATATTCAAATCGCATTTTATATGATAATAATATTATGAGGATAAAGAACGAGCGCATTCAGCTTGAGCAGATACAACAACGGTTGCGAAATGAAATAAAGAACAGCGGACTTTCGCAAAAAGATATAGCTGCCGCTATAGGAGTATCGCCGCAAACCGTATCGCGTTACATGACGGATAATATCTTTCCGTCGCTCGACACGCTGGCGCGGCTATGCAAATTGTTAGATGTGTCATCCGACTATATATTAGGTTTAAAAGAGCTATAGAGGCCGCCCGCAACGCGGGCGACCTCTATATTTTTAAATTAAATTCAGCCGACAGTCAGACTGATGCCGGTCTGTGCGTCCTGATACATAACCCAGTATCCGCCGCCGTCGACGGGTATGTAGCCCGCTCTGCCCTTTAAACTTTCGGGGCAGGGCGCGTCCGCAGCGACGGGCACGGCGTAGCACAGATATTTTGCGTTGCCCCCGTCATATATCACGCCGAACGCGTAATGCGCGCCGTTGCCGTATGAAATTTTCGCCCAACGCGAATTTTCTATAACATCCTCCAGCGCCGCAAGGCGGGGATATGCGGCGAATATCTTTTTTATGTCTCCGCTCATGCGCTCGTAGAACCCGCCGTCCGCAAGCCGAGGCTCGGCAGCTTCGCCGTCATCTGCGCCGTTTGATTCGGCGGAGCAACCGCCGCCCCTTTCCTCACCTTCGGCTTGGGTATTCCCCTGCTCATCTTCGGGCGTACCGCCTATGCGGAAGGAACTTGTGGCGCACTTTACCCCGTCGCCCTGTGCGGCGGTCTCTTCCCGCACGGGGAAGTTTTGAGACTGCTCCTTCGGGCGCGGGAAAGTGCCAGCACTCTCTTCATCCTGCAGAGAGCGAGACCCTTTTTGTTCCTCTTCAGGCGGGCGTACAGCTCCGCCGTTTTCATCAGCTTCCAGCTCATAATAATTGCTTTCGGCAATGGCTTCGTCGTCATATGCCGCCTTCGGCTGTTCTTCGCCACGCTCCATTGCGCTCTGCACGGAGGGGAGAAGTTTTTGGTTGTCGCCGCAGACTGCGCTGGCCACGGGCAGAACGCTGCCCGAGCGGCAGAAACATATGAGGCAGGCGAACCCGTCTGAGGGGTCGAAGGAACATTCGCCTTCGTATGCGGGCGCTCCGAACACCACGACGCTCTGTCCGTCGGTTATGCCGAGGCGGTATTCCCCCTCGGTTACGGGCGCGAAATTTATAAGCGAAGCTTCGGCTTTTAAAAAACCGGCGTAAGCTTCGCAGCGGACGATGCCTTTAAGCTCGCCGCCGTCGGCGGAATAACCCGCACTGAGCGTTTTTATAAGCGCGATTCTTTTGACGTATCCTGCCATTGCACTCTCCTTTTGACATATTATATTTATTTCATGCGCGCGCATCATGACTTTTTGTGTAAAAATTTATACATTAATGTTGCATGTAAATGCGGCGCCCGCGCCTTGCGGCGCGGGCGCTTATAATGGCATATATAACGCGCTCTTTGCTGCGGCAGGCCATTAAATTAATTTCCTTACTTAATTTTGTTGCAATGCCGCGCCGTTTTTGATATACTTTTATACGGGAGACGATACGTCGGAGCAAATGTCCCTTGCGCGCAATGTGCATAAACTTACATTGCGCGGTTGAAGCATTGCCCCTCCTCCTTCACCCGAATACTACAGTTTCGGGTGAGGCTGCGGTAAAATTATAAAAGGCGTATCCGCACATTTTTACCCCGTTTATTTTGTAAATATTGCTTTAAGGAGATTAATACATGGCACTTACCAAGAACAAGAAAGTACTTGACTTTGTTGAGAGAAGCGCAGAGCTTGCCCAGCCCGACCAGATAGTATGGATAACGGGCGAACCCGCTCAGCTGGACGAGTTGAGGAAAGAAGCTGTAAAGAGCGGCGAGCTTATAAAGCTCAACCAGAGCATTCTGCCCGACTGCTATCTTCACAGAACAAAGGTAAACGACGTTGCCCGCGTTGAGGACAGAACTTTTATCTGCACAAAGGATAAAGACGACGCAGGTCCCGTAAACTACTGGATGGACCCCAAGCAGGCGTATGAACTCGCTTCCGAAATTGCCCGCGGCTCCATGAAGGGAAGGACTATGTACGTCATCCCCTATTCGATGGGCGTCGTAGGTTCGCCCTTCGCGCGCTACGGCATTGAAGTCACCGACTCCATTTACGTCGTTTTGAACATGGACATAATGACACGCGTGGGCGCAAACGTGCTCAGGGCCATCGGCCACGACGGCGACTTTATAAAGGGCTTCCACGCAAAGTGCAACGTGGACGCAGACAACCGCTATATAATGCACTTCCCCGAAGATAACACCATAATTTCCGTAAACTCGGCTTACGGCGGCAATGTTCTGCTCGGCAAAAAGTGCTTCGCTTTAAGAATTGCTTCCTACCTCGGCAAAAACGAGGGCTGGATGGCAGAGCACATGCTCATCCTCGGCGTAACCTTCCCCGACGGCAGCAAGAAGTATGTTGCGGCGGCATTCCCTTCGGCATGCGGCAAGACCAACCTTGCAATGCTCGTGCCCCCCAAGCACTACGTTGAAAAGGGCTACAAGATTGAATGCGTCGGCGACGACATAGCATGGATACGCGTGGGCGCGGACGGCAGACTTTGGGCCGTAAACCCCGAAAACGGATTCTTCGGCGTAGCTCCCGGTACCAACGAACATTCCAACCCCAACGCCCTGGCCGCAACGAGACGCGGAACAATATTCACCAACGTCGCGCTCGACACCGACAACATGACTGTATGGTGGGAGGGACTCAACAAAGACCTGCCCGAACACTGCATCGACTGGACGGGCAAGCCCTGGAGCCCCGCTAAATTCGATAAAAAGGATAAGTCGACTTACGCCGCTCATCCCAACTCGCGCTTCACGGCTCCCGCCGCAAACTGCCCCTGCATTTCGCCCGAGTTCAACTCCAAGGAAGGCGTACCCCTTTCGGCAATCATCTTCGGCGGCAGAAGGGCTTCCACCACTCCCCTCGTTTATCAGTCGAGAGACTGGAACCACGGCGTGTTCGTAGGAAGCGCAATGTCCTCTGAAACGACGGCCGCAGCGACGGGCGCAACCGGCGTGCTCCGCCACGACCCCATGGCCATGAAGCCCTTTGCGGGATACCACATGGGCGATTACTTCCAGCACTGGATAGACATGGGCAAGATTGTAAAGAATCCTCCCAAGATTTTCAACGTAAACTGGTTCAGACAGGATAAAGACGGCAACTTCATCTGGCCCGGATTCGGCGACAACATGCGCGTGCTCGAATGGATTTTAAAGCGCTGCGACGACGCCGTAGACGCAGAAGAAACGGCCATAGGCTACGTTCCCAGGCCTCAGGATATCGACCTCGAGGACCTCAACTACGAGATTGCCCCCGGACACAAGTTTACCGCGGAAGACCTCAAGGGCATTCTTGAAGTGGATAAAGACAAGTGGGCAAAGGAAGCCGACGAAATCGAAAACTACTACAAGAACACCATCAAAACGAGGATTCCCGCAGAGCTCACCGAGTGCCTCGAAACGCTCAAGAAAAACTGCGCAAAGTAAGCTTAAAGCGCGGTAGACCCCGTAATATGCCGCGGTTAACGCGGTATGATAAAACAATAATATAATAATGCCACCCACATAGCGGGTGGCATTTCTTTTTCTGGCGGAAGAAATATCTCCCCCTGTCATCCTGAGCAGAGTGAGCACAGCGAACGGCGCCGAAAGATCTTGTTCGTTTTCTACCCCTGCAAGATACATTCGACTTCGCTCGTCGGGCATAAAGGCCCTCCTCGCTCCGCTCAGTATGACACGCAGTATATTTGCGTGACATTATGTCATCCTGAGCAGAGTGAGCGCAGCGAACAGCGCCGAAGGATCTTGCCCGTTTTCTGCCACTGCAAAATATGTTCGACTTCGCTCAGTATGACACGCGGCGTGTCGCCGCTGACGTATTACGCAAGCAAGCGTTCGTCTACTACCACTCTTATCTTGGGCAAACGGCAAATACCACTATGTCATCCTGAGCGGAGTGAGGAACGACAGTGACGAACGCAATCGAAGGATCTTGCTCGTTTTCTATCCATGCAAGATACGTTCGACTGCGCCCGCCGCGCGCAATAACCTGCAATATCCGCTTTACTAAATGTAAAATAGCGCTACAAATAAACTTTACATTGCACTTTACATAGCAAAATAAGCCGCGCGGAAAAAATTTCCGCGCGGCTTTAAATTTTTATGTCACCTTGCATGCGTGGCATAAATCCGCATGCATCTTTGCAAGCTTAAAAGCTTACTTGTTTACGCCGGGTACCTCTACTTCGTCGAAGACGGGGTCGTCGAGGAACTCAGCCATGGTCATGTTGAGTGCACTGCAAACTCTGTAGAGAGTAGTCATTGAGATAGAGGGTGTGGACTTTGTTCTGAAAATGTTGCACACGCTCTGACCCTTGACGCCGGGGAGCTCTCTGAACTCCTTCTTCATCATGCCTCTCTCTTTCAAAATACTGCCGAGTCTTTTTGCTACTGCTTCTGTGATTGTCATAATACGCTCCATAAAAAAGAATTTAGTAGCCCATCTCTACTTATAAACAGTATAAATAACTTTATAATATTTTGCAAGTGTTTTTGTTGTTTTTTTTGTGAAAAATCTTAAAAATATGCCCGATTTCAGATAAAATACGAATTATCTGGCTTTTTCGACTTTTTCCGCGCGGCGGTAATTTTTTTCGCCGACGCATATGCACGGCTGCATTACCCGCACTTTTCTGTCTATAATGCGTTTTATCGCAATGTAAAGGGGAATACCTATCGCATATGTCCATACGAATTCGGTGAGAACCATCGAACCGAAGAAAACCCAGTAAGGGTCGGTGCCGCCGCCGAGAACGCTGACTGCGGGAATGACAAAGGCGTTGATTACCGTATTGAAAATTCCGCAGAGGGCGAGCTTTAAAACGTCGCTTTTAAACAGCCTGCCCGCACCGAAGGAGAGACCCGCGGCGGCGAGAGTGGCTAAACTTCCGAGGAAAATATCATATGCGCCGTAACCCGAAAAGATATTTGCCAGCATGCATCCGACATATAAGCCCGGCACGGCTTCTATATAGAAGATAGAAAGCACGATTAAGCCTTCCGCCGGCCTGATCTGGAAAGGGCCGTAGGCGAACGCGCCCAATGCCCATGTGATTACCGTGTACAGAGCGGCGATTAAGCCTGCCCTGCTTATCATGAGGGTTGTGAATGTGAACTTTTTGTTCATGTGTTTTCAGTGCGCACGGCTTTAGCAATAAACCTTGAAAAATGCCCGCCTGAAAAGGACATAAAAAAGAGCGGCTTTAAAACCGCTCTTAAGGTTATGCTTTGCGCACTTTCTCCTTGTTTCGGTTTTTTTATGCGGTAGTGTTGAGCCGAAAACCTACCAGAAAAAGTCGCTCAAATCTCGGCGCTCCGCACCTGCGATTTGCAGCGAGTTTTTTTGTTTTTGTCGTAAAACGCTTAACGGCGGAAATAAATTCCGCCTTGCGTTTTCTCGACGTTATTATTTATAAAAATTTAATAATGTTTTTATTATTTTCCTTGCAATATTTAACGGCGACGCCAGTCGCCTATATTGCTTCGGAAATAATCCGTTTTTCGCCGAGGATTATTGAATTGATTTATGCGCCTGCGCGCGAAAAGAAAATTGAACTTTCGCCAGCCTATGCTTACGCATATGCAGGGCTTATGTCATTTTCTTCATTATTGGAGTTTTCTCCGTGCGCACGCACGTCGAAAACTCTGCGAGATTTTTCTATACTCGGTCGAAGTATAAAAATTTGTCATTCCGAGCGCAGTCGAGGAATCTGTCTGTTTTGTCCGGTCGTCCGGATTCTATCCTGACGACGCACCATACCGATAGATTTCTCCGCTTCGGCCTTTCGGCCTTCGGTCGAAATGACAAATGGTGTGTCTCCGCATTCCTGCCGCCCTTAACCTTTCTCATCCCGCGGCTGCGGTTTATCATCTGTAACTAAAAAGGTTGTATCTCTTCCCACTCGGGATTGACAGAATTTATAAGTTCTTCCTTTTTTCTCCTCGACCAACTTTTTATCTGCTTTTCCCTTGCGATTGCCGTTTTTATATCCGCATGTTGCTCGGCATATATAAGCGAATGAACGCAATATTTTTTTGTAAAACCTTCCAATAGTCCGTGTTTATGTTCATAAACGCGGCGACCGAGATTATTTGTTACGCCTACATAAAGAACATTCTTTTTTGCGTTGCAAAGAATATAGACGTAATAATCATTAGAAAAATTATAAGCCAACTATCAGCTTACTCTTCGGTGTTGGGTGTTTCGGGAGTCTGGGTCTCTTCGGTCTTTCCTGCACCGCTGTTGCCGAGGAAGGTACCGAACCTTATTTCCCTTTTGGCCCTTGCGGGACGGGGTGCGCGGGGAGCCGACGAACGTTCGCCGCGATCGCGGCCGCGCCTGTCGGAATATCTTTTTTCACCCTTTTCGCGGTTTGAAGAAAACTTTCTGTCGCCGCGGGGACGGCGCTCGTATGTTTTGAGATTGGAGGGAATGATGACTACGTATCTGTTGGGTTCGTCGCCTTCGCTTATGGTTTTAACGTCTTCCCTGTCGGCGAGGGCGGAGTGGATGATTCTGCGCTCGTAGGGATTCATAGGTTCGAGCTTATACTTCCTGCCCTTTTCAACCGCCTTTTTGGCGAGTTTTTCGGCGAGGGCCGTAAGCGTCTTGCGGCGGGTTTCGCGGTAATTTTCGCAATCGACGACCACCTTTTTATACTGTTCGTTGCCGATGTTTGCCACGGCGCCGGCAATCGTCTGAACTGCGTCGAGCACTTCGCCGTGATGACCTATTACCTGGTGGGAATTGGCCGTCTGAACGTTGATTTCTACCTTTTCACCGTCGGTAATAACTTCGGCGAAGGCGTTTATTTTAAGAATTTCAAACAGTCCGTCGATGAATTTTGCGGCGCGCTCGCCGTCGGTGGCGCGCTTTTCAACCTTAACTTTCGCCTTTGTTCCGCCGAGGCCGAAGATACCTTTTTTGCCTTCGTCCAGAACGGTTATAGCCGCCTCTTCTTTGGTGATGCCGAGCGCGGCGAGTCCGCTCTCCGTAGCTTCTTCCACCGTCTTTCCGGTGAAAATATTCTGTAAGTTTTCCATTAATGTACTCCTTGACGCAGGTTCGGGCCGGCGAAGCCTTTTACCTGCCGATATTTTGAAAGCTGTTTGCTTTTACTTGCGAAAATTTTCAATGCCGCTGAAAAAGCTTACTTTCTCCTTCCCATATGGCTCATTTCGGCCTGCTCTTCCTTTTTGGCAAACCAGACATTCATTGCCTTGTTGATTATAAGCGTGGTTATTATCGAATAAGTGGTGTTGGTTATCATGTAGATGGAGAATGCCGACGAATACATGAATGCGAATATACCGTACATTATGGGCATCAATACCATCATCCACTTAGTGGTGCGCTGCGCCGAGCCGTCTACCGAGCTTAGCTCGTTGGTCGACTTGTTGGAACGCATGGAGATAAACTGCTGCAAAAGCATTACGCCTATGGACAGAATAATGAGGATAAAGTAACCGTTGTAGTTTTCCTTCTGCTGTGTGAGGTTGGCCGTTACTTTGTTGTAAGATTCCTCGTAGCTGTCGTCTATGGTAGCCGACGAAATGGACGAACGGAAACCCGAGAAATCGGGAATTTCGCGGTTGAGCATGGAGTCGGGATACCAGATATTTCTTACCCACAGGAAGTGGTTGCCGCTCGATGATTCATACTTTGCCATGTAATCGTCGGCGACCTTCTGCGCGGCGAAATCGTCTATATAATAGGATACGAGCGTCAGCCTGACGGCCTCTCGCGAAGCTTCGTCGGAGCTGTTTTCCACGCCGTCGGCAATTATGGTGCCCGTCTCTTCCTTATAGTAGGCCATGAGCTCCGAATATACTTCTTCTTCGCTGAGCGTTGTGCCGTTGGTCTCGTTATATGCCGCGGCGAACGCAGAAAAATCTACCCTGAAGTCATATTCCCCGTTTTCAAAATCCACCCTTTCGAGGAAACCGTCGGGGTTGTCTTCGGATATGACGTACTGATCCACCACGCTGTTGTACGAGCGTACCATGTCGTTATAACTTTCGAGGGTGGCGTACTGAGAATAGGTGGAGAAGGCGCTGAACACTACAAAGAATATGACGAGGGAAACTATCATGGGCAGGCATGCGCCGAACATGGAGTAACCGCTCTTTTTCTGCAGCTCCATTACCTTCTGCTGGTATAACTGTTTGTCGTTGGCGTACTGCTTTTGAAGTTTTTCCATCTGCGGCCTCATCTTTTCCATGACGAGGGCCTGCTTTTTGGTCTTTATCCTCGAATAAATGTCGAGGGGAAGGACTATGGTCTTGAGTATGAGCGTAAAGCATATTATACCCACGCCGATAATGCCGACGCCTTCTATGAGCCAGCGGATTATTATGCCTATCCAGTTGAGCTGAATTTCGGGTATGAGCTTTACGCCGTAACCCAAAACTCCCTGGGAAAGATTTGCTAAAAGATTCATTTAACCTAAAATAAGGGTTTCAGTAAACCCATCTCACTTTGAAATAATTTTCCGGGGCGGGGTCGTAGCCGCCTTTGGAAAAGGGGTTGCAGCGGAGAATGCGCCAGCAACCTAAAAGGAGTCCCGCAATGACCCCCACGTTGTTGAGACAGCGCAGCATATATTCCGAACAAGTAGGTTCGTAAAGGCAGGTGTGCCGCGACAGTGTGCGCTGATAAAGTATTATAAGCCGCATTAAAAACATCTTCAAATACGGCTTAAATATCTTGCGGCGCGCAAGGCGTATAAATTTTATAACTTTTGACATGCCGCGTTTATCCTTTTGAAACAGCCGATTATATCCTTTTCAACGTCCCTGTACTTTATTTCCTCCCCCGCCTTTGGCAGAATTATCACCGAATATGCGGCGGAAAGAAGACTTACGTTGTTGCTGTATGCGGCGCGGATGACCCTTTTGATGCGGTTGCGCTGCACGGCCTTGCCGTGTTTTTTTGACAGGGCTATGCCCATCGTGTTGACCTTTGACGGCGAATAGATGAGCGTTATGCGGGGCGAGTAAACCCTTTTGCCCTTTTTGAACAGCCTTTGAAAGTCTGTATTTTTTTTAAGCCTTAAATAACGCATGCCGCGCCTTGTTTATTTACGCGCTGATCTTCTTGCGGCCCTTGTTTCTTCTTCTCTTGAGAACCTTCCTTCCTGCGGTGGTGGCCATTCTCTTTCTGAAACCGTGAACCTTGCTTCTCTGTCTCTTTTTGGGTTGATAAGTTCTTTTCATTTTTTTATTCTCCGTATAAAAATATTGTCTTAATTAACGAGTAATCCACCTTTACTAATATATAAAGGCGGAATTTACACTCTATCATTATATTTTTTTATGGGGTGCGTGTCAAGCAATATTGCTTGTCCTTACGGGTAAAATTAAATATAAACTGTCTTTTACGTTCTCGTTCTGGCAGATGAAGGGCTGAACGTTGTTGTTGAAGGAGAGCACGGCCTCGTCCTCGCTGAGGGCATTTATGGCGTCTATTATGAACTTGGAGTTCATGGCGATTTTTAAATCCTTGCCTTCGGCCTGCGCCTTTACGGGCTCCTGAACGTTGCCTATTTCCGAGTTGGAGGAAATTTCTATCTTGTCGGAAGAGATGTCGAAGATTATAAGACTGTTTTTGTCGTTGCGGACGAGTATCGCCGCGCGCTCGATGGAGGCCTTCAAAAGATTTCTGTCTACCCTGACTACCGTCTGGAAGGACTTGGGAATGATATTTTCCTTCTTTATGAAGTCGCCGTTGTAGAGGCGGGAAGTGAGGACGGTGTCGTCCACGCAGACGAGAATGAGTCCGCGCTGAATTTTCAGTTCTGTATTGCCCTCGCCTGCAGGGAGCATTTTTTCAATCTCGTTGAGCGTCCTCGCGGGGCAGATTATTTCCATATTCTGCGAAGTCGAAGAGACGACTTTGCCGAACGCCGTGGCCAGACGGAAACCGTCGAGGGCGGTGACGCAGATATCTTCGCCTGTTATTACTATCTGGCAGCCCTTCAAAATGGGACGGGAATCGTCGGTCGCGCAGCAGAAAGATGTAGAAGTTATCAGTCTTTTGAGCTCGTCGGTGGCAATTACCACGCTGTTTTCGTCTATGTCCACGTCGACCTTTGGAAAGTCGTCGGCGGGAAGGACCTGCATGTAAGTCTGGCTGTCGGCATATGTAAGTTCCATTCTGCCGTCTTCGACGGCCAAGGTTATCTGCTCGCCTTCAAGCTTTTTTATGAAATCTGAAAAATATCTGCCGGGAACGCATATGTCGCCCTCTTCGTATATTTCAGCCTTTATCTTCTTCTGGATGGAAATTTCGCCGTCGGTGGCGGTTAAAGTGAGATTGTCGTTGCGGGCGGAGAGCTTTATGCACTCCATGACGGGAATTGTAGTTTTTCCCGCGCAGGCTTTTACAACTTTAAGCACTGCTTCGGATAAATTTATACCTTCGCAAACAAGTTTCATATAAGTCCTCGCAAACTATCGGCCGCGCCGTGCGGCTGAAAATTATTTTTTTATTTTTATTAAAGGATTAATAGTATAATTATTAATAGGCGCGGTTGAAATGTTTATAATTTTTTGTATGTCCGCGCAATGCGAACAAATTACAACACTATAATAGCAAAAAAGTAATAAAATTGCAACAAAATTAATGACATTTGGCTGTTCAAAAAGGAGGCTTTTGCTGTCGACAGAATTGTTTATAAATTGTTGCAAAGTTGATAACTTTAAATCAGACCGGAGCGGCCTGAGAGAAAATAAATTTTGAAATAAGGCGCTTATCAACAAACTGACAGTTATATCGTGCTGTGTTTATAACTTTATCTACATTCAATAAGATTGATAATTTTTTACGGCTGTGTTATAATGTACTGCGATATGGACGTAAATTACTATAAAGATAAAATTTATGGCGAGTTCGGCGACAAATTTGAAAAACTATACGAAATGCTCGCCGAATATAACCAAAAATATAATTTAACTTCGATAACTGCCCGAGAAGATGTGTTTATAAAACATTTTTTGGACAGCGCCGCAGGCGAAAAATATTTCAAAAAGGGCGCATGCGTCTGCGAAATAGGTTCCGGCGGCGGGTTTCCCTCCCTTCCTTTGAAGATTTTAAGGGACGATTTGTCGTTTACTTTAATCGAAAGCACGGGGAAAAAGTGCAGTTATCTACAGGCGGTTGTAGATAACTTCAATTTTAACAATGTAAAAGTTATGAACATACGCGCCGAGGACGGGGCGAGGGATAAATTGTTGAGAGAAAGGTTCGATGCTGCCACGGCGCGCGCCGTGGCGAGGCTCAACACTCTTTGCGAGTATTGCCTGCCCTTCGTAAAGGTGGGCGGGCTGTTCGTCGCGTACAAGGGCGACTGCGGCGACGAGGTAAAAGAGAGCGCAAACGCCGTTAAAATTTTAGGCGGCAGACTTACGGCGGTTGAAAAATTTGAAATCAACGGCGAAAAGCGTTCGCTGGTGGTGATAGAAAAAGTATCTCCTACGCCCGAAAAATACCCGCGCGGCCGCGGGCTGGAGAGAAAAAAGCCGCTCTGACGGGCCGATCGGGCGGCATATATGCGGCGTTCGGTTGAAATAGCGCCGGAAAAACGGAGAAAGAATATGAAATGCGCCTTTACGGGTCACAGGGATATAAAAGCCGGTTTTGACGGCGAACTCTTCGGCAGGAGCATAGAAAATTTAATTAAGCTGGGCGCCGATACCTTTTACGACGGAATGGCGCGCGGTTTTGACCTTATAGCCGCAAAAAAAATTATAGATTTGAAAGAATATTACAGCGTAAAGCTTATAGCCTGCATTCCCTTCGGCGGCCAGGCAGACACCATGAAGGGGGAGGATAGAAAACTTTACGAAGAGGTTCTGGAATGCTGCGACGACGTGCACGTGCTTTCCGCGGCCTATTACCCGGGGTGCATGTATGCGCGCAACAGGTTTATGGTGGACAATGCCGACGTTGTATACGCCTACTTTCACGGCGGAAAGGGCGGTACTCGCTACACGGTGGACTACGCAAAAAAATGCGGCAAAAAACTTATTATTATTTAAAATGCAAAAGCAGCGCGGGACGGAAAAATTTTTTCCGTCCCGCGCTGCTTTAATGTGTTGGCATTATTAAGCGACTCCGTCAGTATCATTTCGACCGAAGGGCGCAAGCCCGAAGCGGAGAAATCTATCAGTGAACTGCGGTTAAAGGAAAAAAGTCAACCGAGTGTTACAGACAGATTGCTCGACTTCGCTCGGAATGACAAGCTTTTTTCTTCGACCATTGTTTAATTGCCCGCAATATATTTGTGGTTTAACGGATTTAACATGTGTTTTTTCTCTTTTATCATACCTTGCTCAACGCTCATGATGACAATGCGGGTTGAGTAGCATGACGGCGAAATCACTCCTCGGATTGATTTTCTTCTTCCTCTTTTAATCGCTGGGCGTCTATCTCCCTTTCTATGGGAATAGCTTCGCGGCGCAAATCTTTTACGAGCTTGGTGTTGATTAAAAGCCCCGCAACCAACGGCACAAATGACATCAGCGGCCAGGCCGAAGAGGGAAATAAAATTGCGAGTATCCAGCCGAGCACAATGCTTACGGCAATGAACAAATAAAGTATTTTGCCCTTGAATTTAGAAAAACCGGCGTACAATTTGTACCATTCAAGGTTTTTGGCGTATTCGGGGTTTGTTTCAAGTTCGGCCTTAAACCGCTTTTCTACGTCGTTAAGTTTTACATTCATTGGCAGCGAAAAAATAATTGCGCCGCCAAATATCGCCGTCAGAGCCACGGGTACAGCATAACCCGCAAAATTTGCTCCGAAAATATCTTGGGAAAATAGAAGCAAAATGGCCGCGGCAACTGCGATAGCTGCCGAAATTATTACGCCGGTTGTAAGAATTTTAGAATATTTTTTGCGTATCGCCTCGGCCTCGGCATAAAGCTGCTTATCCGGAAACAAGTATTTATATGTCTGCAAATTCGGGTCTGCCTGAATATTGTAATCATGTCTGCGACCCTGCGCTCTGTCTATCGACTGAGCTTCGCTCTCCGTCTGCTGCTCTATAGTTTTACCCTGCTGTTGTTTTAAAGCGTTGCTTATAATATAAGCAAACGCAATGACGAGCGCACCGGCAAGCAATACCCAGAATGCCGCGTTTCCCCATATGCCGAACTCCTCGCTTTCCGGATTTTGAGTTATATCTATTGCAATAAAAACTACAAAAAGGACGGCGCATATGCCGAAGATAAGCCACGCCCACCACAATTTTCTGATGTTGGATTTTTTATCTTCAACCGTCTTTTGGCGGTAGGAAGTCACTTCGGGCATCTCGGCATTATCTGCCGGCCTTTTTAAAATTGCGCCGTAAGTTCTTTTGAATGATATCCAAAGGCACAATGCGGCGACGGCAAAGCCTATCCACGCAAAAATTGCCACGGTCATTACGGCTAACGCCCAGTCCGCGTCTATATAGTCGGCGAGAGCGAGCGCAAGCACGATTACCGCTATGCACAGCGCGTAAAAAATAATCGAAACGATGGTCTTTGTGCGGTACTTTTTATAAAGCCACTGCCGCTCCCTTTGGTCGTCTACGGCCCTTGCGTACTTTGCAAACCATTTTTCAAACATTTTCATATTCTCCCTTGAAAGTTGTTGCCTTTATTATAAATTCCCGCCGTATATAGCAATCAACTGTAATTTACATGTTGTCAACTGCGCTTTACATTTGATTTTTTTATTGTAAAAATCGTGGCGACGAGCCCGCACAAGCATGCAATTCCGCCCGCGCCGCAAAACCACGGCCACCAGTCGGCAATGTGAATTGCAGTTATGCTCTCTATCGCGCCTTCCTCTGCACCCGAACCCGCCGCGACGGCGGTGAGTATTGAAAGAATGGCGAATACGGCAAAGCATACCGCAAATATTATCAAAAGAGCGGCGAGTATGCGCGATTTACCGCGCTTTTTTACCAACATTTCTTCGACGGTATCATTCGCCTGCGGAACGGGATTTTCGGCGTAGTCGTCCAAAAGGTAGGCATAATCCACTTTGAACAGTTTACACAGTGCGACTATATTTTCGGCTGATGGCGACGCCGCACCGTTTTCCCGTTTGGAAATAGTTTGCCTGCTCACGTCGAGACTGAAGGCGAGGTCTTCCTGCGAGATATTGTTTTCCTTGCGCAGCGCGCTTATCTTTTGCCCCGTTTTATTCATATTTTCTCCCGTTGAAAATTATCTGATATAATTATATCATACATAAAGCTATATTTCAATATATGCGGACGAAAATGCCTGATTTGCCGCCCGAAAGACAAAATAAGGCGCCCGCTTTGCGGGCGCCTTATTTAAATATTATTTTTGCGGCTGTAAAGATGGGGTTATTCGCCGCATATATGCGGGGCAATTATTATTTTCTGTTCGATTTGGCGGCATTTATGCGCTCTTCTGCTTCAGCTTTGCGCTCTTCTGCTTCGGCAATCAGCCTGTCGTGTTCGGCCTGCATCACTTTCTTGCGCGTTTCCGTTCTGCTCATGGATTTTGCCTCTTCCCAGTTGGCTCTGGACTCCGCCTTTACCGCCTCGAAGTTGGCTTTATCTACTTCATGCTGCATTTTTGCGCTTTCCTTCATGTCCCTGAAGGGATGAAATTCTGACATAATTATATCCTCCTGTATTTTTATTAAAGAGTATCGAACTTTTCGCCGCTCTTTTGCTCGTCTGAAAACAGTTCGCGGGGCAATATATTGGGGTATGCGTGCCATTGCCTTACCGACATGGAGCCGCGCCCGCCCGTAAGAATTTTTGTTGTGCCGTTTTTATAGGCGAACTTGCCTTCTACATTGTCGAATATGAGGGATGCAACGGGATTGTCGGGCACTTTATAAGTTACGCCCCACGTGCGGGCGTTTGCAACCTTTGCGCGAACCTCGTAAACGCCGTCCTCTACCTCTATTTTAATGTTGTATACGGTGGGGATAAAGCCGTCCAGCTCGCGCATGTACGCCCAGCCCTCGTGCGTGATCTCCATCTTGCCTTCGGGATAGTATGCGCCCGTCTGCAAATCGTAAATTGCAAAGTCCTTCATGCCGAGGCGCATGTCGTACATAGAGGAATGTATCTCGTTGAACGTGATATATCCCCAGTCCTCCCAGCCGCCGAGTTCGGCGGCCGAACTGTCTACGGCCACGTATCTTTCGCGCTGGCCCGTACCTTTAACCTTGACGGTCTTACCCTTATAGGTGAACTCGCCGTCCACGTCGCCCGCGGTGTTGTAGCCGTAGGTTATTGAGTGCTGGGTGAGATATGAAGGTTTTTCCCTGCCGTACCACAGGGGATAGCCGTGGGCGCGGTGCCAGAGGTCTGCCTTATATTCTCCGTCCTGTGTATTTAAAAGGAAGTGCCATGCGCCGTCGTCGAAGCATTCGACGGAGTATTCCTTGCCGCAGGTAACTAACACGCTGCGCTCGCGCTTTTCGATTTTGAGCGTTCCCTGCGGATTGCGGTAGAACTTCTGCATGAGCGCGCCGGGATATTCGGCCAGTTTGTAGATGGAATTTTTAAGCTGGCGCACGCCGCCCTTGCCCTTGGCAAGGTTCATGGTGACGAGGTCCATTTTCTCGAGCGCCATAGAAAGGATTGAACCGCCGAGGGCGTAAAGTTCGCCGTCGTCGCCCGTCACGTTGAATTCGAACAGCCAGTCCAGAAAACCGCTGCGCACTTCTTCTTTGACGCCGTTCCTCGCCTCGTCTGCAAGTGTTATTTTGGGATTATCTATTTTCATTTTGTCGCTCCTTTTGATTTATTTTGTGCCTTGATTATAAAAAGTTTGTGTTTAAGTTTTTTAAAAAAATGTTTACGAAATGTTATTTAATGTAAATGTTTTGTTAAAATACAGCGTTTTAGCTTATATAAACAAATAATCTGTTTTTATGCTTTAATTTTCGCTGAAAATGTCTGTTGGATATAAAAAATGGGCGGCGGGCGCCATATGGCGCCCGCCGCAAACTTATTTAGTATTATATAAAAGAAAAAATTCAAATTACTGTGCGGTAACGATGCCGTTTGTCAGATAATCGGTAAAGTAGTCGCAGATTCCGTCGGCTATAATGGTAGCCATGCGGTAGACCATGTTCAGGCGCGTTGCGGAAAACAATGCGTAATTAAAAAGCGACTTTTCGGCCACAATGCCCATTATGGAGACATCGCCGACCGCGGCGAGTTTTTTATCCGCGCCGCTGCCCGGTTTTACACCCTTTGGTGAAATTTTGATAAGGCCTACGTCTTCGGCTTTTCCCACGGCTGCGTCGACGGCAATGATCTTTTTGCCCGGGTGAGATTGCTGAATAAACTGGTTGATAAACCCGACCTCGTGTGCGGTTACGGGCTTTGCCAGAGTGCCGTATACGAAGATGTTGTGCTCCGCCAGCAATTTTTTAAGCATAGTTCCGACCAACGGCCCGAGAGAATCCCCCACCGAAAGGTCGCTTCCTATGCAGACGACCACAGGCGTCTGACCGGGATTATTTAAAATTTTCTTTAAAGATGCATACGCTCCGTCAGCCGCCATGCCGTTATAAAGATTAAAAGAGTAAACCATTATTTCACCGCCATGAATTTTTACTCTCCTTTTATTGACTTTAAAGGCGGAAAATATTACTTTTGAAATTATTTTTCCCTGCAATTTTTCCCATAAGTTTAGTAAATTTTGCGTTGCATATACTATTTACCATAAAGCCAAACAGTGTGAATTTTATTTATAACGGCAAAAATTGTAATTTAATATGTAAATTAACAAATAAAAGAACAAAAAACGCAATAAAATAGTAAGGAATATAAGGAATTAAAAGATTTCCTGTAATATTTTTTATAAAATAATAAAAATTTGCTAAAAATTCAAAAATTATAAAAAATTTAGGCCGAAACGCATATTTTATATAAAATCTGGCTAATTTCTTTAATTTTGCATATAATACCGCTTTTATATTGCTTTGGCGGTAAAACCGGTAAATATTCTGTAAAGCGTAATTATTTTTTGCCCGCACGGGCATTAACATATAAAATAACTGATTTATCGCATTTCATATGGAATGATGTCGTTCTGAATATAGAAATAGATGCCTTTGAATTTTTGTGTTATTCGATTGCTTTTGCCTGAAATTTTCAGCTCCTATTACGGATGAAAATAAATACTAGCATTATTTTAATAAGAAACTGCTTGCCGAGGAACTAAAATTACTTATTGTTTCGGGTTTCACGATATATTATAAGGCAAAAATCCTTATTAAATATCATTGGTATCCGAAATAGAAGTATTTATGTTCTGCTCGGAAGTCTTTAAATATAGCCATTGGCGTAAAAAAGAGGAGTAAAGTCAAGCATCTGTGTTAACTTTCGGTTCTCCATGATTGATTGCATTAACAAAAAGCATATGCGCCCAATAAATTGAACATAAAAAAATAAATGTTTCTCAGCGCTACACTGTTTTAATAGCGCAAATATTTTGCTGCGCTGAAGTTTATTTAATGATTAATCCGCGCTTTTGTTAATAAATATTTTTAATATATCTCATTTCTATCAACAAAATCAGGATGATAGCTTCAGTTTTGTCTGTATTTCAGCCCGGTTGTGGATAACTTTAAGCTATTTTATCAACAATTTTTATGGTTATAAACATTTTATTTTATTGATACTGTTTTGTTGTGGATTATTTGAGCGTTTCAGTTTCACGTGAAACATTCAAAAATTTAAAAAATTTGGCTGAATGTTTCCCGTGAAACGATTTTGGCGAAAATTTTGCCATAGCGCAATCAAAAATTTGAGTAAAATTTGATAAATAAAACAAATAAATATTTCACGTGGAACGTTGTTTAAAGGCTTCAAACGGTATTTACATATCAGGTGAAAATCAAATAAAATTTTAGTGATACGCATAAAATTTCACGTTATTTACTTGATATACCTTTAATTATATGGTAAAATAAATCTATCGTAAATAAAATCATATTTCATGGGCCACCGCGGCCCGAAACGAGGTACGATCTTGAACAAAAAAAGCAGAATTATCACGTGGGTGGTTATACTGTTGCTGGCGATTGCCGCGATAGCTATAATCGTTACCACAACGCTCAACGGCGGTGCGCGAAGCATCAGCTATAATGAGTTCGCCACTTACGTTGAGAACAACAAGTATTACATTGAAGGTAATACCGTTTACTATGACGACGAAAACGGCGTTCAACAGGTTGCGGAAGGTTACGGCATAACCGACGGCAACATTACTTACGAAGGCAATGCCATTGTCAAAATAGTTCGGGTTGAATTTAATCAGTATCAGCTCAACGGTTATGTAATCAATTCCAACGGCAACGAAGTCAGGGCATATTATTGCTACGGTCCTTCGTTCTATTCGGCCCCCACGACGGACGGCGTGCTTCAGACATGGATGAGCTACGGCGTCAGTGTTGAGTTTTCAAATCCCAATGCGGGAAGCGTATGGGGCTCGGTACTTCAGTTTGTTGTAATTATCGTGCTCTGCGTAGTGTTCTGGCTCATCATCAGATCAACTGCCGCAGGCGGCGGAAAGGCGATGTCCTTTGCTAAGAGCAAGGCGCGCGTTTCAACCAATATTAAGGTGCGCTTTACCGATGTGGCAGGCGCAGAAGAAGAGAAACTTGAACTTGAAGAAGTTGTTGAATTCCTCAAACAGCCCAAAAAGTTTGCAGATTTAGGCGCAAGGATTCCTAAGGGCGTACTGCTCGTCGGCCCTCCGGGCACAGGTAAAACGCTGTTTGCCAAGGCGGTTGCCGGCGAAGCGGGAGTTCCTTTCTTCTCGGTTTCGGGTTCTGACTTCGTGGAAATGTATGTCGGCGTCGGCGCTTCACGTGTGCGCGACCTCTTTGAAATGGCTAAGAAGAATCAGCCCTGCATAATCTTTATCGACGAAATCGATGCGGTGGGCAGGCAGAGAGGTGCAGGTCTCGGCGGCGGCAACGACGAACGTGAACAGACGTTAAACCAGATTCTCGTTCAGATGGACGGCTTTGAATCCAACGAGGGCGTTATAGTTATGGCGGCGACCAACCGTGCCGACATTCTCGACCCCGCCCTGATGAGGCCCGGCCGTTTCGACAGACAGATTTACGTCAACCTTCCCGACGTCAAGGGCAGGGAACAGATTCTCAAAGTTCACGCCCGCAACAAGCCAATGGCTCCCGACGTCAACTTCAAGACGGTTGCAAGGATTACTTCGGGCTTCTCCGGTGCGGATCTCGAAAACCTGCTCAATGAAGCGGCAATTCTAGCCGCACGTGCCAACAAGCAGCTTATAGGCAATTCTGAACTCTACGAGGGCGTCAATAAGGTTTTGATGGGTCCTCAGAAGAAGAGCAGGGTGGTCACCGAAAGCGACAAGCGAATCACCGCATATCACGAAGCCGGCCACGCCATTATCGCAAGGCTGTGCGAGCACTGCGACCCCGTTCAGGAAGTTTCCATCATTCCCCGCGGCAATGCTGCCGGTTACACTATGACCCGTCCCGACAACGACGACGCTCATATGACCAAAAATAAGATAGAAGATTTCATCTGCATGGCTCTCGGCGGCAGGGTCGCCGAAGAACTTGTTATTAAGGATATAACGACCGGCGCTTCCAACGACCTTGAGCGCGTTACGGAAATGGCAAAACGCATGGTAACCGAGTGGGGTATGAGCGAAAAGCTCGGTCTGGTCACTTACGGCAGCAATTCCCAGACGGTTTTCCTCGGCAAGGATATGGAAACCCACAATACCTATTCGGACGATACGGCCAAGATTATCGACGACGAAATGCATATCATCATCGAAGGTGCGCACGAGAGAGCTAAAACCCTTCTGTCCGAACACAGGTCCGTCCTCGACAATATGGCCCGCGTTCTTATAGAAAAAGAAACCATCTATACCGAGGAAGTCGATCTCCTTATGGAAGGCAAGGATTACAAAGAAGTGCTCGCCTATATGGAAGAACACGACAGCGCTAATTCAAGCAATCCCTTCAAAAGATTCGAATGATTTATAAGCTTATCACCTTTGCGCCAGCATAATTTGTGGCGCAAAGGTATAGCTATATATAAATGTTTCACGAGAAACATTTTGCTACAGTTTTTACCGGCAAAGAGTCAGTTAAGGCGACAATCCCGCTTTACACATCAAATAGTGTTGCTTCCGGCCGATTTTTAAGCTACGGACAAGCCCGATAAGCCTTTGTATACGGCTTTAAGCATTCGGTCAGACGGCGGCAACTGCAGGTTAAATATGGGAAAAGTTATTTCTTTTACAAATAAAAAGGGCGGTGTAGGCAAAACAACTACCATTGTCAATATGGCGGCTTATTGTGCCGATTTAGGCAAGAAAGTGCTCCTCATCGACCTTGACAGTCAGGGCAATGCGACTACGGGTTTGGGTTTTTCAAAGAGTGCCCTCAAAAAGTCCGTCTATGCCGTGCTTGTAGACGACGACAAGGTGACCAACAACATTCTTCCCACTGAAGTTCCTCTTCTCGACATACTGCCCGCAAACGTCGACCTGACGGGAGCGGAAGTCGACATGGTGTATAAACGCAGCAGGGAGGCAATTTTAAAGAATGCCTTAAAGGAAGTCAGGAACACTTACGATTACATATTTATCGATTGTCCGCCTTCGCTCGGGCTTCTGACCATAAACGCGTGGGTTGCTTCAGATTCCGTGATAATTCCTCTGCAGGCCGAGTATTACGCGATGGAGGGCGTGAGCCAGCTGATGAATACCATATCGATGGTAAAGCAGCATCTCAACCCCAATCTCGTCATCGAAGGCGTCGTTATAACTATGTACGACGGCAGGGCTAATGTGTCAAGGCAGATTACCGCGGAGATAAAGAAATTCTTCAAATCAAAGCTTTATGAAATTATCATTCCGCGCAATATACGCCTTTCCGAAGCTCCAAGCCATGGCAAGCCCATAATGCTCTATGACCCCAAATGCGTAGGGGCGAGGGCGTATAAAGCTCTCGTTGAAGAGTTCCTGTCTAAGCAATAATTATTAAGATATTAATCGAGGCAGGTAATTTGGAGTTTTGTATATAAGTTATTTTTTCGAATAATTTTATACGCTGTAATTTTTTAATGCGCCTGACTCTGAATATATTTTTAAATTAGCATAATTTTATTATTTTTTTACTGCTGCAGAAGCTGTTTTGCAGACAATCAGGCGGCGATGTGCCGCACGGAGGTTAATTTATGGCGAAAGATACCGCAAAAGGTTTGGGTAAGGGCCTTGAAGCTCTCTTCGAGGAGACAGGCTCTGCGTTTGCCAACGTTTACGAAGGAAAATCTGCATTTGAGTCTTATACCGAAGAAGAAAGACAGAATGCGTCCGAAATGAAGTTGACGGATATTTATCCAAATCCAAATCAGCCCCGAAAGAATTTTGACGAGCAGGCCATGCGCGAGCTGGCGGATTCGATTAAAAAGCACGGAGTGATAATGCCCATTGTCGTAAATAATGACGGCAGCGGCAAGTATATGATTATCGCCGGTGAAAGACGTTTCCGCGCTGCAAAAATGGCCGGGCTTGAAAAAATTCCTGTGGTTGTGCGCAACTACAATGAGCGGCAGATAAAGGAAATATCGCTCATTGAAAACCTTCAGCGCGAGGATTTGAATCCCATCGAGGCTGCAAGCGCAATGAAACAGTTGATGATAGAGTATAAACTCACGCAGGACGAACTGGCCGAGCGCATAGGCAAATCTCGCCCCGCCGTTGCAAATACGTTGCGCCTCCTTTCGTTGACGCCTGAAGTTACCATGCTTGTTGCCGAAGGCAAACTTTCGGCCGGTCATGCAAGGACGCTCGTTCCTCTGGCGCCCGATGACCAGATATCTTTTGCAAACGACGCCGTAAAGAGCGGCATGTCTGTAAGAGAACTTGAAAAAAAGGTACGCTCATATAATATACCCGCCGAGGTATTGGAGGAGCGCAAGAAAAAGAAGCGCGCTATAGCCTCGGTCGAACTCAAAGATCTGGTCGAGCGCATGCGTTTTGTCTTCAGAACAAAAGTCAGCCTTATAGGTAACGATAAAAAAGGCCGAATATATATCGATTATTATTCACGGGACGATCTCGATAGAATTGCCGAAATACTTGATATTATAGGAAAGCAGTAATAAAATTTAAGTTTCCGGGCAAAAATGAATGAAAAGTTCACTTTTGTCCGGATTTTTTATAAAATTCAAATTTTTGTCGAGTTTTTAAGCAAAATAGCGATTTTTATCCGAAAAAACATAAAAATCCGTAAGAAATGTAAGGATTTTTTATGCGCCTTAAGCATATTATTTGATTTTGTTATATTCTTTAATGAGTTTCTTATCTGATTTTGCTGTTAAATTCATTGTTTTTGACAATTATTTTGACAAATTAATTTATTTTTTACTCTGATTTTTAATTGTTTTTACTTTTTTATTATGAATATTAACTTTAAAACTTTAACTTTAAACGATATAGTTGAAATGCAACCCTATTTTGAACGCTGTAATTGGCGTTTAAGCGATTATTCGGCTGCATTTAAGTATATGTGGCAGAAGCACTTTTCTTTGGATTTCGCGTATGTTGCAGATTGCGTCGTATTCAGAGAATATTATCAGGGCAGAACTTATTTTCACTTCCCCATGGAGCTTAATGAGGGCGACAGTGAACGTGCAATTGACGCGATTGAAGCGTATTGCCGCGAGCGCAATATTCGTATTCATTACACTTGTGTTCCACGTGAAAAAATGAACGTTATGATTGAACGCTACGGCATGGAGATGAGGGTCACTAATCACAGACGCTGGCGCGATTATTTATATAATGCCGGGGACTTTGTCAACTACGTCGGCAAAAAGTTTTCGGGGCAGCGCAATCATGTAAATAAATTCAAGAAACTCTATCCGCAGTATAGATATATTTCGCTGTGCGGCGATGACTGTGCACGCATGTGCGAGTTTTTGAAGAGATTTGAATCGCGCCAGCTGGCAAAGGGAACGGTAATGGCCAAGGAAGAGCTTGAAGGCGTGTACGCACTTTTACCGCATATAGATGATTTCAAGCTGAAAGTAGGCGCGCTGGAAATCGACGGACAGATTATTGCGCTGTCCATAGGCGAAAAGTGCGGCGAACAGCTTATAATCCATGTTGAGAAGGCGCTGACCGATTATGAGGGCGCATATCCGACCATGGCGCAGGAATTTGCTAAAGCCAATGCTGTGGACGGAATAAAATATATCAACCGCGAGGATGATTCCGGCGACGCGGGGTTAAGAAAGAGCAAACTGCAATATAATCCCGTGCGGCTGGTCGATAAGTACGATATATTCCCGCGCCGCGCCATAGACAGAGTGGCGCATATCCCCACATATGTCACGGAAAGACTTACAATTAAGGAAATCACGGATATAAATTCGCTTGAGTTCTACCGCCTTGAATACGATGCGGAAAGAAACAGATACTGGGGATATGACTGGCGCGAACATTACAAGGGCGAGCCCAATCCCGAATATTTTATGCAGGGGATAAGGGAGGATTTTGCCAACAAGGAGGAAATTCCCATGGGCATTTTCCTTGGTAAAGTTCTCATCGGCGAAGTTGTTCTTCATAATTTCGGTTATCGCAACGACTGCGAAGTCGGCGTCCGTCTCCTGCCCGAATACGAAGGAGGGGGTTATGCGCGCGAAGCGGTGCTCGGGGCAATGAATTACGCTTTTTTCGATTTAAATATCGAAACTGTTCTGGCAAAGTGTTATAAGCAAAATCTTCGTAGCCGTCAGATGCTTCTTTCGGCCGGCATGCGTCCCGGCGGAGAGGATGAAACCTTTTATTATTTCCGCAAAACGGCTGCCATGTAATTTAAAACAGCAACTTATATTGATAAAGACCCCGCCGCGATATATACCGCGGCGGGGTCTTTATGCACTTATCAGCAATGTTATTGACAATCTTGTGCACAATTATACTGTCAAATTGTTGATAACTTTTTGCAAATAATTCTTTCGTAAACATTATAAACACATGTTTTTTAGTGAATTTTGTCGAAAATTTGATAAATTGTTTATAACTTTCTATGTTGTTGATAATCGGGCTGCTTGCACTTCATAAATTTTTTCGCCAATGATAAATATTTGCGGGTGAATAAGGGACTTATAAATATTTTTTGCAATATAACTTCCGAAAAGCTGAAGTAGCTTTCTTGGTCGGTATTTGTGTTATTTTGATAATCCGCAGCCCAGAAGGCTGGAGGGGCGACAATGGGATTGATTTTTACAAGCGAATAAATCCACATAATCGGTAAACAGATTTTTTGATGCAAAAGCACCATTTTATCAGATGGTTGCATGGCGAGTGCACAAACAAGTTTTACTAAATTTTGTAAAACTTTAACGACGAATTTTTGTGCTGTATGTTATTGTCCATGAATGTGACCTTATCTCATGCTACATTTTCGGACTGCGTTTTCCTGAGGGCGAGCCTCACAACCGCCCGATACATATAAATGCGACAATGCGTTCGGCGGCGCATATGTGCGTGTCAATTGCATTGCCGGCGCGTCATATCTGTATTTTTATGCTGAAAGTTATGACTATTTCATTCACCTCGTTTTGCTATTGCATATTAACCGGGCCATATGTCCGCACGAATATCATAATATTCCCAAAATACAGTATTGCAACTCACACAATTAGCGTTAATCGGGGCATATACCTGTGCGAATATCATCGCATGCCAGAAAAGTGGTTTTGCAATCCGGGTAAAGGCGGTTAATTGCGGCATATTGCCGACCCTTTGAACGATACAGCTTTCAGGCGCTTGCGTTTGACGGCACATATATGCTGTCCAATCGAATTTTTGTCAGGTTCGGTATTCCCGCTTGTTGTTAAATTGTAGTTTATTTGACGGCAGTTTCGGGCGGCTGGGGGGGGGAGCGGGCAAAAGGATGCTACATATGCCTTAATTATTGCGTTTTACATCTTTTAACGCGCCGTCGTTTCCGCGGCGCTGCCGATTCCGCCCGGATCTCCCGATAAACAAATTTTGACGGGAATATTGCAATGCGTGGCGTTATATGTTAAAATAAATGTGCAGGGCGGCTTAAATTTGTCGCTGCAGATAAAGGAGAAAATATGCAAAACATTCTGGAATGCCGGGGACTTTCCAAGCACTACGGCAAATTCGTCGCTCTGGACGACGTGTCGCTGACCGTGCCCACGGGCGAGGTGGTAGGGCTTCTCGGCCCAAACGGCAGCGGAAAATCAACCTTTATAAAGCTTGCCATGGGTATGCTTCAGCCTACTTCGGGCAGCTTAACCATTAACGGCATGCCGCCTTCGCCCGCGACAAAGGCGATAACGGCCTATCTTCCCGATGCAAACTACCTCGACGAGCATCTGCGTGTGGAGGGACAGGTAAAGTATTATTCGGACTTCTTCGCCGACTTCAACTACGACAAGTGCGACGCGCTTTTATCCCGCCTCGGCATTTCGCCCAAGCAGAAAATAAAAACGCTGTCAAAAGGCAACAAGGAAAAACTGGGACTTATTTTAACAATGTCGCGCGATGCAAAGCTGTATATACTCGACGAGCCCATCGCCGGCGTCGACCCCGCCGCGCGCGACTTTATCCTCGATACCGTAATGACCAACCGCGCGGAAGATTCCACAATCTTTCTCTGCACGCACCTCATTGCCGATATCGAGCCCATACTCACGCACGCCATATTTTTAAACAGAGGCAAGGTTGTAATGCAATCCTCCGTCGACGACGTCCACGTCAATCAGGGCAAAACGCTCGATGAGCTGTTCAGGGAGGTGTTCAGATGGTAGCAAAACTTTTAAAGCACGAGCTTTCGCGCATAGCCCGCACGTCCGCCATTCCCGTCATAGCCATGATAGCTTTGGCCGTGCTCTTCAGAATTTCGCTCATCAATTATTCGGGCGATATGGCTCTGCCCATAATAATCGGCGTGTTCTACGTAATAGCCATAGTTGTTACGCTCATCGTGTGCGCGTGGGTGGGAATAGTCCGCTTTTACAGGACGCTGTTTACGCCCGAAGGATACATGACGCTTTCTCTGCCGGTAACGGCCGACCAGCTTATAATTTCCAAGCTGGTATCTTCGCTTATCGCCGTCGTTTGCGGTGCCATAGTGTGCGTGCTTTCGGCCTTGATTCTCTTAATCGGCCAGCCGCTGAGCATAACGGTGCTGGTAGAGGAGGTGCTCAGTGAAATTGCGTATTTCTTCAGTTTTACGAGTCAGGCCGCCGGCCCGCTGTACACTTTCGAGGTAGTGCTCCTTATAATCTTTTCTATTCCCGAAGCCTTTCTTCTGTTCTATCTTGCAATGAGCGTGGGGCAGCTGTTTACCACTAAAAACCGCACGGTAATCACACTCGTGCTCTACTTTGTCGTCGCGTTCGTCTGGAGCATAATATACAACTCTGTGGGCATAGTCGTCCTCGAAGCCGCGTCAAAGGTTTCGGTTCACCTCGCCATATGGATACAGATAATCCTCACGCTTGCCGTCGACGTCGGCAGTTACTTTATAATAAGGTACATAATCAAGAACAAAGTCAACCTTCTGACATGATTGATTGGCACATATGCCCCGACGAACTGCGTTCGTCGGGGCATTAAGTTTATCCGTAATGCGGTAAGGCCGCGCGGGGCTTGCCCCGCGCGGCCTTTCTTTCAGTCCTTGGACTGCCGCATAAATTTCAGCGTTTTTACAGCACCGCCTTGCCCTGCGCAGTGCCTATTACGGTCAATACCTGCACTTCCTCGCAAGTCTGGGCGTCGACGTACACAAAGTACTGGCTGCCGTCGAATGTGCCCGAAAATTCATAGCACAGTTTCTCTTCGCCGTCTATCGGAATTATTGCAAGGCGTGAAGCGTCAACTTCCACTCTGCCGTCTATAACGCTCTGCGCTTGCTCCTTTGTTACGGTTGCCCCCGCAATATCCCTCTGCGAATGGTTCATTACATAGCTCATCGCCTCGGCGCCCGTAACCAGACCGCGCTCTTCGCACACCTTTACCTTTATCATGTCGGGGTAGATGACTACGCCGTCCTGTTCATAGCAGAAGTTGATGTTGCACGTCGTGCCGTTTTCGCTCACCCAGACGGGCTTGAGGTTTTTATAGCCCGCCGCCTGCAAGAATTCGGTCGCAATGTCTTCGCACCTGTCGGTCGAAAAATTGTGCTCGGTGCATTCTTTGTAGCTGTCGAACATCACCAGCTTTCCGCCCTTTTTCGAAAGCTGCGCCATCATCTCGCCGTCGTCCGTCGTCAGGGTTATATTGTAAAATGCAAGCTTGCCCTTGTTTGCCTCGCCCGTGCAGCGCGCCTCCGTAACGTTATAGTCGGCGAACATCTCTTTGGCGATATTTTCGGCTTCGCTCTGGCTTATTTCGCCCATGCCTTCGAAGAAGGAGATATTGGTGTCCTCTTTATTCTCCGAAAAAGGCCCGTCGAAAATGCCCTTGGGCTCTTCGATTACGTTGTTTTCGATATCGCCGAACGATTCGCCCAGCACGCTGTCTTTGCCGTTCATCAGCGCCAGCATGTCGTCCTTGTCCGAAGCGGATACAATTTCGTTGAGTGCGCGCTTGAGCTTTAAATTGTTTGCGTACATATATTCAAGGCTGGATATCTGCCAGTCTTCAAGCTCGCCGCCCGCGGCTACGGTGTAAAGCATGCTCTGCGCGCTGTCGCCCATCTTGTTCAAAAAGGCCGACATCTGCCCCGTCATGGTAGTTTCAAGTGGCATTCTTTCGAGTATGACTTCGGCCATCTCGCTCTCTATGGCAATGTCTGCCAGCACCCTCGCCCTGTCGGAGGGGGAGGTGGAAACGCGCGCCTTGGAAAGGTTGGAATCGAGGTTGTCGACTATGGCGTTGAGCTCGTACAGCGACTGGGTCTGCATGCCCGCCATGTTGGTCTGCATGGTTGCCATGTTCATCCAGCCGTAGGTGACTATGGTAGCCAGCACAAGGCTGGTTGCGCCCAGCGAAATGACTGCCGCCAGCCACCCGCCGAAACCGGGAGAATGTCTTTTTTCCTTCTTTTCGGCCTGTTTCTGCGCGCGCACCTTAAGGCGGTGTTCGCGCTTGGCCTGTCTTTCGGCGGCGGCCGCCTCGCGCTTGGCGGTGCGCGCCTCTATCTTTGCCGCGCGCGTCTCCTTTTTGCGCTCTTCGCGCGCCTGCTTGCGCTCGTTTTTAAGTTCCTTTGCTTTGGCCCTGCGCTTTTCGCGCATTTCGGCACGCTTGTGGCGGTCAGATTTATTCTGCCCTTTTTCCGCCGCTTTGGCACTCTGCTTTTTTGTTCCTGACGGGGTCTTTCTGCTCTCCGCCTTGCTGTCCTTTACGGGCTTGTTGTTTCCAAGCTCTTCTACCGAGGCGGTGTCCTGTTCCATTTTTTGGTCGCGTTCCTTGCCGTTGCGGGTCAGGCTCTGCGCCTTTTTGGCCCCGCTCGAAATATTTCTCTTCTTTTCGCTCATTGCTCTCCTCCTATATGGCAAATACGTGCTTACCTATAACGGTAACTGTCTCCCGTCCGAAAATCCAGCTGCTCGTCGCAACGGCGGGGTTGTAGTAGTAAAGGCACCCGTATGTGGGGTCCCAGCCGTTCATGGCGTCGCTCGCCGCGTTCATCGCCGTCTGGTCGGGCTCTAAATTTATCTGCCCGTCGGATACGGCCGTAAAGGCGTTCTTCTGGTATATTACGCCCGCTATCGTGTTGGGGAAGGCGGGGCTGTCCACGCGGTTTAAAATTACTGCGCCCACGGCCACCTGACCCGTGTAACTTTCGCCGCGTGCCTCTGCGTAAATGCATTTGGCCAGAAGGTACAAATCCGAGCTGGTGTAATTTGACGAAGCCGAGCCGCTCTTGCCGTCATTTTCAAGCGCCTTCACGCTGTCGTTCATGCCGAGGGCGGCAAACGTAGCTTTTCCTGCAATGCCGTCGGCCGTCAGGCCGTTCTTGCGCTGAAAGTACTTTACGGCTTCAACCGTTTTGCTGCCGTAAATGCCGTCCACCGCGCCGTCATAGTAGCCCCACATTTTGAGGCGGCGCTGAACTTCCTTTACCTCGCCGCCGGTCGAGCCCTTTTTGAGCACCGCCGTCTCCACAACTTCTGCGCAGGGCACGGCCACGTCCTGCATTTGTAAATTGACTGCCGCATATCCCGCAAACAACGCCATCGTCGCCGCTAAGGCTATGCCCGCTTTAAGTGCTTTTTTCATCTTTAACATTCCTCCGAAGGAGCCTTAAAAAAGCCCTTCGGCCAATCAGCTCCTGTTAAAAAATTTATCTATTATGTCTAAAATAATGCTGCGGTACTCAACGTCTGCCGATGCCGAAGTAAAGCACAGCGGCGGATAGATTACGCACCACCAGTTGTCGCCAGTGCCTTCGCCCAGCTCAACGATAAGCGCGTCGTAATCGCCCTCTTCAAGCGTCACGCCGTCGTAAACCCTCGTGGGGAAATGCTCGCTTCTCACTTCAGCGCGCGAGGTATAGTTTACGCCCAGCCTTTCAAGCGCATCGTCGCACACGTCCTCTATTTTATCGGTAATCGAACTTATAACCTCCATGGCCTTGCTCTTTGTGTTGCATTCGGCCACATAGGGGGTTATAAATTCAACTACCTCGTCCTTTACGGCGTACTTTATGCTCTGGTCGTATGCCGAATTGGAATTGGCGCGCACGTGTATGCGCAGGTATTCGCTGTTGCCGCCGCGCATATCGCTTATCTGCGCCGCCGTCAGTACCGTTGCAATTAAGATGAGTAAAACACAAAAAGTTATACAAATTTTTTTCATGGCCTACTTATTGACGGCAATGACATAATTTATACTTAAAAAATTTTCAGGCGCAGCGCGAAAACTTTCGCGCTGCGCCGTATCATGCCTGCGGAGCCTAATTTGTTTTGCCGTCAGCAACAACTTACTATGTGTCATACTGAGCGGAGCGAGGAGTGGCCTTTTGCCCGACGAGCGCAGTCGAACGTATCTTGCAGGGAGCAAACTCAAACAAGATCTTTCGACGCCGTTCGCTGCGCTCACTCTGCTCAAGATGACATAATGTCCCGCCCGCCCTCCCCAAATTATGCGTGCCTTGCCCGCCGAAGTATGCCCGCTGGCCGCAAGAGAGGTGCGAGTTTTTGCAGAGGAGCCACTTCTTCCGCCCAAAATTAATCGCGCAGAAGCCGTGGTTTTTCGCGAGTCTAGGCTGGCCGCAAGATATACCCGATTTATCGCAATAGCAAGATTGCGGAGCGCAGATGCAACGGTACGTTGCTTGCAATTTTTTTTGAATTGATATATAATTACCTCAAGCGGGGCTCCGCGCCCCATGAGGTGAAAGATGAAAAAGCAGGTTTTCAATCCCTTTCTTCCGCTGTGGGAATATATCCCCGACGGCGAACCGCACGTTTTCGGCAAGCGCGTGTATCTCTTCGGCAGCCACGACAGGGCCGGCGGCGACGCATTCTGCTTAAACGATTACGTCTGCTGGTCGGCCCCCGTCAACGATTTAAAGGATTGGCGCTGCGAAGGCGTAATATATAAAAAGGAGCAGGACCCCCTCAATTCCGACGGTTCGCACACACTCTTCGCGCCCGATGTATGCCGCGGCGCCGACGGACGGTATTATCTCTATTACGCCCTCGATTTTTTAAGCGTCATTTCCGTCGCCGTCTGCGACAAACCCGCGGGCGAATATAAATTTTACGGTCACGTGCATTTCCCCGACGGCCACGTTCTGTCCTCGCGTGCAGGCGAGCCATACGCGTTTGACCCCGCCATATTGCGCGACGAAGGCAAAAATTATCTTTACATAGGTTATTGTCCTTATCCCCCGAGGCACCTCATGGACATACCCAAAACTTACACATATGCATGGGTCTACCGCCTTGCGGACGACATGCTCACCATAACCGGCGAACCGCAAATGGTTGCGCCGTCCTTCTCCAATTCCGCGGGCACGGGCTTCGAAGGCCACGAATTTTTCGAAGCCTCGTCAATCCGCAGGGTGGGGGACAGGTATTATTTCATCTGGTCGTCGTATTACGGGCACGAACTGTGTTACGCCACTTCCGACAGCCCCGAAGGCCCCTTTACTTTCGGCGGCACTATAATTTCCAACGGCGATATAGGCATAGACGGCATAAAGGACGAAAGCGACTGCAACAATTACATAGGCAATAACCACGGCTCAATCGAAAATATAAACGGCAAGTGGTACGTGTTTTACCACCGCCACACCAACCGCCGCTCGTTCTCCCGCCAGGCCTGCGCCGAACCCATAAAAATTCTGCCCGACGGCAGCATACCGCAGGTGGAAATGACCAGCTGCGGCCTTAACGGCGGCCCGCTTTCGGGCAGGGGGTTATATCCTGCTACCATCGCATGCGTTTTAAAGAGCCGTTCGGGCACCATGCGCGGCGAAGTTCCTTTCCGCGGCATTCACCCCTACATAACGCAGGACGGCGAAGACGGGGAGACGGAAGCTTACCAGCACATAGCCAACTTCAGGCGTTGCGCCGTATGCGGGTATAAATACTTCTCTCCCGACGGCGCAAAGACGGTGGAAGTCACCGTGCGCGGCAGCGGCCGCGGCAAGCTCATCGCGTCCGACGGCATGAACAACCTAGCCTCTGTCGAAATTTCCCCTTCGCAGAGCTGGACGGCCTTTTCAGCACCCTTTAAAACTCCCGCAGAACAATTCGCGCTGTATTTCATGTTCATCGGCGACGGCGCGATAGATTTTTTAAAGTTTGAGTTAAAATAATATGCAAAATACATAACAAAGCGCGGCGGCGGGCAAATGCCCGCCGCCGCGCGGCTTTACTGTAATATAAACGAGGCGGCAGAATATGCCGCCTCGTCTGATTGGCTGCCACATATGTGGGGGTTAAACGCGTTTTTTAGCCTTGAGGAACATAACCGCTTCGCACGCGAATGAAAAGATTGCCGCCGTTATCGCTGCGCCCGCACCCACGCCGAGGGTTATAACGGCCGGGCATGCGAGAGCAAAAAATATAAAGGCAACGCACTTGGCGCCGCAGTCTGCGCCCGCCCATACGCGCATGCGCGGAGCGTGCAGGGCAATCTTTTTGTTGAAGAACACCTCGCAAGAGCCTGCAAGCGGCAGAAGCGGCAAAATCATCACGGCCGCCTGCCGCCCGGTTAGCGGCGCATCGGGGCAAAGGTATGCCGCCAGCGCAATTATCAGAATGTAATATGCCGCGCTCCATAAAAAGGCGCGCACGGCGCAATATTTAATCTTCATTTTCCGCCCCTCGGTTTAAAATTTATCATCGGAATAATTATATCACAACTCAAGGCAATTTTCAACATAAAATTTCAGGCGGGGCAAATTGCCCCGCCTGAAAATATCGGTATAGTCTGATTGAGATTTATGCGCCGCCGTATTCGCCCGTATATGTATAATTTACATTGCTGTATTCAACGGAAAGTCCGCGGTTTGTGATAAGGCAGATATACATATAATCGTTATCTACGGCAACGAGGTCAAAGTCGTAATATGTTTTGGTGATTGCCGTTCCGCCCTGCTTTTTAACGCTTACGGTAATATTCTGTCCGTTCCTTTCGAGCGATAATTCATAAACGTCGCCCTCTGCAGGTTGGGCTGTTTTTTCGCCCTTGGTTAAAATTTTATTTTCGCGGCTGAAAATTGCCGTGCCGTCCAAAAGCATGCCCGCCGTTATGTAATTTGTCGCAAGCGAAGGCATGTTGGTATCGATATACATATCGTCGCGCAACATTATGCCGAAGGCTGTCTGACGGTTACCTGCCGTTCCCCCGCTTATTGTAGCAGTGGCGGTGATGGTGAAGTTGTCGTTTTTGCTGACGCGCATAAACGCTGCGCCGAAGCCGTCGCTGTGAGCGCCCGCGTCGGTTTCTTCAATTTTGCCGTTAGTGGCGGAGTTGGAGACTGTAAAAGTGTTTTTGGCGCTGTCGTAAGTTGCGCTGAAATTGCCCGCTTTATTGCCGCCGAGGTTGCCCATAGCCGTTTTATACCAGACGCTCCGGTTTTCGCCGCTACCGAGCGTGGCGATGGGGGTGAGGGTTGAAAGAGCGGGTGCCTTATAATCGGGGCGAACGTAAGATTGGTTTACGGCAACCGACGGATCGTCTGGTGCGGCAGAATTTGTTCTCGCGTAAGTTTTAAGGCTGCTGTCCGATTCAAGTATCGCCTGCGCAAACTGATAAGCCACCATTTTTGCGCCGTACTTATTGAGGTGTGTGGAATCGAGGCCGGACGCAGTTTCGTTCGGCTTTTCCCCTTCGTAAGTAGTGCATGCGTGGAAGTTTTTTGCCGCGGCATTGTCTTCAAGGTAAAGCTCCTTGGTTATGGTCGTAAGGTCTATAACCGTCGTGTTGGTTTCGGCGCCCAAAGTGCGTATTGCTTGTGAATAGTCGCCCTTGTCGGTGTTGTGAACGACGTTGCCTGTATAGTTGCTGTCTGCGGCGTATCTGACTATGGGCGTGCAGAGTATAGGCGTCGCACCTTTATCTTCTGCAAGCTTAATATAGTTTTCATAAAGAGTATACTGGAATGAAGGGCCGTCTGCCGTCGTTTCGTCGGTATAACTCTTTTGGGGATTTGTGTAGCGCGTTGCGTCGTCGTCCTTTTCGTCGTTGTGTCCGAAACCTATAATAAGATAATCTCCCTCACCTATAGAATTTTTAAGGGTATTATAGTTGGATTCTGATAGGAAGGAGAGCGAGCTTCTGCCTGATATTGCAAGGTTAACAATCTGGTCGCTCGTAACATTGAAGAAGTCGGCTATCTGCGTTCCGTAGCCGTAGCGGGGCATGTAATAGTCGTCGTTGAAGGAACATACCGTCGAGTCGCCGACGAGGTAAATTTTATTGCCCGCAGGCAGAGGAGCAGATGTGTCCTCGGCAGGTTTTGTGTCTTCGCCTTCATCGCCTTCGTCAGGCGTCTGGCCTTGGTTTTCGTCGCCTTCGCCGGGATTGTCGTCTTCGTTTCCGCCCGTGGTGTCGTCATTTTCATTGCCGCCCGTAGTATCGTCGTTCTGATCGCCGCCGGTGGTTCCGTTGTTTTCATCGCCGCCGGTTATGTCGCCCCCGTTGTCGGTCTGTTCGTTGCCATTGCCGCTGTCTGCATTGTCGTTGCCGCACGCCGCCATGGCCACGCATGAAAGCGCCACAAATACGCTTATGCCCGCAGCGAGCAGTTTGCTCAAAAGAGTTTTGCTTTTCATCTTTTACCCCTCATATAAATCTTTATTTGCCGCCGAAATCTCTCAAAAAATTGGCCCCCCTTAAGCGGGGCCTGTGAGGCGGAGTTTTTCATATTGTACCAAAGCGCCGCCCTTTAAGTCAACTCATAATGACAAGGATTAACAATTATTGTAATATATTTACAAAAAATTCTTATAGGACTAAAAAAATTCCGCCGCAGGCCGCGGCCTGCGGCGGAATTAAAAAACGTAAAATTTTCCGTGTTTACAATCGATGTACAACGCGCATACTATATATTGTGGTAAACTCTTTTGTTCCGCCTATCGCGCCCGCCCGTAACGCAGTTGAAAAAAAATTTTGTAAAAGTTTATAAAAAACGCTTGCATTTTGAAATTATATTTGGTATATTATTAAAGCGTTACGGGAGCTTAGCTCAGTTGGGAGAGCAACTGCCCTACAAGCAGTGGGTCACAGGTTCGAGCCCTGTAGCTCCCACCACGATAAAGATAGTGCGGATGAATATTTATGCGGGAATGGCTCAGTGGTAGAGCGTCACCTTGCCAAGGTGAATGTCGCGGGTTCGAATCTCGTTTCCCGCTCCACCAATTCAACCGCACTATTTTTTTATTTTCAGTCTGCGCAACAGCAACCGGATGGTTTGAGTGCGGAAAAAGCTTCACTTGCAAAAGTGAGGTGCGGCGCTATAGCCAAGAGGTAAGGCGTGGGCCTGCAAAGCCCTGATTCCCCGGTTCAAATCCGGGTGGCGCCTCCAAAGCCCTGAAAGGCACAATAAATAAGGCAACCATTTTGGTTGCCTTATTTATTTTTTAATCCGGTAATTTTTATAAAAAGCAGGCGGCGCGGACTTTCAGTCCGCGCCGCCTGCCGCAAATTTTTAAACTGACTTATCCTTTTACAGAAAACTGATCTTTACCTACAAAGCACAAAGGGCATTCAAAATCATCGGGCAAATCTTCCCACTTGGTTCCGGGAGCTATGCCGTATTCGGGTGCGCCTTCGTCTTCGTTGTATTCCCAACCGCAAACATCGCATACGTATGTCATGTAAATATCCTCCTGCTTGTTTTGTATCTATTTTAGGATACAATCCTATTATATAGTCCGATATAAATTTTGTCAAGTGAATGTGCTGAAGTTGTGCGCCGAAAAATAATATTAATGCCTGCATAAAAATTATGCAGGCATTAAAGATAAAACCAATTATTTGTTGAGTTCGTCTTTCAGACTCTTGCCGGGTTTGAAAGAGGGGATTCTGCATGCTGCAATTTCAATCTTTTCGCCCGTTGCGGGGTTTACGCCGGTCTTGGCTGCGCGCTCTTTGGTTTCAAACGTACCGAAGCCCACAAGCTGAAGCTTGTCGCCTTCCGCCCAAACTTCCTTAACTGCGGAGATAAACGCGTCAAGGAATTTCTCCGCGTCGGCTTTTTTAAGGTCTGCGTCTTCCGCAATTTTTGCAATAAGTTGGCTTTTGTTCATAATTTTCCTCCTGTGAATTCTTAATTGAACTGCATTAATAATAACAGATTAATCGCCATAAGTCAAATGTATGGCCTATATTCGCTCAAGGCGTGTATTATGCCAAACTTGCGGCGCATAATTTATTGACAAAATGCCGCAAAAGTGTTATGCTATGTTTTGTCAGGTCAGTTTCCTCATATCGGCTCTTTATGCCATATGCGTACCGGTAAAACGCAGAGGACTTAAAATTTTTGGCAGATAGAAACTAACAAAATATTAACAAAAAAACTGAAAACTTAACAAAAACACATGCCCGAGTGGCGGAATCGGCAGACGCACAGGACTTAAAATCCTGAGGAGTAACATCCGTATCGGTTCAAGTCCGATCTCGGGCACCACGGAGCGGGAGGAAATTTGATAATTTCCTCCCGTTTTGTTATGTTTGGGAAGAGATTGGGAAGTGAAAACTTGCCATATTTGCCTAAAAATTAAGCCTTTTTTGTTAATTTGATTGTGGATCACAAAATATAGTTAATTTTGTTAATTTCTTGCATTAAATATTCTTCCGAGTAGTCGGTATAGCCTCTGTCAACTCGGCTGGTCTTTACATCAGCGTCGAATTCGTGACCTACCCACTTCATAACGACTTCGGGATTGCACCCGCACTCTTTATATTGCGTACAAAAAGGATTGTACGGTAGCTTTTGCTATGATTTGCGTGTTCCTTTTCTATCAATTTGTAATAGATGCGGATATTTCGCGTAGCGGGAGCGTGCTGGCAGTTGTTGTGCTCCGTCTTTGCACTTAATCAGCTGCAGACACATTTCCCTCGTAAGTTCGGGGCAATTGCCGTACAGCTTTATGCGAATTATGTATTCCTCGACATCGGCTTCGTCTTTGCTCTCTTCCTGCAACTTCTTTTGCAATGTAACTATCTCGGTTTGCTGTAGCTGTTGCTCCTTCCGATAGCTTTCGCAAAGTGAGTTGCATAAGCTTTCGGGCATCTTCTTCAAGACCTTTTCCTCAAAGACGGTGCGGATAAATACATCTAACTCTTCCATGCGCTTTCGCTTGGCGTTGAGCTGTTTAAGGGCGGAAGCTCTCGCCGAGGCGGAGCGTGCAGCACTGCCTTAATGACCTATTGTTTTTGTCTTGAAAATGGACGTTATACCGCCTTGTTTAACTGCGCTTCCAATAGTAGTCACAATAAGTTGATTTAAGATAGGTTGCCGCAGTGGAAGGATTTGCAAGATCGTTTTCGGGAATGATTGTTCCGCTTGTTTCCGTACTCGACGAGGAAATTCGCCAGCCGCTTGTATTTTCAAACGTTACGTTTGTAAGCGCGGTGCATTCACTGAATACGGTCTTGCCGATAGTTGTAACGCCGCTGCCTATATCAATGTTTTTAAGCGCGGTACAATAGGCGAACGTATAATCGCCGATAACTTTAACGTTTTCGGGAATGGTTATGCTTTCAAGCGAGGTGCAGTAGGAGAACGCGTAACTGCTTAAAGAGATAACGCCGCTGCCAATAATAACCTCTTTAAGAGAAGAGCACTTTTCAAATGCATGAGTGCTTATATCAATAACGCTGTCAGGAATGGTTATGCTTTCAAGCGAGGTGCAATAGCTGAATACCCCTCTCATAAGAGCGCCCATTTTTTCATGAAGGACTATGTTTTTAAGCGCAGTGCAATTATTGAATGCATATTCATCGATATAGGTAACGTTTTCGGGTATCGATATACCTGTGAGCGAGGTACAATAGCTGAACGAATAGCCGCCAATAGATTTAACGCTGCTCGGAATGGTTATGCTTTTAAGTCCGGTGCAACAGAAGAATGCATAATCTTCGATATCAATAACGCTGTCAGGTATGGTTATGCTTTCAAGTGCGTAGCAGGAATTGAACACATATCTTTCTATGGACGTAATGCTGTCAGGAAGGGTTATGCTTTCAAGAGAACGGCAACCGGAAAACGCACTATCTTTGATATCTATAACGCTGTCGGGAATGATCACGCTTGTAAGTGCGGAGCAATTAGCGAATGCGATCCTTCCGATAGATATGATGCTGTCAGGAAGAGTTATGCCGGTAATCGAGTAGCAATTAAAAAACGCAGCCTCTTCGACAGAGGTGACGGGCAGACCGTTATATGTGGAAGGAATAACAATGTCAGCATCGGTACAGGTGCCGATACCGTTGACAGAATAACCGGTTCCGGCATTATTTAATATGTATCCAAGGCCGATGCTCGGTTCGGGTGCTCCACAGACAGGGCAAATGCCGTCGATACGGGTATGCTCCGCCTTGTCGCTCACTTCGTCGCAGTTTTGGCAAGCGTGCCAGTGATATGTATCGTCGTACGACCAGTCCTTGGGAAAAGCATGTTCTGTCGCGAAAATTGTTTCTTGCCCTGTTGCATTGCATACGAAACACTCGCGTTCCCGGGTGCCGTCTTCCGTGCATGTGGGCTGTTTTGTTACAACGCCGCTTTCCCATGCATGCTCCGCCTTGTCGCTCACTTCGTCGCAGTTTTGGCAAGCGTGCCAGTGATATGTATCGTCGTGCGACCAATTTTTCGAAAAAGTATGCCCTTTGGCGGGAATGATCGTTTTCGATTGGTCTGTCTCTGCGGTCGCTTGCGCATCGGAAAAATATTTGCCGCACGCCGAACAGTGCCAGTATTCTATATTTCCGTCTTCGGTGCAGGTGGCTGAAACAGCGTCAAAATGTTGCAACTGATGCTTGTGAGTATCTTTTTCGTTTGATGAACCGCAGGCAGCAAGACCTATGGCACAGGAGCCGACCATTATAACTGTTAAAATTGTCAAAAAAAATTTCCGTTTCATTTTTCCCCCAATTCTTTTTGCTGGAAATAAAAAGCGTGCCCTCAACCAAAATGCTCTGCATAAGCACATTCGATTTTTTGCCCGGCATTTATTGTCAAAAAGAAAATAAAAAATTTTTGAATAGCTTTTCAATAAATATCGAGTTAATATTATTATATCATGCATCAGGGCAATTTTCAATAAATCCCCAAAAAATTGCCAATTAAAAATAAATACTAAGATTGAATTTGCTTTAAATTTGGCTGCTTTGACGCGATAATTATTTCTTGGTTTCCTTTTTATACGCATTCTTTCGCCCTGGTTATAAAGGTATAGCGCAGCTCGTGAATGTGCCTGTCGGGGAATATGCGTTTGAGCGCATCCCTTATCGTAAAGGTGCTTACCTCTTTTGCCTGCCTGAAATCAATCAGGTGCAGTACTTTTTTCAGCATGGGCGATACGGGTATTTTTCTTATGACCGCGGCATAGCCCTTTCTCGTCTTTTCGGACTCGCAGGTTATGTATTTGCCGTCGTATTGCATACTCTTTATTTCGCCCACTCGCATACCAGTGTAGAGCAGGAGAAGAAGTCCGGAATGGGCGATATATTGAGTATTTCGTGTGCAGAAGTCCACAATGCGCTTTTCCTCGGCTTTGGTGAAGGCGTTGCCCTTTTTGACCTCGTAGTGCGAAAGCACGATCTTGCGCATAGGCGACTTTATGTCGTAATCGTCGCAGATTACTTCAAACATAGCCGTCATAAGCACTTTAAGTTTCTGCGCGGTGCGCATTTTGCCCTGATCTGTAAGGCCAAACAGGAAATCCTGAACATCCTTACGCGTTATTTCATTTACGTGAAGATGTCCGAACCTCGGCACGACGTGCGTGTAGATAATGTCGTAATAGCTCTTGTAGGTCGATTCCTTTACCGTCCGCCTTTTGATTTTAAGCCATTCGTCTATAAGCTCTTTAAAGACGGGGTATTTGTGGTTGAGCCTTTCGCGCTCGACCTCGGCGAACTTATCGATGAACTTGCGCTTCATGGTGTTGAAGTCTTTTGAGGCGACTTCGATGCAATATCCGTCGCGGCGGTACCTCGCCTGATAGTATCCGTCCTTGGTCACGCGGTAGGTTACAATTTTGTCGTTGATGGTAAATAATTTTCTTAAATAGTCGGGCATAGAATTTATCTCCTGTTTAGTAAATCTGATAAATTTGTCTGCGCCGACCCGTTTAAAATCAGCCTTCTTTTCTTCCTTCGCCGTAATGGCTTTAAGCCGTTCCAGCGTTATGCTCTCCGACGCGGCCTTTAAAATAAGGCGAGTGGCCTCATCTCTTTCGCTTTCGTCGGGAACGTACTTGATTGCATTCAATATCGTTTCTAATTCTTTATCTGTCATGTTCCTCCTTTTTGGTTAACTATGCGTAAAATACTACCATACTTTCTCGTAAAAAGCAATAGTTCGCCGCAATTATTTCCCCCAATCATATTTAGAATTTTTATTTTGTGCCGAGGCCTTGTCCTCGGCTGTTTCGTTTTGTCTGTCCTCTTTCATCTCTTGCTCGATTTCGGCAAGGCGGGAGGGGTAGCTCCTCATCTCCGGCATGAACAGAGAAAAGAGGGACGAAAACAGTCCCTCAAAGTCCTTTGAAAGTCTCCTCTCCGAAAA